>MICN01000118.1 GCA_001829875.1 Syntrophus sp. GWC2_56_31
CAGTTGGTTGACATCGCCCACCATGACGAAGGTGGCCGTCGCGGGAACGGCCTTCAGCAGGTGGTGCATCAAAAGGGTGTCGATCATGGAGGTTTCATCGACGATCAGAAGGTCGCAATCGAGCGGCGCATTCTCGTTTTTCTGGAATCCGCCCTTCTGCCGGCTGTATTCGAGCAGCCGATGGATCGTTTTCGCTTCGTGACCCGTGGCTTCCGTCATCCGCTTGGCGGCCCGCCCGGTCGGGGCGGCGAGCATGATCTTTGTCCTGACGACCGAGCAGATCCGGAGGATGGCATTGATGAGGGTCGTTTTTCCCGTCCCGGGGCCCCCCGTGATGACCATGACCTTGTTCCCGGTCATGCAGCGGACCGCCTCGATCTGCCGATCGGCGAGGGTGATGGCGAGCTTCTCCTGGATCCATTGAATGGCCTTTTCCGCGTCAATCCTCCGGAGGGCCTGGGGCGTCCGGATCAGGGTTTTGAGACGGGCGGCGAGCTGCGTTTCCGCGGTATGATAACCGGCCAGATAAACCGCCTTGCCGCTATCCCCAGAGGCATCGGCCTGACGGCAGAGATCTTCGATGACTATCCGTTTGTCCGCGGCGATGGTTCCGATCGCCTTGGCGACGATCTCGCGGTCGATGTCGAGGATCTCCCTGCATTTGATGATCAAGGGTTCATAGGGGTAATAGACATGGCCTTCATCGGTCAGCTCGTGAAGAACATAGAGAATGCCCGCTTCCGCTCGGAGCTGCGAATCCTTGGCAAACCCCAGCTTTTGGGCGATCTTGTCGGCGGTGATAAACCCGATGCCGAAGACATCCGTAGCCAGACGGTAGGGATTCTCCTTGACGATAGCGATGGATGCATTCCCGTAATGCTTATAGATCCTCGCAGAATAGCCCGGACCGACGCCGTGGGATTGAAGGAAAATCATGATGGATCGGATCTCCTTCTGTTCATCCCACGCCTTTTTGATCATGGCGATCCGCTTTTTGCCGATCCCGTCGATCGCGGCCAGCCTTTCGATGTCTTTTTCGATGACATCGAGCGTTTCTTCCTTGAACCGCTTGACGATGCGCTTGGCCATGACCGGACCGATCCCCCTGACAAGGCCCGAACCGAGGTATCTCTCGATCCCATGGACCGTAGCGGGGACGGCGCTTTCACAATGGGCAACCTTGAACTGCTCGCCGTATTTCGGATGATTGCCCCATTCACCCTTCATGGAAACGATCTCGCCGGGGGTGGGATTGACGATATTTCCAATGATTGTGACCAGTTCCCTGCGGCCCTGGACCTTGACCCGGGCGATCGTATATCCGTTTTCTTCGTTGGTGTAGGTGATGCGCTCGATCTGTCCGCGAAGGTCTGCAAGGTTGTCGGAATGCATTTTCAAACCACAGGGATAAGCGATGATCGACCGAAAGGTTGCGCAAACCCTTCTGCAGACAGGAATTATGCAGGGCTTTGCGTCGCAGAGAGTTCCACGATGATCCCCTCCAACAGGGAGGAAATGATAGAGAGGTCCGAGTTCTTGTCGAGGTTGGGCAGTATTTCGGGCTCCGGCAGCTCGCCTTTTATTTCCTTGTCGAGAACCCTGCAGAGGACGAGCATGATTTTGTTATCGAACTGACTGTCCAGGCATTTTCTCAACTCGGC
Source organism: Syntrophus sp. GWC2_56_31 (assembly GCA_001829875.1). Lineage (GTDB taxonomy): Bacteria > Desulfobacterota > Syntrophia > Syntrophales > UBA5619 > JAKAFS01. The sequence goes on from MICN01000118.1 coordinate 1,662, forward strand.
GAGCGCGGTCTGCACGTCCATCTTTTTCCTGTATGGCCTCTGGGAGGTCATCGCATCGAACGAGTCGGCAAGCGTGATTATCCTGACCCCGTCGCTGATGCCTTCGCGTACCAGTGCATCGGGATATCCTTGTCCGTCCAGGCGTTCGTGGTGGTGCCAGACCATATCCTCTACATTCTTCCACGGGAAGTTGATCTTCACCGCGATATTGTGGGACAGGGTCGAATGTTTTCTTATTTCTGCACGCTCTTCGGGTGTAAAGGGTGCGACCTTGTTCAACAGATCGTTGCTTATCGCCAGCTTTCCGACGTCATGGAGATACCCGGCAACGTATATGCCTTCTATATCGTGGTCATTCCATCCGAGCTCCCGCGCAATGGCGGCCGAATATTTTGCTACCCTGTGCGAGTGGTTTTGGGTATAGGCGTCTTTTGCGTCGATCGCTGCGGCAAATGCCTGGAGCGTGCCGTGGTAAATCCGCCGCATCTCTTCATAGAGTCTCTGGTTTTCTTCAAGTTTGTCAGAAAGGTCCATGAAAAGGGAGTGATGGTTAAGGGTTATCGCTATCTGCGTTGCGATGATCTTTAGAAGTTCAAGGTCTTCCGGAGTATAAGGGCCGGCTGTGAGCTTGCCGCCGAGAAGCAAGGCCCCGATGAACTGGTCTCTCACCCACAGGGGAACCAGCACCTCTGCGCCGACAACCGCCAGGAAAGGGGCGTCTTTGATCAGACACGGCTCGTTTTTACTGAGCGGCATGAGTTCTTCGGGAGCAAGTTGTTCCAGATCGGTCGAGGTAAATCCTTTTTTTGTCAAAGTGTCCAGTTTTTTTGACGATCTGTCATAAGAAAGGATCGCACCCTTGTTTGCCAGGAATGTGCCGGTGATGACATAAAACACCGCCTGGATCTTTTCATGAAAAGCGTTTTCGGATGTGATTTCCTGCCCGAGGTCGGCGAGGGCCGATATGTTATACAATGCTTTCTTCAGCTCTGTGCTCATGGCGTTCCGGCCTTCAGATATTTTATTGCATCGCTTTCCGATGGAAAAACGATCATGTGTTGTATAAGCCCGAGCATCTCAAAGGTGTCATGGAGGAACTTGGACATGTTTGTGCAGCAAATCGTGCCTTTGATATTCCTTAGATCTTCCATAATCTGCAGAATCAGGGATATGCCTATGGAATTGATCAAATCGGTTTCGCTGAAATTCACCACGATTTTCGTTATGCCCCTGCCGATGTAAATGCCGCATTCATTGACGAGACTTTCTCCGGAGAGATTGTTCAGATATCCCTTGGGGTAAATAACCGCGGCGTCTCCAACGAGCTTCGAAGCCACGCTGAATTGAACCGGTTTCATTCGAGCACCTCTTTGTCTTTCAAGTTTTTTGTCATGATCACCCTCGTCCTGTCGTTTACCCTCTCGACCTTCACGTTGTCCATGATCGCGTAAACCAGTTTAAACCCCCAGCCTCGCTTGATGCCCATTCGCAACTTCTCTTCCACGGGGATTTCTTTTCGCGTATCCGGAGAGAAGGGCTTCCCCGAGTTCTCCACGATGATCTCGAGTCTGTCCGGTCGGGTGATGAATTTAAGGAAGACCTTTTTTTCGTAACTCCCGCTGTGTTCCATCGCATTGATACAGACCTCGATCAGCGCCAGTTGCAGATAATTCAGAAACTCGGCGTCGAGATTGCTGTTTTTGCCGATCTGTTCGACAGCCTTTGCAACCACGAGCTCCGCGTTCGAACTCATCGGGATCACCAGCTCAAAGCACGATTCTTCTTTTTCCGATAGATATTTCGTTTCGATCTTCTCTTTCGCATAGACGGCGGTTCTGCCTTCTATTTCCTTCATGTAAAGACAGCGTATGAAATCCTGAAGCACCGCGTCCTTGTCCCGTATGATGCCCGATACGTTTATTGCGGCCAGGATAGCGCCTGTTTCGGTCTCGTCGACCCCGGATAAGATGGAGAGCCTTTTTACGTCGTCAAATCCCTGATTTTCAAACGAGTGCATCAGAATTTTCAGCATGGCTCTTCGCTGTTCCGCAGTCTTCATATAACGGCTCAATACCGAAGACCAATAGAATGCGGTTTCTCCGTCGGAAACCTCAAAGCTGTAACACTCGATCAGATCCTTTTCATGAAGTTCCTTTTTGCGCATTTTCCAGGCCGCTTTTGCGAGGTTCCTGATATATAGGGGATTCCCTTTCAGTACCGCAAGGAATTTCGCTTCTTCGACCGGCGGGGGACTGATCTTCAGACGGGCAAGATGAGCCCCGAAAAGTTCGGCCGCCACATCTTCCGGAAGAGGACCCAGCCGCATCTGCTCCGTCATCCCGATGAGGGAGTGGTCCGTGAAAATCGCATCGAGTGCTCCCGCCGAGCCGGTCATCACGTGCGGGCAGAGGCTGTTTTGCATCGATTCCCGAAAGAGGCTGATAAGGCCGGTCGTATCGCCGAGGCTGGATTCGTAAAGCGATGCGGCCGCATCAAAGTCGTCCAGCATCACGATCACCGGCTTTCCGCTTTTTTTAGCGGCAATGACCGGGGCTGATATGGCGGCGACGATCTGCCAGTAAAAGTCATTTTTATTCACATGTGTTTCAAAATCTTCGATGCAGTCGATAAGCCAGTACAGGCCGAGCGAAGATATCGCCGGCATGAGACGCTCAAACGGCTCAGCGGAACCTTGCGCAATCAATGGCTCCTTTTTTGCAAACGAGATATATTGTCTGACAAATCCGGCGAAATAGTCCTTCGCGAAATAGGCCCCTTTAAGGTTCGCCGTTTTGAAGGAGTAGTAAAACGGGACGACATCGCCTTCCCAGTAGAGCAGGCGGTAGAGCTGCTTGAGAAGTTCCGTCTTTCCCGTGCCCCTTGCGCCTTCCAGGAACACGTCTCCGCCCAAAGCGTTCTTCTTTAATTCGGAGAGGCCCTTCAGATAGTGAAGCTCACTTTCCCTGTTGAAAAAATCTTCTGCGGGAATGGCATTAAACGGCATTCGTCGCTTTCGCTCCTTGAGTCGATAAAAACCCGCGTTTCGGCTCTTGATGTATAATGGAAAGGGTTGGTTGTGTCAAGAAGAGAGCTTGCAATGGGTCGATCTTTTTGCTAAAGGCTCTCGGGTGACAGACAGTGAAGGGGCAAGATAACAGATTGGTGTGAATGATTTATGTTCGAAAATATCAGCCACTTTGAAAAATCGGATATCGGTCTTGTCAGACACAACAACGAGGACAGTTACCTGGTTGTTGACCAATACTGCACCCATTATGATCTGCAGAAGTTTGGACTGTTTTTTGTCATTGCCGATGGCCTGGGTGGACATGCAGCCGGGGAAATAGCAAGCAGGATGGCCTGCGAGGAAGCCGTCTCGGCGTACTACAATCATGAAGCGATACTTCAAAATAGCAGCGATGCAAGTGAATTGAAAATACGAAGACTGGAGAAAACGCTTTGGTCGGCGCATAATAAAATAGTCGATTTTGCAAAGGAACATGATGAACTACAGGGGATGGGCACGACTTTATCCGCTTTAGTGCTCAGCGATGACAAAGCGCTCATCGCACATGTGGGGGATAGTCGAATCTACCGGATCAGAAACCACGCATGTGAAAGAATGACCATCGATCATACGGGAAATCAGCACTTAATCGACACCGGTAAAATCCAGCCGGAGCAAGAAAACAATCATTGCTACCGTCGTATCATCACACGAGCCTTAGGGGGGGGTGGTGATTTGGCAGCCGTCTTTACCAGGGTAGAGAGCGTCCGGAGTGGCGATCGCTTTCTTCTGTGCACCGACGGTCTCTATGATCTCGTGACGGACAATGAGATTGAGAAGATACTGAGTGAACATTCCTTGACACAGTCGACAGCCGACGCGCTGGTGAATGCGGCGATCAGGAAAGGCGGTCATGACAATATGACCGTCATTGTCATACAGACTTAGCATTGACAGGCACATCCGTTCAATATACAATCCGCATACTTTTAAAAGGCATCCTAACAAATATCGTAAAAACTTGACGGAGGCGGCTATGAAGATTCGTTGCTGTTTAACACTCCTTATCTTTGTTGCGACTTGCCTGCCAGTGGACGGCCCGGCCTGGGCCGGCGATACGAAAAACGAACGACCGCGAAGCCTTACGGAATTGAGCATTGAACAACTGATGGAAATCGATGTCCCCACCGTTTACGGCGCCTGCAAGTTCGAGCAGAAGGTAACCGACGCCCCGGCTTCGGTCAGCGTCATTGCCGCGGATGAAATCAAGAAATACGGCCATCGAACCCTTGCCGACGTCCTGCGCAGTGTCCGCGGCTTATACGTTACCTACGATCGCAACTACCATTTTCTGGGTGTAAGAGGACTTAACCGTCCCGGCGACTACAACAGCCGAGTCCTGCTGCTTCTGGACGGTCACCGCCTCAATGACAACATCTATGAGACGGCCGCCGTGGGGACGGAATTTCCCCTCGATGTGGACCTGATTGACCGGATAGAGATCATCCGCGGGCCGAGTTCCTCCCTCTATGGCGCCAGCGCTTTTTTGGGGGTAATCAACGTCATCACAAGGCAGGGGAAGGACATGAAAAGCGCGGAGGTTGCCGGATCGGCGGGGAGCCAGGATGCCTATAGCGGCCGATTGAGCTATGGCAATAAATATCCGAACGGTTTGGAAATGCTGATTTCCGGTTCTCTGTACAACAGCGGCGGGGCGCGGGGGCTCTACTTCAGCGAATTTGACACGCCGGCCACCAACAACGGCCTTGCCGATCGTGCCGACGACGACAAGTCGCACAGCTTTTTTTCCAAGTTTGCCTTCCGGGACCTGACCCTCACCGGCGCTTACATATCCAGGGAAAAGGGGATACCCACCGGTTCCTTTGGCACGGTTTTCAACGACAACCGCAACCGCACTACCGACGCCCATGGTTATGCGGACCTGAAGTATGACCACAAACTTGAAAATCAGGCAGAGCTGACGGGCAGGGTCTACTATGACAACTACTCTTATCGCGGCGATTACATGTACTACGGCGCCAATCCGGGCGATCCGCCGGTGCGCAACAAGGACTTCTCCGACGGGGAATGGGCCGGAGGGGAGTTGATGTACACCGGAAGATTTCTGGAAAAGCACCTGTTTACGGCGGGCACGGAAGTTCGCTACAATTTCAGACAGGGACAAGGCACTTATGATGAATCCCCCTTCCTGAGCAAGCTGGATGACCGGAGGAGTTCGCACATATATGCCCTCTACCTCCAGGATGAATACCACCTACTGTCCAACCTGATCTTCAATATCGGCGTGCGCTACGATAATTACAGCTCCTTTGGCGGAACCACCAATCCCCGGCTGGCGCTGATCTACAAGCCCTGGGAGAAAACTATCCTCAAGCTGCTCTATGGGGATGCTTTTCGCGCCCCCAATGTGTATGAACAGTACTATGCGGACAACGGCGTTACGGCGAAGCCCAACCCGGACCTCCGACCAGAAAAAATCAGGACCTACGAACTGGTGTACGAACAGTACCTTGGGGAGCACTTCCGGTCTTCTCTATCCGGCTTTTATTACCGGATAGACGATCTCATCACACAACAGACCGATACCGACGGTCTCCTGATCTACAGGAACGTCGGCAATATAGAGGCCAGGGGAATGGAGGTGGAAATAGAAGGGAAGTGGACCGACGGTCTGCAAGGACGCGCGAGCTATGTCCTGCAGGAGACAAAGGATCAGGAGACCGGTAACGAACTGACCAATTCCCCGCGCCACCTCGTCAAGCTGAACCTGAGCGCCCCGTTGATCAGGAAGACGGTTTTCGCCGGCGCTGAAATACAGTACACGAGCAGCCGGAAGACCCTGGCCGGGGGGGACGAAGGAGGCTTTGTTACCGCCAATCTGACGCTCTTCAGCCAGAACCTGCTTCAAGGCCTGGAGTTTTCTGCCAGCGTTTACAACCTTCTGGACAGGAAATACGGCGACCCGGGCTCCGGAGAGCACCTGCAGGATATCATTGGCCAGGACGGTCGCGCCTTCCGGCTAAAATTTGTGTACCGGTTCTAACTTTCCGCCGACACTACCCCGAGCGGTGGACCTTTCGCCTGTGCCAGGAGCGAGATTTTTTCAATGGATTTTCAGACTACCCGCATTATTTACAACCACTGCAAAATAGTTATTTTGACTCTTGTCGCCCTGTTGTCGGCAGTTCCGTGGAACCTCTTTGCCGAAGACAGCGCCTCGCGGGAATACAAAGTAAAAGCGGCCTTCCTCTACAACTTTACCCTGTTTGTCGAATGGCCAACCGAGACCTTTCCAGCTAACGACTCCCCTCTGACCATATGCATCCTTGGTAAATCCCCCTTTGGGGATGCCCTCGGCAGCCTCAGGGGTAAGACGGTGAAAACAAGAAAACTGGCGGTGCGGCAAATCAACAGTGTCCAAGAGATGCGGGGTTGCCAAGTCCTGTTTGTCAGCGCGTCGGAAAAGATGCAACTGCCAAATATCCTGGCCGCGGTGAAGAACCTGAATGTGTTGACCGTCAGCGATTTGGATAGATTTGCCGAGGCCGGGGGGATCATCAATTTTATTACCCTGGAAGACAAGGTGCGCTTTGAGGTCAACCTGAAAGCGGCGCAGCAGGCGCGATTAAAGATCAGTTCGCAGCTCTTGAAGTTGGCCCGCGATGTGATCGAATAGGGAGATAAGGCGTGATCACTGCATTTTATAACACCTCTCTCAAGAAAAAACTGATGACGATCATCCTGCTTACGAGTGGCGTGGTCCTTTGCCTTACCTCCGCTGCCTTCATCATTAATGAAATGGCAACCTTCCGCAGAACAATCTCGGAGGAGCTCCTGTCGCTCGCCGACATTATCGGCAACAACTCGTCTGCGGCCATCATGTTCAATGACAAGAAAGCCGCACAGGAAACCCTGAATAGCATCAGCGCCAATCCGCGCGTTCTCGCGGCCCGGATCGTCACCAAGGATGGTGAATTATTTGTGGAATACCTTGCCCCCGGCGCTGACCGATCAAGGCTGAAAATCGGCGCAGAGGAAGCGCCTGCGGAGGCGGCCGGGGATGCGGGAGCGCTATGGGGCTTAAGCAAGGAGGTCCGCATCTGGAAGCGGATTGTCGTGGACGGGACACATATCGGTACGGTGGTCATCCAGCCTAACATGCAGGGACATATTAAGAAACTCAACCTGTTTTTTGCCATCGCCGCCCTGGTGTTGCTGGCAGCCTTTCTGATTGCCTACTTCATGTCGATGAAACTTCAAAGCCTGATCTCGGTGCCGATCATGCGTCTGGCCGAGACCATGAAAAAAGTATCCGAGGAGAAAGATTATTCCCTCCGGACGGAAAAGACCAGCAAGGATGAAATCGGCTCGCTCATTGACGGTTTCAATGAAATGCTCACGGAGGTTGAGGAACGCGACGAGGCTCTCAGGCAACATCAGGACCATCTTCAGAGGCTGGCCCATTTTGACGACCTTACGGGTCTTCCCAACCGCGCCCTCTACTGCGACCGGCTGAGTCAGGCTCTGTTTCAGGCGGATAGGGCGACGCAGAAGGTGGCAGTAATGTTTGTCGACCTCGACTGTTTCAAGGACATCAATGACACCTCCGGCCACCGCGTGGGTGACCTTCTGCTTAAGGACGTGGCCGCGAGGCTGCAGACAATCGTCCGCGTAAGCGATACGGTAGCTCGCATGGGGGGCGACGAGTTTACCATCTTACTGCCGAACCTGGAGGACCCGGAAAAAGCGTCCCTGGTAGCCCAAAAAATCTTGCAAAATATCTCCGAAGTGTACCAAGTGGAAGGCAACGATATCTATATAACTGCCAGCGCGGGGATAACCATTTTCCCCGATGATGGAAAGACGGTTGACGACCTGCTGAAAAATGCAGATACCGCCATGTACCATGCCAAGAACAACGGCAGAAACGTCTTCCAGTTTTTCTCCCGGGAAATGAACGTCAAGATGATGAACCGGCTAGACTTGCAAAACAACCTGCGCCATGCCCTTGAACGGAATGAGTTCGTCCTCTACTATCAGCCAAGGATAAATATTGCTGACCGCTGCATTACAAGCATGGAAGCGCTGATACGCTGGCCCCACCCGGAAAAGGGGATGATCATGCCGGACAGATTTATCCCTCTGGCGGAAGAAACCGGCCTGATCGTCCCGATCGGAGAGTGGGTCATCCGCGCCGCCTGCCTGCAGATCAGAAAGTGGCAGACGCAGGGAAATCCTCTGTTCCCCGTAGCGGTAAACGTCTCCGCGTACCAGTTCCGGAGGAAAAATTTTACCGAGACCGTTACCGAGATACTTGAGGAAACCGGCGTCAGCCCTGCCTTACTGGAAATAGAACTCACCGAAAGCGCTATCATGAAGGATGTGGATTCCGTGATAAAAGTCCTTAAAGAATTAAATTCATTAGGAATCATTATCTCCATCGACGATTTCGGCACCGGTTATTCATCATTGAGTCAGTTGAAGCGGTTTCCTATTGATTCCCTGAAGATTGACCGGTCCTTTATCGCTAATGCCACTACCAACGCGGATGACAGGGCGATAGTTATAGCCATCATTTCCATGGCCCATAGTCTGGGACTCAATATCATCGCCGAGGGGGTCGAAACAGAAATGCAGTTGGCTCTTCTATCTGCGCAGGGATGTCAGGAAATGCAGGGATACCTCTTTAGTAAACCCCTTCCGCCCGACCTCCTTACACAGTTGCTTCACGACGATAGGGAGAGGAAAATACAAAAGAACAATTGAGAGATACGTTCAAATCCGTGCCAGGCCCAGAAAAACGGAGTGTAGTGCCGATACGAGGACAATGAAGAGCGCCCTGGCATGGTCCCCGGAAAGAGCGATGAACCGGTAGCGGATCGAGACGCAGCGGCAGCTTGCCAAGCAGTCACCGCAAAGGGTGCAGGAGATGGCCGGGCGGCCGCGTTCAAGGTCCTCTTCGCTCAGCGCACCATACCGGCAGGTGCGGATGCAGGCCTTGCATCGGGTGCAGGAGGGATCGATGACCAGGCGGAACGGGGAAATGCGGCCGAGCCTCGTAGCGAGCACTCCGATCGGACACCAGAAGAGGCAGTGGGCCATGGAGCCCGACCGCCTGGAGAACCAGGCCATGACGGCGACGCCCAGGATGCCGAACACCCCACCGGTCAGGACGGCCGCACGGCCGGGAACACCGGCAACCCCCATCAGAAACGCGGTCATAATAACGGCCGAAGCGAAGACTGTCTTGCCCGCTCGCGTCCAGCGAGGAAAGGGCCCGGCGCCACGGCGCCGGGTTGCTGCGAGATCATCCCACGCCCCCAGGTAGCACAGGTGGCTGCACCACGCAGGTCCCACCAGCAGCACGGTGGTCAGGAACAGGCCGAGCATGAAAAACTCTTCCCCTCGCCAGGCCGGCCCTGCCGCTATGACCGCGGGCACCGGCAGGTGGAGCTTCCCCGTCATGAGGCACTTCTCGATGCCGGCGAGGCCGAGCAGGAGCTGGCTGTAGAACGCCACGGAGAACAGGAGCCAGGTGAACCGCCTCCACCGCGGCTGGCGCGTGGGATCGAGCATGGCCCGGCAAACAAGGGCGGCGTAGACGGCAAGGAGCACCGCCTCGATCCATCCCGCACCGGGCACGAACCTTTCGGCCAGCAGCATCGGCGGACGGACAAACACCTGCACGAGGCAGAGCAGCCCCAGGGCCAGAAGGCCCGCCGCGGCCACAGTCTTCCTCCGCGTGGCTGCGCTGATGTTTCCGGTCCCCTCGGCCTGGGCCACGGCTCACCTCCCCGCGCAAGAGTATGTGCGTTCTGTTCTCCGACGGCGCAGGGGACCGGAGGACTCGTTCCGGTGCGTTACTGCAACCACTACAGCAGCCCGGCGTCCTCGGCGGGTTTCCCGTACTGCCAGGAGTCCTCGGGCCGGTAGCATTCCCGGTAGTCGGGATAGG
>MICN01000119.1 GCA_001829875.1 Syntrophus sp. GWC2_56_31
GACCGGGACATCGGCCGGTACACCTATCCCGACTACCGGGAATGCTACCGGCCCGAGGACTCCTGGCAGTACGGGAAACCCGCCGAGGACGCCGGGCTGATCTAAGCGTTCGCTGCTGTTCTCGTGCATTGCCCGGAGGGCGTCCACCGTCAATCTCGATCGGGGTCAGTAGTCGTTGATTGACCCATGTTAGGAGTTTGGCAGGAGACATCATATGGAAAATAGGTATGTCATACACAATCAAGCGAACGTTTCACACGCGGGGAGACACTGTGCCGAAAGCAAAATCGCTGTAGATCTTTCACCCCTGGGTCTGCGTCGAGGATATTAGCTTGGCGGTCGATTTAAACGAATTTTCAAACAGAGACATAAGGAGAATTGAACATGGATCCGGAAGAAAAGATAATGCTCACGATCCTTCTGCATCATGACCAGTCGAAAAACCTGGACCAAATCATGGAACACGCCAAGAAGACCGGATTTTATCGTGATTTCCCCCCAGAGGGGACCGAATTGCTTTCCTGGTCCGTGGCCATGTCGTTCGGTTTCATCATTCAGGTGAAGGCGGCGCCCTCCGGGCTGCGTAACCTCAACCGCTTTATGGAGCAGAAGGCCTGGGGTGCTTTCCGCTATGAGGTTTATCCATCGTACGATTTCAAGTCCATCGCGGAGCGCTTGAAAAAAGAGCATTCCTGATTAAGCAACGTCTATGAATCAAAGGGTGAAAGTCATGATCAAAGGGGTTGGTCACCTGGATATTGAATTACGATGCAGGGTCAGGATAGATTTCTTCAGCGTTTAAAGATCACGTGTTCCAACGCGAGAGCCGCTGCAACCCCCACCACAAAGCCGTTTCCCAGAATCGGTTTGAGGGCGAGGGGAAAGGTATCGATTACAGTCCCCGGAAGGAAGGCAACAACGGTGCCCAGCAGTACCGGCAATCCGATTGCCAGACCGCCATTGATATCAAAACGGTCTTTCCCCTCTCCCTGAAAGGCGACGACCAGTCCAGCGGCAATCTGAGAAGAAAGAATATATATTAAGACACACCCGATGACTACTGAGGGGACGTAAGCGATGATTCCGATGGCGGCCGGGAAAAAAGCCAGCAACCCGATAATAGCGGATGCCGGTATCAACGCGAACCGAGAGGCACATCCGGTGGAAGCGATAACACCAGGACTCAATGAAAAATTAACCGTACCCAATACCCCGAAAAACCCTGCAGCAATATTAGCCAGGCCGGTTACTGTAATCCCCCGGGTTATCCGTTTACCTGTTTCTTTAAGGTCCAGCAGGGTTATCATCGATTGGATAGATCCCAGATCGTTGATCGACAACGCCAGAAAACAAAAAATAAAGGAAATCAGAACGCCCGGTTCAAAAGAGAGTCTGAAGGTCAGCCGGCTGAAAAATCCGGAAAATAGATCTGTTTGAGCAAATATGCTGCGGGTTTCCGCTCCCGGAAATAAAAGCAGATAGGTAACGCTTCCTAAAATCATCGCCCAGATAATCAGGGTTGATTTCCACACCCCTGCCAGAAACCGATTGAGCAAAAACATGACAAATACAAGCGATATGGCAAAAGAAAGATTTGAAAGCGGTTCAACACCGCTCTTCAGGTCGGTCACCAGCTTTAAAATGGTCGGTGCAAGTGTGAATGCAATCAACATTAAAACGGTTGCGACGACCCTTTTCGTAAACAGCCGCTGCAGGTAACTGAAAATGCCGCTTACAGCGAAAAGGGCAATAATCAGGCCTCCTACCATAATGGACGAATAGATGACATTGATTTCAAAGCTTTGGCTGGCAATGATTCCGATTAACAGTACTGTGGCCGGGCCACATATGATCGGCAGCCGATGGCCCCACAGGACCTGACAAAAAAGGGTTGCACCGGTAAGAAAGAACATTTTCTGGAGGTAGACGATCAGGTCTTCAGGTTCCCTGAAATGCATGCTTCCGGCAACTTTTCCCAGAATGATAATCAAGGAAATCGCGATAGCCGCCCATTGCATACCGAAAAGGAATGATTTTAATAAGGTGGGACGCTGGTCGAGCTCATATTCATACTTCATCGGTTTCCTTATATGAAATGCAAAGAGTACATCTGAACAGAAAGAGTTTTTAACAATTTAAAACATGGTGAGAACTCACCCCTTCCAGGGGTAGCCCAAAGCCTAGCCCTCCGGGTCAGGATATTTACCGGTATACGCTGCGCCCACAGCGGCCAGGGCGGCATTGGCGATTTCCATATCCTGTTCTTCCGTTCCACCACTGACACCGATTGCCCCGATACACTCGTTTTCAACAATAATGGGATACCCGCCTTCGACGGCGGTCCAGTGCCCCGGTCCTGAAGCCAGTGCAAGCCCCATGGCGTGCATTACATCTAAAGACTGCCCCTGCGCCCCCCGAGCACCGGTCGGGCGTTTATTGGAAGCTGCGGTGATTGCCTTCGTAGTAGAAGTGTGAACTGTATGAAAGCGTCCCCCAGACATACGCTCGAGCATGAGCAGATGTCCCCCGGCATCCACAATCGAGACCGTAACGGCAATACCAAAATCCCGTGCCATTGCAATAGCCCGATCCATCATCATGCGAACCGCTTTTGAAGTCAGTGTTTTTGAATTACAAAACAGCATCGTCTTATTACCCCTTGTTTGGACCGGTTAACTTTTCCCTTCGTGCCGTCAGATTGGTGGTACCAAGGTTTTTACAATGAATGATAATTCATATTTCACGGCAATTGTCAAAAGTCAATCACTTTGGTGGATTTACATATACGATAACCCTGTTGCTATTTTGTATAATAAAGTTCTTGACAAGGGTACGATTGTCCATTATTGTTTTGCACAGATGAGCACCTGCTGCTCGCATTAGCGGTCTGTTGTTTTATCAACTATAGCTTTCATAGGAGGATCAAGATGGCCGAAGAAATGTGGACATATGCCATGGAGGAAATGTCTTATCCAGATGTAAAGGAAGTTTTGAAACGCACAGATGTGGCTTTGATACCCATTGGGAGTCAGGAGAAGCATGGGCCACACATTCCGCTTGCAACGGATGCGATTGTAACCATCCAGGTTACCAAACGGGCTGCCAAAAAAGCGAAGGTCCCTTATACGCCTATGATACCGGTAGGTTATTCACCCCATCATATGGGCCTGGTTAATGATGGCGTGGGCACTCTCAGCTTTACCGGGGAAACATTCAGGCGAATCATCTATGAAATCGGCCGCTGTTTGATTTTTCACGGTTTCAGCAAGCTGATTTATGTCAGCCATCATGCGTCCAACAATAAGGTCATTGACGAAGTGCTTCGGCGGCTGCGTTATGAAACCGGGTGCTTTACCTGCTGGTATATGACTCCGACCGAACGAAAGCTTCAGGTGGTTCAGGACATTTTCGAGGAGAAAATTGCATGGCATTCCGGTGAGATGGAAACTTCCACGAGTTTAGCCAATGATGAGAGTACCGTCCATATGGACAGAGCCCATGTTCACAAAGCCCATGCCCCCGAATGGATGGGGCCGGCCTTTGCCAAGACGGACGGTGTTCCGACTGTCATTTTTCAGGGTTCGGAGAACATCTGGGTGCCCATGGAGCATCATGAATATGTTGAAGAAGCCACCATTGGGGATCCTTTCCTGGGGACCAAGGAAAAGGGCGAAAAATATTTTGACAAGTCTTCGGACAATCTGGCCGATTTTGCCAATGAAGTGAAAAAAATCAATGTGACAATCAAGGACCGGAATTACGACACGCGCTCCTGGTAAGTTTCCAATGAGGCGATATTGGGGAAGCTAGCACCTTCTCCATTTTCAACAGCGATATCCTTGAAATGATTATCGGATGATAATCATTTCAGGCTGTCAATCGTTTTAAAAAGGAGGTTTGAGGTGGCGGGAGAGAGGTTAATCGATAAGGTCGTTTGGCTTACCGGCGCTTGCGGCGGCTTGGGGAAAAACTTCTGTAAAACCTTTATCCGAGAAGGTGCCAAGGTCTGCGTGACGGATCTCGATCAGTCGATGATCACTGCCACAGTGAAAGAGTTGAATTCGGCGGCCAATACCATGGGTGCGGTCGTCGATGTGTGTCAACGCCCTAGCATACTGGCTGCGGTGTCGAAAATTGTGGAGCACTTCGGCAAACTGGATATCCTGGTCAATGTTGCAGGAGGCAGCCTGTATACCCCAAGCAAGGTTCAGGATATCGATGAAAATTCTTGGGACAAGGTGGTGGATGTTAACCTGAAGGGTACTTTTCTGTGCTCTCAGGCTGCGGCAGAACAGTTCCGAAGACAGGGTCGGGGGGGCAAAATCGTGAATGTGTCCGCACTGGCAGGCAGATGGCTGGGATCCTTGGCGGGATGCCATTACACGGCGGCGAAGGCGGGCGTCATCGGGCTGACAAGGCATCTGGCCTATGAATTGGGACCTGATGGTATTTATGTAAACGCCATCGCTCCTACCATTACTTTTGCCAGCCAAAGAACCGTAGACCTCTGGAATGACAGATCGGAGGAATATAAAGAGAAGATTATTTCCCAGATCCCGCTGCGAAGGGCCAGCACCCCCGAGGAGGTCGCTGCCGGTGTGATCTTTTTATGCAGCGATGAAGCCAGTTACATTACCGGGGTGACCTTGGATATCAATGGAGGACGCTTTTTCAGTTGAGTTGACCGGTACCGTGGCCTGAAAGGACGGTTTTTGCAATGATTTTTAGAAATAAAATGAAACATGCCCTCAGAGAGGGCCGCGTCGTGTTCGGACCCATGATTTCTGAAATCAGGAGCCCCGGTATCGCCATCCTGTTCGCGCAAGCCGGGTTTGATTTCTTTTTTGTCGATATGGAGCACTCCTGTTTTTCGCTGGAGACGATGAGCGACATTGTCATGGCAGCGCGAGCCGTGGATATCCCCGTTATTGTCCGACCCTCCAGCCGGAAATCTGAGGATTATCTTTCCCGGCCGCTCGATGCAGGTGCTGCCGGGCTTCTCGTGCCCCAGATCCAGGATGTTTCAGACGTGAAAAACGTGGTGAAGTGGTGCCGCTACGCTCCCGAGGGAGAGCGGGGTGTCGCGCTGGCGAGGCAGCAGACCTTTTTTGAGGCAGGCAATACGGTCGAAACCATGGCCCGCCTCAACGAGGAGGTCTTGATCGCCATCCAGATAGAGGATCGGCGCGCGGTTGAAAACCTGCCGGAGATTCTTTCCGTCCCAGGGGTTGACGTGGCCTTTGTCGGGCCATCGGATCTGTCCGCCTCCTATGGCAAACCGGGACAGGGCAATGCGCCGGAAGTCGAAGCTGCGATTCGTCGTGTGATAGAAGTTTCAAATGAAAAGGGAGTCATTCCTGGGATTCACACAGGTTCCATCGATATGGCCAGACATTGGATCGACCAGGGGATGAAAATGGTCGGTTACGGCACGGACATCAAACTCATCTTGCAGATATGCAAAAGTTCGGTAAAGGAGCTTCGCACTCTCGTTTCCGGATAAGTCCGGTGTTTAACAGAGTCCATGGCGCCGCCGATAACCGCATTTCGAAGTGCGAATAACTCAACGAAATAAAACGCGTGATGTACAAAATTAACGAAAGTGACATTGTCAAGGTCTGCCTCCTTTATTACCAGGAAAACAAGACCCAGGAAGAAATTTCCGGTCTGATGGGGATCAGCCGCTTTAAGATCAGCCGCCTCTTGAGCCAGGCAAAAAAAGAGGGAGTCATCTCCATCCGCATCAACGATCCAATGGGGAACATCGGTGAGACCGAAATTGAGCTGGCGAAAAAGTTTCGGCTGAAGGAAGCTGTTATCGTAAGGCGCAGTCAGCTTGTGGGCAAAACCGAACTGGCTCAGATCGGTGAGACAGGCGCCCGATATCTCACCAGGATTATCGATAAAATCAAGGTGCTGTCGGTTGCATGGGGTATCACGCTCAGGCATGTCGTCAACAGTATGGAGGCAACCAAGACCGAAGATCTGACGGTGGTGCAGCTGACCGGAAGCATGGGTGTTATCGGTGGAACGGATACGAACATGCTGACCATGATGTTAAGCGAAAAACTTTCGGCAAAATCCCTCTTGCTGCAAGCCCCACTGCTTGTCAGAGATGAAAAAACAAAAAATGCCTTCCTGCGGGAAGGTAAAATCGCGGAAACCCTTGCCATGGCGAAAACGGCAGACATGGCCCTGCTGGGGATCGGCCTGGCCAATCAGGAAGGCGCACTCTACAGGGCCGGCCTCTTTCGGGGGAAAGATTATGATGAAGCGGCCGGGAAGGGAGCCGTGGGGGCTTTGTGCGGCCGCTTGTATGATATCTACGGAAAACCATGCATCGTTGATTGGGACAAGCGGGTGATCGGCCTGACGCTTGAAGAACTCAGCAAGGTGAAACACAAGGTCGGGATTGCCGGCGGACATGAGAAATTGGACGCGATTGTCGGTGCCTTAAGGGGTCGATTTCTGGACGTGCTCATTACGGACGAGGACACGGCCCAGTCGCTTCTGGGTGTAACCCAGGATAGCGTTCGGTAAAAACGATGACAGCATCAGAAAAGGAGAATTTGATGATGATACCGGGAATCATGCAGGCTGCCGTTCTGGTTGGGCCCAGTCGACTTGAGGTGAAAGAAGTCGCCATCCCTGAGCCGGGGCCTATGGAGGTCCTTCTCAAGGTCGAATCCTGTGCCTGCTGCAGCACGGATGTGGCCCTGATGGAAAAGCCGTTTGCGGGGCAGCCGCCCTTTGGAAGTTTCATCCCGGGCCATGAGTACGCGGGCACTGTGGCCGCGCTGGGGGACACCGTGGATGAATTTGAAATTGGAGATCGTGTCGCCGTGGAGGCTCATCTGGGCTGCTTGAGATGTAAAAACTGCAGGATCGGCAACTATACAGCCTGTCTCAATTACGGCAGTCAAAAGCATCGGGCCAACGGCATGACCGCGAATGGGGGGTTCGCCCAATATGTAGTGAATAATGTGAACACCCTTCACCGGCTTCCCGCTTCCATTGATTTTAACGAGGCCGCCCTGATCACCAATCTGGGGTGCGTCCTTTACGGCTTCCAGACACTGGGCGGGTATGTGGCGGGTGATCACGTGGCGGTGATCGGGCCGGGTCCGTTAGGGCTCATCTCCGTCCAGGTGGCAAAAACCTTAGGAGCTGAAAGGGTATACCTCATCGGGACGCGGGAATCCAGGCTCAATGTCGGGGCGGCAACCGGCGCGGATCGCATCATCAATGTCCATAACGAAGACCCGTTAGACGTTGTTTTTAAAGAGACCCACGGGGTCGGCGCGGATTTCGTGATCGAATGCTCAGGCGGGCAGGATGCTCCCATGATGGCCATCCGGATCGCCAAACCCATGGGGAAAATCCTGCTTTTGGGGATTCCCTATACACCGGTCAGCGTTGATTTTGCAGAACTGATCCAAAAAAACAAGTCGATCCACACGGCCAGGGGCGAGGGGTGGTCCAATGTGGCACGGGCCGTTTCTATGGTAGGTTCGGGCAGGATAACCCTTAAACCATATGTAACGCATGCATTCCCCCTGGAAAAGATTTCAACGGCTTTCAAGACATTCAGCGAGCGAATCGGAGGGGCAGTGAAGGTAATCGTAAAACCGAACGTAAAGGACCTCGGACCGAGTGGAAGTTTGTTCTGAAAAAACACATTCGCGCTAAAAAATCATGGATACCAACAAAACGATACTGTTGATTGCGACCCTGGACACGAAGGAAGAAGAGGCTTTCTACCTCAAAGCGCGCATCGAAAAGAATCGGATTCGGGTTCTATTGATGGATACGGGTATCCTGGCGCCGCCGGTGCGAAAACCCGATATCTCTCAGGAGGAAGTCGCCGCCCAAGGGGGTGTTGCTTTGAAAACATCCTTGCAGCAGGGAGATAAATTTGCCAGTACCGAAAATATGTGCCGGGGCGCCGCGCGTTTGACCGCGTCGCTTTTCCATGAAGGCCGTATTCAGGGCGTGATCGGTATCGGCGGAGGTCAGGGCACTCAGATCGCGACTACCGCGATGCGGGCCCTGCCGACAGGCATCCCCGGTCTCATGGTCTCTACGATCGCCAATGGACTGCATCGGTTTGGGCCGTACGTCGGTACCAGGGATCTGACGATCATGCATACGGTCTGCGATATTCAGGGCCTTAATTTTCTGACCAGGCGTATTCTTCAAAACGCCGCCGGCGCCATCTGCGGTATGGTGTTGGATCCCGACGAAACAATCAGACCGGAGGGCGTTCCGGTTGCCCTTTCCATGCTGGGAACGACTACCATCGGTGCCTTGCGGGCTAAACGCGCGCTGCAGGAGAAGGGCTATGAGGTGGTCTCTTTTCACCAGAATGGAACCGGCGGGATTGCCATGGAGGACATGATTCTGGGAGGGGCCTTTGATGGGGTTCTCGATCTCAATCTGCATGAGATCGGGGATTATCGCGTCAAGGGACTCCATGCGGCCCTGCGGGGAGACCGGCTGACCGCGGCAGGCGCACTAGGGCTGCCGCAGGTCGTGGCGCCTGGGAGTATCAACTACTCGGTGCAGGGACCGCCGGAAAGCATTCCAGAAGGCATGGCTGGACGAGCCCGTTTTTACAACAATCCGCAATTTACCCTGGTGCGGCTTGGCGTGGACGAACTCAAGGATGTAGCTCGGGAAGTCGCCAGCAAGCTCAATCGGGCGAGGGGACCGGTGATGGTTTTTATCCCCCTGAAAGGGTTTTCTTATCCTGACAGGGAAGGCCTGCCGCATTGGGACCCGGAGGGAAACGAAGCTTTTATCGATACACTTGAGTCGTCATTGAGCAAGTCGATTCCCCTGGTAAAGCTCGATACCCACATAAACGATGCGGGATTCATCGATGCGGCGGTAGCGGCCTTTCTATCCCTGATGGCTAAATATAAACGTGCACCTGAAAATTAAGTTCGAGATGAATCCATGAGAAGAATATTACTTTCGGAACCGATCGATGAAATGGGGATGAAGGTCTTGGAAGGAAAGGCTGAAATTATCATGAGTCCGGATCCTTCCGGGAAGACCGTTGGATTTTTGTTAAAAGAGGCAGACGGCCTGATTGTGCGAACGGCCACGCAGGTGACGGCCGAGATGGTCAGCGCGGCCGCGCGTCTAAAGGTGATCTCGCGAACTGGCGGCGGTTTGAACAACGTGGATATCGAGGCAGCCACCGAATACGGCATTGTGGTTTGTGGGGTCAAAGGGCCTCAGGATCGTTTTGTGGCCGAGCATGCGGTTGCCATGATAGGGGCGCTGGCAAAAGCGTTTTATTATCTGGATCCGGCCACCCGGCAGGGGAACTTCAGGTCCCGATTCGAATATCGTCCGGTGGGCCTTGAAGGCAAACGGGTAGGGTTGATCGGGCTTGGCAGAATCGGACGGATTGTGGCGGATATCTGCATCAGAGGATTTCAGATGGAAGTGTGGGCCTATGATCCCTATCTTGATCCCGGCTCCCTGGACGGAACACCGATTGTCGTCGTGTCGGATATGGAAACGGTAATGAAGACAGCCGATTTCCTGTCTTTACATGTGCCCCTTACGGAGGAGACAAAAGGGCTGATGAACCGGAAGCGTTTTGCCATGATGAAGCCGACGGCCTTTATCATCAACACCTCCCGGGGCGAAATTATCCAGGAGACTGCTTTGATGGAAGCGCTTAAAAGCGCTGCGATTGCGGGGGCGGGTCTGGATGTCTATGAAAAAGAACCTCCCGAAAAGGGGAATCCCCTGCTGGAGATGGCAAATGTGATTGTTACGCCCCATAGTGCGGCCTTGACCAAAGATACAGTGGCGAAACTTGCACAGGGGGCGGCTGAAAATGTTCTCGCCGTGCTCGAAGGCCGGCGGCCTTCGTACAGCCCGAATTGGGAATTACTTCAGCGCGCGTAAAGTGAAGCTCCCTGCCCACAGGGCGGGGCTTGCGGGATGCGCCCCCGGTCAAAGCGCATCACGTAGTGGAGATCAAGCGGCAGGGCCTTTCAGCAGAAAGATACGCTGGTTTGCCAAAGGGTCGAAAAGGAGTGCGCCATCATGATGAAGGCGATGATTTTAACGGAGTATAACCGCCCGCTTCACGCGGTTCAAATGGCAATCCCTGAACCCGGAGAAGATGAGGTTCTGGTCAGGGTCAAGGCATGCGGGCTTTGCCAGACCGATTTGAAGATTATCCGAGGAGAAATCCCGGCGCCGATCATAAACCTGCCGCACCTGTCCGGCCATGAGGTTGCGGGGGAGGTGGTTGCGGTCGGAACGCGGGTATCCGGTGTAAAGGTCGGCGATATTGGCTTGGTGTATATCTATGTGTCCTGTCACTGTTGTGAATATTGTCTTACAGGCAGACAAAACATCTGTGCCAATGTTCGAAGAATCGGTTTTGAACTTCCGGGAGGATTCGCTGAATATCTGCGAATCCCCGCTGCCAGCCTCTGTAAATTCAAAAAAGGATTTGCTTTTCAGCAGATGGCCATCCTGTCTGATGCCGTCGCAACTGCCTATCACGCGATTATGAGCCTGGCGCGTGTCAGCGCCGGTCAAGATGTGATGATTGTCGGCGCCGGAGGACTCGGCCTTCATGGCATCCAGATTGCAAAACTTTGCGGCGCCAGGGTGATCGTGGTCGATAAAGAGCCGGCCGCACTGGATCTCGCGAAGGAAATGGGCGCCGACGTTTTATTGGATCAGCGCCTGAACATCCCGCAGGAAGTAAACAGGCTGACCAATGGATATGGCGTTGACGCCGTTCTCGAATTTGTCGGCAGAAATGAAAGCTTGAGCTGGTCGCTTCCATCGCTGAAAAGGGGCGGAACGCTTGTGCTGGTCGGGTATGCCCCGCAGCAGCGGTTTCCCCTCGACACCATGGCGATGCATTACAATGAATGGCATGTGATCGGGTCTCGATATTGCCATAAACATGAGTTGATTCAAGTGATTCGGCTTGTTGAAGAAGGTAAGATCAAACCCTGTGTTTCCAAAACGTTCCCCTTCGATGACATAAACGAGGCCCTGGCAGTTCTTCAAAATGGGAAAGCTCTGGGCAGAATTGTATTGACTTACTAACCCGAATTTATGTCGATCATGAAATCATTAAGCTTATAAAAGAAGGACCGGATGATGAAGGCAAAATACAAGACTGGGTTGTTCGGGCCATGGCAATTAAGAGCCGTCTTGTTTTTACCGCCGGCAGACCGTCACTTTTTTATTGACAAGTCCATGCAATACGATTTAATTGTATTTTTAGAATGAATAAAAGTATTTTAATATAAATAAAAAAAATAAACGAGCGGTTATGAATTCCCCTTCTTTCACAGCCGCCCGTTATCTATCTGGCGGGTTTTCAGCAGGTATCCATATTGGCCGATACCAAGTCGACGCTGCTCCTGTAGCTGAGGAAACATTTATTCCTGATTTCCGATTTTCAACTCGCTGGTGATAGAGGTTTAACTTGGATCATGCATATGGAAGGATGCTCTGTTTTGGGAGAATCGTTCTGAGATAAGAGGATATGTGATCGCCTTTATGCGGTGTAGTGAAGGGAGGTGATTTATCGATACATCGGCTATGAAAGATTTAGACCCTATAACGCCTTTGGAAGGAGGGAATAAGAATGAAAAGGATATGCACGATATTCACAGTTTTAGTATTTATCGTCGTGATTGGCGCTGATATGGCTGTAGCCAAGGAAAATCAGCCGAAGGTCTTTAAGCTGGGCTTTATTACAGGACTCAGCGGCCCTCTGGCGCAGGTCGGAAAAACCCAGAAAGATGCGGTGGTGCTTCTGGTAGACCAGATCAATGCCAAGGGCGGCCTTAAAATGCCCTGGGGAAAAGTTCCGATTGAACTCATGGTTAAGGACGATGAAATGAAGCTGGATGTGGGGGTTCGCCGCTTCAGAGAAATGGTGGAATCCGGCGTTCTCGCTGTCACCGGCGCTAATTTCAATCCCCTGGCAGCCGCTTTGAACGAAGAGACCAAGATTACCGGGACCCCTTTTATTCCCGCATGTGTTCCGGCGCTCGATTCTTTTAAAAAAGGGAATCCGGCGGTTGCCACCTATTCGGTGGCCTTTACCCCCTGGAGCATCGGCTATCTGACGGCGGATGCTCTGGTCAACGGGCTGGGCAAAAAGACCTTCTTTTATCAGATCCGAGCCGATTCCTGGGGAACGGTGACGCTGCAGGGTTTTAAAGACGGGCTTAAAGAATTTGGCGGAAAGTTGGTGGGCTATGAGGAATTACCCAAAGGCGCGCCGGATTACTCTGCCGTAATCAACAAGGCCCTGGCGCTCAAACCGGACGCTTTCATCACCAACATGTTCGGCAGCGACGCGGTTGCCTGTGTCAAGGCCGCTTATGACTTGGGGCTGCACAAGGTCAGCACGATCGTCAATTCCTGGACCGCCTACGAAGTCGCCATGGGTATTCCCGCGGAAGCGGCCGCCCAACTTTATGCCTTGATCTACTACTACTATGATCTCGACAGCTTCAGTAAGGAACTGGCCAACAGGGGCCGGGCGCTGCGCAACGATCATATGAAGAAATTCGGGGAACCGCCCGATGCCTACGCCGTGCTGGCCTACACTGCCACGGATGTTCTGTTGGAGGCCGTGGTAAAAGCCGGAAGCGTGGATCCCAAAAAAATCGGCAAGGTTCTGGCGACATCAGAATTTGATACGATCAAGGGCAAAGCGCGTTTCAGAGAAGATCATCAGCTGGACGGAAAATACCAGGCCTTTTTTGTCAAGGGCAAGCCGGCCAACAAGCGAAAGAACAAATATGACGTCTTTGAAGTGCTCGGCGCCTATGGTGGGGCGAAAGCCCTGCCGCCCCTGAAAGACCTCGGCTACTAGCCTTTCGTATGTACGATACGCCGTTGCCGCTGCGGTTTTTTGCCGCTGCGGCAACGGATGCTTTTCCTGTCTATCGCAACCATGTGGCGAGGTTTAACATGAACAACCACGCAGTCATCACGACCAAAGGGGTCACGAAGAGATTCGGAGATTTTACCGCCGTCAATCAGGTTGATTTTGAGCTGAAAGAGAAAGAAACGCTGGGAATCATCGGCCCCAACGGTGCCGGCAAAACAACCTTTATCAACCTCATCAGCGGATTTTACCTGCCCGATGAAGGGCAGGTTCTTTTTAACGGTGTCGATATTACCCGATTGTCATCCGCCCAGCGGGTAGCGCTCGGCATCAGCAGAACCTTTCAGCTCGTCCATGTCTTTGACAATCTCAATGTATATGAAAACCTAGGGCTTTCTTATTATCGCAAACGGGAAAACAAGCCGTTCACTTTCCGCATGTTTACCAGCAGATTATGGCAAAGCGATATCCGGCGCAAAGTTGAAGAATACCTCAAGATGATGGATATCGCACATCTGAAAGATGAAATCGTGGGGAACCTGCCCCTGGGCAGCAAGAAAAGGCTTGAAATTGCCATGGCGTTTGTTTCGGAGCCCCAGGTAATCGTCCTGGACGAACCATTTTCAGGCCTGGGAGATCAGGAAATAGACGAGGTTGTGGGGGTATTGAAAAAGTTTTCCCATGACAAAACCCTGTTGTTAATTGAACACAAGGTTTCCAAACTCGAGGATTTTGTCGATCGACTGGCGGTGATGCATGAAGGCGAGATCATCTGTTGCGGACCTTGTGAATCAACCCTGAATGATCCCGAAGTCCGAAGGTGTTACTGGAAACTGAATACCTAACCCAAGGGTGGACGAGCTATGACGAGTAATGCTTTGCTAAAGGTTACAGATCTCAATGTGTCGTATAACAAACTGCATGTCCTGTTTAATGCTTCGATCGAGGTGAACAAGGGGGAGGTGGTGGTGATCGTCGGCCGGAACGGCGCCGCCAAGACCACCTTTTTTCGGACCATCGCCGGTTTCTTGAAGCAGGATTCGGGGACGATCCTCTTCAAGGGAAAAGACATCGGGAATTTACCGGCATACGATATCGCCATCAGCGGTCTGAAATATATCCATCAAGACAAGCATGTCTTTGCCGATCTGAGCGTCAAGGAGAACCTCGAATTGGGTAGCTATGCAACCAAAGATTATAACTGGGATCGTGTTCTTGAGCACTTTCCCAAGCTCAAAACCCTGATGGACAGAAAAGGGGGAAACCTGAGCGGCGGGGAACGCCAAATGCTTCTCATGGCGCAATCCCTTCTGGGCACGCCGGATCTCATTTTGATGGACGAACCGACCGAGGGGTTGGCGCCCCATTTTATCGATGATTTAAAGGCGGCCTTTAAGAAGATCAGTCAGGAAACAACCATGATGATCATTGAACAAAATCTGCCTCTGACCGCCGAGGTGGCGGATCGGGTCTATGCCATGAAAGAAGGCAAGGTCGTTGCTGAAATTACGGAAAAGAAAGAAATCCAGGCCCTGACATTTGAAAAATATCTGTAATATTATTGGATTGATGGCGACCTTAAGGGTGAGGGGGTAAGATGGACAAAAGCTTCTTAAGCTATATCCGGGGGCCTATTGTGATGATAGCGCTTCTCGTCGCGGCGCGGTATTTATTTCCAAACAAGATGACTTTCCTGTTTGAAGTCAGCACCTTCGGTATCTACATCATTGCCAATGATATCCTCTATGGCTATATGGGCATGGTCTCTTTCGGGCAGCCTTTTTACCTGGGTATCGGGGCATACACCTCTGCGATTTATCTGGCCCATATCGGCCATAATATTTTTGTCGCCATTGGGCTGGCCATTATTATGGGTTTGTTGGCGGGATTGCTCTTCGGCCCGGCCTATATCCGGCTGCGCGGCGATTATTTTGCGCTCATCAATGCCGCCACCTGTGCCATGGGCCTATTTATGGTGGAGAAGATCCTGTATCCCATCACCAATGGCGATGACGGCCTCTGGTATCGTTCCCGTTTCCATGAAACGCCTTTTCTGGATTTGAGAAAACCGGCCGATGTATTCTGGTTTACCATGATTGTGCTCTTTCTGGTGCTGGTGTTTTACACCTGGCTGGATCGGTCGACCCTGGGAGCCGGATTGCGCGGGATTAAAGCCAGCGAAAGCAAGATGAAGTTTTTAGGTTACGACACGTTCAAACTGCGCTGGACCGGTTTTACCATTATGACGATTTTAGCCTCATTGGCAGGCTCCCTGTATGCCATCAACTACGGGTTCGTGAACCCCAGTATTACCGAGCCTGCGCGTGCGGCCGAGGTGCTGGTGGCAACCCTGTTGGGGGGCGGTGGTGTTTACGGGCCGATCTTCGGCACACTGGCGTTCATGGGAATCAAAGACTTCGTCAGTTCGTTTATGGATCGTTGGGAACTGGCGGTGGGCGTTCTCACCATTATCGTCTGCTTCAAATTTAAGGGGGGCGTATGGGGTACGCTCCAGACCATCGGCGCGAAATTCAAAACCGGGAAAGCCAAACCGGCGGATGCCGTTTCGGGTGAAAACGCGGGATAGAGGGTATTTCATTTGCTAGCGCCTTAATACCCCGCAGCTTGCTGCGAAGGACTTCATTGCCACTATCCAGGAAAAGAGGAAGACATCATGTTTGAATTATACCTTACCGCGGTTATTTTCGGATTGACGATCAGCGGCATTTTATTTCTGGTGTCCGTTGGAATCTGTATCGGTTTCGGTCTGATGCGAATCGTCAACATGGAGCAGATGGTTTATTATACCTTTGGTGCCTATATGACCTATGCGCTGGTGTCCTCCACCGGGAGTTTCTTGCTGGGGCTGCTCTGCGGGACGCTTGTGGCCGCAGGTTCGGGCTATATTGTCGAGACCCAGCTGCTTCGCCGGGTATACGGAAAGGAGCTGATGTTCACTATGGTCGTGACCTTCAGCGTGTTCATGATCGGAATCGGCCTCATTCAGTATATATTCGGACTTTCCAGCAAACCGGTCGGCATGCCTTTCAAAGTGATTGTTACGATTATGGGCGCCAATGTTCCCCTTTATCGCGTGATCGTATTCATTATCAGCATCACGGTCTACTTCCTGATCGACATGTTCCTCAATAAAACCATTTTTGGAAGAGCCATTCGTGCCGGTATCGAGAATCCCGATCAGGTCCAGGGACTGGGAATCAATATTCGTAGAATTTTTACCATCACCTTTGTTGTTGCCAGCGGATTGGCCGGTTTCGGAGGCGTTCTCAACGCACCGCTGGTTGGGGTGACCCCTTACATGGGCTTTGAAATGCTCCTGTTTGCGTTTATTACGGTTATTTTAGGAGGCCTGGGTAGTTTGAAAGGAACGCTTGTATCGGCCTTGATCATGGGACAGGTGGTATCGGTCGGAGGAACCATTTACGGCCCTCTGGCCTTTGTCGGGCCGTTTATCGTCATGTTTATCGTCATTTTGTTTCGTCCCACCGGATTATATGGCGTCAAGGGCCGAGCTTTCGGCTTCGAAGAAGAATAAATTCTGCAGCTGCAACAACAGGGTAAACTTGCCGGATCTGCCAATAAGAACAACGCAGGCACTCCCGACCGGTTGCACCGGGGCTATCTCGCCTGGAGATACCGCCCGATGGTCATGATCTCCG
Organism: Syntrophus sp. GWC2_56_31; assembly: GCA_001829875.1. GTDB lineage: Bacteria > Desulfobacterota > Syntrophia > Syntrophales > UBA5619 > JAKAFS01. Next base: position 16,579 of record MICN01000119.1, read on the forward strand.
CTTCCTTCGTCCCCTCGTAGAGTTCGAGGATCTTGGCGTCGCGATACCACTTCTGGACCGGATACTCCTCGATGTAGCCGTACCCCCCGTGGAGCTCGACGGCATAGTTGGCGCAGAAGACGGCGGTCTGCCCGCCGAAGAACTTCGCCATCGCGGCGAGCGTGTAGTCGGGGCGTCCCGCGTCGATCAGCCAGGCCGCCTTGAGAACCAGACCCCGGAGGGCCTCGATCCGGATCGCCATTTCGGTCAGCTTCATCTGGGTGAGCTGGTACGAGCCGAGCGGCGCCCCAAAGGCGGTCCTCTCTTTGACATACTTGACGCTCGTTTCGAGACAGGCTTCCGACAGCCCGAGGGCCTGGGCGGCGACCATGACGCGGGTCGTGTCGAAGAAGTGCATCAGCTCACGAAATCCATGCCCTTCCTTCCCGACGAGGTTCTCTAAAGGAACCCGGACATCCTCGAGGGCGATCTCCGCCGTGTCGCTCGCCCGAATCCCCAGTTTCCCGTGGATCTTGTTGCGGGTGATCCCCTTCGTCTCCGCCGGGACGATGATCAGGCTGAAGCTGTTGTGCTTCTTCTCCTCCGGATTGGTGATGCACTGCGTCACCATGAAGTCGCAGACCGTCCCGTTGGTGATGAACGTTTTGCTGCCGTTGATCACGTAGTCGCTCCCGTCCTTGACGGCCCGCGTCTTGTATCCGGCGACGTCGGTGCCGGCGTTGGGTTCCGTGAATGCCCCGGCGCTCACCTGCTCGCCGCTGCAGACGGGCGGCAGCCAGGTTCGCTTCTGCTCCTCGGAGCCGTACTGGAGGATCGCCTCGCAGCCGAAGCTCGCCGCCGTCACATTGAGGCCGATGCCCATGTCCACCCGGGAGAGCTCCTCGGTGATAATGGCGTTTCCCAGGCAGCCGGCCCCGGCGCCGCCGTACTCCTCGGGAATCCAGGCGCCGACCAGACCCTGGGCCGCGGCCTTCTTACGGACCTCCGCCGTGTATTTCTCCCCCTCGTCGCACTCCTGCGACAGAGAAGTGAAATTGGCCTTGGCGAAACGGTAGGCCATGTCCTGCAGCATCTTTTGTTCCTCGGTCAATTCAAAATCCATCGTCGCGTTCCTCCCTTCCGATTTATATGAAAATGCCCCCTCTCCCTTAATCCCTCCCCCTCGAGGGGGGAGGGGAGGGTGGGGGTGATTTTCATTCTTCGTTGTGCCAGATCCCGGCATTAGTCAGCCGAACTGTTTCCTTAGCTCGACCTTGTCGATCTTCCCGACGGAGGTCTTGGGAATCCCCTCCACGAAGAGAATCTTGTCGGGAACGGCGTATTTGGGGAGCCTCCCCTCTTCGGCGCACTTCGCCATATAGACCCTGACATCCTCCTGGTTGACCCGTTCCCGGAAATCGGGCTTCAGGACGATCACCAACAGGGGACGCTCGCCCCATTTTTTGTCGGGTACGCCGATCGCCGCCGCCTCGGAGACGGCCGGGTGCTGGCTGATCAGATTTTCCAGGTCGAGCGAGGAGACCCACTCGCCGCCGGTCTTGATCACGTCCTTGAGCCGGTCGGTAATCTGGATGTACCCTTCCGGATCGATATAAGCCACGTCGCCCGTATGAAGCCACCCGTCCCGCCAGAGCTCCGCCGTTCTTTCCGGGTCTTTGTAATAGTCCTCCGTCAGCCAGGGCGTCCGGATGACCAGCTCGCCCGTCGCCACGCCGTCATGGGGGAGGTGTTTGCCGCTCGCATCGACGATCCTCGCATAGACAAACGGCACGGGGAGTCCGGTCATGATCAGACGGTCGAGCTGTTTTTCCTTCCCCCAACCGAGCATCGAGGGTTTGAGATTCGACACCGAGATGAGCGGGCAGGCCTCCGACATCCCGTAGCCGGCGTAGATTTCGATCCCGCGGTTCATCGCCTCCCGGGCCAGACCCTTGGGGAGGCGCGCCCCGCCGACGGTCACCCTCCACCGGGAAAGATCCACAGTCGCAGCAACCGGGCTCGACAGAAGCATGTGAACGATCGTCGGCACGCAATGCGAAAAAGTCACCTTCTCCGTCGCAATCAGCTTGAGGAGCATCGGCGCCTCGTATTTTCCGGGATAGACCTGTTTGACGCCGAGCATCGTCGCCACATAGGGAAACCCCCAGGCGTGAACGTGGAACATCGGGGTGAGCGGCATGTAGACGTCATTGGAGCGGAATCGGCCGATGGATTCGTAGACGGCGGCGCCGTTCAGCTGGGCCTGGGCGTTGAGGACGAGCTGCCGGTGGGAAAAATGGACGCCCTTGGGAAGTCCGGTCGTTCCCGTCGTATAGAAGAGGGTGCCCCGGGTGTTCTCGTCGAGATCGGGGAAGTCGCAGAAGCCCGGAACCCCCTGGAGGAGCTCCTCGTACTCCAGCGCGATGGGGAGCCGGGTCCCGGTTTTCCGTCCGTCGTCGGTGATCAGGACAATCTTCTCGACCGTCGTAAGTTGAGGGTAAACGGACTCCAACAGGGGCAGAAAATCCTCGTGGACGAGGACGACCTTGTCCTCCGCATGGTTCATCGTATAGAGGATCTGTTCCGGCGACAGACGCCAGTTCTGTGTGTGGAGGACCGCCCCCATCATGGGGATGGCGAAGAAGCACTCCAGATAGCGATGGCTGTCGTAATCGAAGACGCAAACGGTATCCCCCGGCTTGACACCCAGCTTCGCCAGGCCGTTGGCCAGCCTGTGGATCCGCTCGTTGAGTTTCCTGTAGGTGAGACGGACCCGGTCCCGGTAGACGATTTCCTGGTCGGGGGCGAAAAAGAGCGGTGTTTCGAGCAGGTGTTTAATGATGAGTTGGTACCGGTAACATTCTCCCGGCGCGTAGAGCCTCTCTGCCATCGGGTTCTCTCCTTTGACGGATTCGAAAAAGTCCGGATGCTGCGCTAAAGCTTCATCCTTCCCCGGCTTTCGCCGGGGGCCTTTTTACGAAGCCGTCAACATTGTATAATACACCTGCGGCGCCTTGCGTTCCACCACCTGCTCGGCGGCCAGCGCCATGCGCAAAAGGGTTGCCTCATCCCATGCCCGGCCGATGACCTGCAGGCCAATGGGCAGCCCCTTCTGTGTGTAACCGACCGGGAAAGAGATCGCGGGCAGCCCCGTCATATTCGCTACGGTGGTGAAGCGCATGATTTCGATGGTGGTCGTCAGATCGGACTCGCCGTCGGGCAGTGCGCCTTTCCTGATCTCCGGTGCGGTGATGCCTGCGGTAGGTGTGAGGATAACGTCCGCATGCTGGAAGGCGTTTTTGAAATGCCGGATCATCCGCGTACGGATGCGCTGTGCCGTGACGTAATCCGTTGCGGTGAATAGACGCGCCAGTGCAAGAATAACGCGCACATCCAGTCCGTGTTCCCTGTGATGTTCACCGTAGGTGGCCTGCATGGCTTGCGCCATTTCGCTGGTAATGGTGACGCTGTGCGCGACGCGGTTTGCCTCAAGGTTTGGGATGACGATCTCCACGATCTCGCAGCCCCTTTTTTCATATTCCCCGAGCATGGCCTCACAAGCGGCGACAACTTCCGCGTCTGCATGGCGAAACCAATCCCGGTACACGCCGAGTTTGAGTCCTTTGAGGTTTAGATCATCCCAGCCTTTCAAGGCCGGCAGGGGTTGGTGTAATGACGTTGGGTCTTTCGGGTCGGGACCCGCAATTAAAGCGTAGGTCAATGCAGCATCGGTGGCGGAGGAGGCCAACGGTCCGATGTGAGCGATGCTCCAATCCAGGGGATAGGCGCCATGTTCGCTGATGCGTCCAAATGTGGCTTTCAATCCCACGAGTCCGCAAAACGAAGCGGGAATGCGGATCGAGCCGCCGCCGTCCGCGCCGATGGCAACGGGCACGAGTCCCGCCGCAACCGCTGTGGCGGGACCGCTCGAACTTCCACCCGTGAAATGGTTTGCGTTGTAAGGGTTGCGGGTAGTGCCGTGATGCGGATTGAGGCCCGTTACGTTGATGCCGATCTCGTGCATGTTGGCTTTACCGATCAGCAGCGCGCCGGCGCTCCGCAGCCGTGCAACGACGGTTGCATCTTCCTTGGCAGGCGTCTTTCCCAGAAACGTCGTGCCGACGGTGGTTGGATATGGCGTCATATCGATTTCATCTTTGATCGCCACAGGCACGCCATCAAAAATACCGAGCGGCCTGCCTGCCTTGATTCTCTCCGCTGACTCGCGCGCCTGTCTCATCACATCATCTCGATCGACGGCGATAAATGCCTTCAAGGGCGTATCGCCCGCATCGCTTGCCTCTATAGAATCCAAAACTTTTTTGGCAACTTCCTCCGGCGTTGAGCTTCCATTGCGATAGGCATTTGAATAATCGAATATGCCGGCGAATTGAAAACCTTTTATGCTGGAAGCTTTTCGCGGCCATTCGTTCTCGGCGACTGCGGACGCCTCCTTTTGCATCTCACCGGTGAAATGGATTGGATGGTGCGTGGGGTTTTCGGCAAAATGTTGTTTGCGCAGCCAGTTCACGCCCGCGCTTTCAAACAGGCCCGGCGTGAGCAATCCGCGCAGGGGACCTTCGACCAGCAATGCAAAGAATCTCAGCATACCTCCCGCCAGATAAGGCAGTTTCACAGATTTCAGGTCATACACATTTTTGTTATCCATTTTTATATCCTCAACTTGAAAAGGATGCATGTTCGCCATAATGACGGGATGCTTTGTTCGGTTAAGGATGCCCGATGGCATTAGAAGGCGCCGAGCTGACAGGAGCGAATTTTAAGTCCAAGGGTTTCACAGGCCGTGGAAACAACCTTTCGATTTAATCCGAGTTGATCGGCGACCGTCCAAAGTGCTGCGCAGCGAACCACGCCTTTCACGGCGGCCTTCTCGAGGGCGCTTTTGACTTCGGCCGAGACCGAATCCGCCGCCTGAATATCCTTGCCATGCCTGGGTTTCTCGCCCCAGCCAAACAGGCCAAGCTGGCATTCCTTGATCTTCATCTCCAGGAGATCCGCGGTTAAACCAACCTCCGGAATGCCGACCTTGAGCTCCTTCGAGATCTTTTCCCCCACGGCACAGGCGAGCTTGCCCTCCGAGGATTGCTGTCGAATCGCCGCTGCAATCTGGTCGTTCAGCGTTGTGCCGGGTGGATGCTTCGCTGCGTACTTTCCTGCATCTTCGTGGGCCATTGTCGCTATAGCCTCCTCTGAATTTCATTATGCGTTACATAGATACGTTTCGGCTTCTATCCGATGTATCTAACGCCAGATCACCTTAACACCATTTCTGCCCGATTTCAATGATGCGGGAAACCATAGAGCGCCGCCGGGTTGTCTACCAGGAGCCGACGCCGGAGCGTTTCATCCGGCGCCCACTCGGCGATCAGGTCAAAGAGCATCGCGTCGTCGGGCTTTTGGTCCCGCTCGGTCGGGTGGGGCCAATCGCTCCCCCAGACCATCCGCTCCGGCGCCGCCCGAAGAAGAGCGCGGGCGACCTCGGTCTGGTCGGCGTACGTCGGCGGGCCGACCTTGGTATCCTGGTAGACGCTCGAGAGCTTCACCCAGGGGTCATCGACAGATCCGTTGAATGACCGCCTGGGTCACCTCTTTTGTACCGTGGGGCCCACCGAATTCCATGGGCCGGATTTCGCCGGCGGAGAAGCCTTCCTCGACGACCTGCTCCAGTTTGCGGGCCGCATCCGAAAGAGCCGGTCTTTCGTGGCGGCTTCCCAGCCATTCGAGCATCATGGCGGCAGAGAGAAACATCGCCGTCGGATTGGCCCTGCCGGTTCCGGCGATATCCGGCGCGCTCCCGTGCGAAGGCTGGAACAGGCCATGGTGTTCCCCGATCTCCGCGCAGGGGGCCATCCCCATCCCGCCGATGATCCCCCCGCCCAGGTCGGACAGGATGTCGGCGAACATGTTTTCCGCCACCAGGACGTCGAACTCCCACGGTTTCCTCACCAGATCCAGGGCCATGGCGTCGACGTAGTGATACTTGGGGGTGATGTCGGGAAAGCGCGCAGCCCGCTCCGTGAAGATCTTCCGGAAGAAGGCGTAGGCCCGAAACACGTTCGATTTGTCGACGCAGGTCACCGTGCCCTTGCCGCCCTTTTCCTTCCGCTGCCGGGCAAGATTAAAGCCGAAATCGAAGAACCGCTCGCAGTTGGACCGGGTCATGACAAGGGTTTCCCTCGCCTCCCGATCCTCGATGACCTCCCCTTTTCCCCGCGACGCAAAAAGCCCCTCGGTGCATTCCCGCAGGATGATCAGGTCGATCTTCGCCGCCCGGGGGTTGGCCAGGGGTCCGGGCACGTTCGGATAGGCCTTCACCGGCCGGACCCCGGCGAAGAGGTCGAACTCCACCCGCATCTTTAGATGGGGGGCGATTTCGGTCCCGTCGGGGAAGCGGACATCCGGCAGCCCCATGGCCCCGAAGAGAATGGCATCCGCCCGGCGGGCTTTCTCGAAGGTCTCGTCGGTGATGTCGATGCCGGTTCGACGATACTGGTCGGCGCCGCCGGAAAGCGGCTCCAGGAAAAGCCGGAACCCGCCCACCTGCCGCTCCAGG
>MICN01000120.1 GCA_001829875.1 Syntrophus sp. GWC2_56_31
CCGCCAATTACAAGATGAGTTTTGACCGGCTGCGGAGCGCCCTGCCCGGCCGGGATCTCTGGATCCTGGTCCTCGATACGAAGGGGATCAATGTCTGGTGCGCCGCCGGAAAAGGGACCTTCGGCACGGAGGAACTGGTCAAGCGGATCGAATCGAGCGGCCTGAAGGAGGTCGTCGGCCACCGGTCTTTGATCCTTCCCCAATTGGGGGCGCCGGGTGTGGCCGCCCACACGGTCAAAAAACTCTCCGGATTTGGCGTTCGCTATGGCCCGATCGATGCCGAAGACCTTCCCGCCTATATGGATGCCGGTTTCAAGGCCACCCGCGAGATGCGCCTCAAGACCTTCCCGCTTAAGGAGAGGGCTGTCCTGATCCCGATCGAGCTTGTCGAAACCATAAAACCGACAGTGATCATCGCACCGGTCCTGTTCCTCCTTAGCGGCATCGGCGGTCCCGCCGGTTTCTGGGAGAACGCCCTTCATGAGGGCTCCTTCGCCGTCCTGGCGTTTCTGAGTGCGATCGTGGGGGGAGCGGCGATCCATCCCCTTCTTTTACCCTATCTCCCCGGACGGGCATTCTCGGCGAAGGGTTTGGTGCTCGGTGCCGTTGTGGCGGTCGTTATGCTTTCCCTGCAGGGGTACGATCTATCGATGTGGGCGGGGCGGTTGGGCATTCTGGCGTGGCTCCTGATCATCCCGGCCGTCACGGCGTATCTGGCGATGAATTTTACCGGAGCCTCTACGTATACCTCCCTCTCCGGGGTGAACAAGGAGATGCGATGGGCGCTCCGCACGGAGATCGGAATGGGCGGCGGCGGACTTCTTATATGGATTGCGTCGCGTCTGATGGCTTAGGAGGTTGAAGATGAATCATCTGACTTATCTCAAGGATGTGGTTACCCTGAATTTAGATAAAGAGAAATGCACCGGCTGTGGAATGTGCCTTGAGGTATGCCCGCACGAGGTGTTTAAGATGAATACCCGGCACGTCGAGATCCAGAATCGCGATGCGTGCATGGAGTGCGGCGCCTGCAGCCGGAACTGCCCTTTCGACGCCATTGCCGTACAGGCGGGCGTCGGGTGTGCGGCGGCCGTGATCAACGTCATCCTGGGAAGGACGGATCAGCCCTGCTGCGGCGAATCGGGATGCTCGCCTTCCGGCAAGAAGCCTGCGGCCTGTTGTTGAAGGGCTTCTGATTTGCAGTTTCTCGTATGGAGCAGGATATGTTTCCGCACATATCGGGTTCGTGGCTCATCATATTGATCGCGTGCGTTATCGGGTTCGTGATCGGGCAATGGATAAAAGCCCGCAGGAATAGAGCCGAGAAAAATAACGACTATGTGAACGGCTTAAAAAAGCGGTTATTGGCGGAAAAATCTGTCCCGACAAAAAAGGCCAAAAAGAAAGCCAGAAGGGCCAATAGAAAGAACGGCGGTTCGCAATGAGGTACGAATCGCCTCGATGAACGATGTTTTTTCAGTGACAAGGAGTGCCATTCCGGGGTATGATTGCCGAAAACACGTTCAGGAGGGCAACCATGGTGGTAATGCCGAAGGCAAAGCACGACGCGGCGGGGTGGATCGGGGATTGTATCCGTAAATACACCGGGTCCGAGGAGAACTATATGCCTCTCGAAAGCGGCCGTGAACCGGCCTGGGAGGAGCCGCTCGTCGGATTCTCCCGCGGCGATGACCCGCTCTATCAAAGGTTCAAGGAGGACATCGGCCCGTTCTTCTGGACCCCGTCGGAGATCTTTGCGACGACCTTTCCCGATGTGAAAGCCGCGCCGGACGAATTGACGGTGATCGCTTGGATCCTTCCCCAGACCGAACAAACCAGGCTCGACAACAGCCGGGAAAAGACCCTGCCCGCCGAGCGATGGGCGTTTTCGCGGAAGTATGGGGAAGACTTCAATATCAAGCTGCGCGACCATGCGGTGAAGGTTTTCAACGAGGCCGGATGCGAAGCGGTTGCCCCGATGAACTCACCCCTCTGGAAGTGGGAAAAATCCGAACGTTACGGTTTTGCCTCCTCTTGGTCGGAAAGACACGCGGCGTACGCTTCGGGCTTGGGCACGTTCGGGCTGTGCGACGGCCTGATTACCCCCAAGGGAAAGGCGATGCGATGCGGTTCGGTCGTGGCGCGAATCGCTGTCACTGCGTCGGTGCGGCCCTACGACGACCGCCACGCATACTGCCTCCATTATTTCGACGGCAGTTGCGGCAAATGCATCAAGCGGTGCCCGGCGGATGCCATCACCAGGGAAGGGGGCCATGACAAGGAAAAATGTTTCAACTACCTCCACAACGTAACGGAAAAATATATCGAATCCCGATACGGGTTCAAAACCTCTCCCTGCGGCCTCTGCCAGACCGGCGTCCCCTGCGAGGCGAAGAACCCGGTCCCCGGGCGGAACGGTTGACACCGTAGGCTTTACTGCTGCGGGATTTTCCCCTCCTTCACAATGCGCTGGTAGGTGACGATCTCGCTGCGCACAAACTTGGCGAACTCATCGGGCTACATGGTCACCGGATCGATGCCGAGCGTGTCATACTGGGTCTTCACCTCGGGCAGCTTAAGAACCCTGTTCGCACCGGAATCTGCAGGTTCAGGCCGTACACGAACATGGCGAGGCTTGCGGCGTACAGCGCAATCGCGCTGATCAGCGTCTCCTTGAAGCGCGACTCGTTGCTCGCCAGGCTCGATATCAGGATAAACGCACTTTTACGTTTTCCGGGACAACCTGGATGCGATCTCTGCCACATGCCTGCCCTGAAACCGGGCCGCCGCCAGCTCGTTTTCGCTGGGCATGCGTTCGCCTTTTCCCCCCGCGATGGTCGATGCCCCGTAAGGGGATCCGCCGGTGATTTCATCGATGCGCATCTGCCCCGCAAAGGCGTAAGGCAGGCCGACCAGGATCATGCCGTGATGCAGCAGGGTCACGTGAAAACTCAGGATGGTCGATTCCTGACCGCCGTGCTGGGTCGCACTGCTGGTAAAGACGCTTCCCAGTTTGCCGGTAAGGGCACCCTGCGCCCAGAGTCCCCCGGTCGCATCGAGAAACTGGCGCATCTGACCGCACATGTTGCCGAACCGCGTTGGCGTGCCGAAAATGATGGCATCGGCCTGGGACAGCTCTTCCACCGTACAGACCGGGATAGAAGCCATCCCCTTCTGAGCCTCCAGGGCGCCCATTTTTTTCAGGATTTCTTCGGGCAGGGTTTCCGGCACACGGTATAGAGAGACTTCGGCGCCGCCGACTTCCTTTGCGCCTTCCCCGACAGCCTCCGCCATCCGGCGGATATGACCATACAGGGAATAAAAGACGATAAAAACCTTCATTTCACGCCTCCTTTCTTCAGTATCATCTGTTTTGTAAAAGACTGAAACCCTGAACTCGACAAGAAAAGACACCCCACAGCAGGCTGCGGGGTGTCTTACACGTGCCTTGCTTCTCACTCGAATCGATGGTGATCCCTGAAGCTATGGAAGACCCGGGAGGAAACCTCTCATCGGCTTAACCTGCACATCAGCTGACCAGTTCCATATCCTCAAACGGCGCCGTGAACCAGATCATCGGCTGAATCCTGTACGGATTTCCTTTCACCCTCGGACCAAAGGCGGCAGGGGAATTGGTTGCAGTCAGGGGAATGAACATCGTCTTGTCGTAAATGAGCTTCTGGATCCGGGTGATCAAGTCTTTGCGCACCTTCGGTGAAGTCTCACGATTGTATTTATCCCACGCCTCCTGAACGTCGGGATAGTTCCCGTAGCCTGTGGACCCGAAAAGGTAGAGCAGTCGCCCTCCGATCGTCGGGGCCTGGGAATTGTCGATAAAAATGCCGCCCTTCATCTTTCCTCCCTGGCGGTTGGCGAACCATGCCGGTCGATCGTAAAGAACGGTATCAACCGATATTCCAATGGCTTTCCAGTAATTGGCCACCTGCTCTCCGTAAGGCCAGTACCCCCCCTCGTAGGGGTAGAATTTCCCCCCGTGGAAGCCCTTCGGATAACCCGCCTCGGCTAAAAGCTTCTTGGCCTTCTCCGGATCGTAGGGATCCACTGGAAAATCCGATGCCATGGGATCTCCGGGCAAGCCCAGCGATCCTATGGGGCCACAACCGGGCATGTGGATGTCGGCCAGGGTTTGCCGGTCGATGGCGAGGCTCGCGGCCTTGCGGACCCGCGGGTCCGACCAGGGAGACTTGGGATCGAACTGGGCGGTAAAGTACACCATCCACCGCGACGGGCTCAGCGGGGCCAGCATTCTGAGCTTGGTATCCTTTTTCAGATTTTCGTAAAACACACCCTGCATCAATGTGGCGATGTCGGCCTCTCCTCTCCCGGCCATGGCCAGGCGGGTCGCCGGCTCGGAGACGATATGAATCTCGATTCGCTTGATGGACGGCGCCTTCCGCCAGAATTCCGGAAATGCCTCCCCAACCAGTCTCTGACCGGCCACAAATTCGACGAATTTATACGGACCCGCGCCGATGGGGTGTTTTTTATATCCCGCCTCCCCCACCTTTTCTATGTATTTTTTCGGCGCGATCCAGGCGATGGTGGTCGCTCCCGGAAGGAGATACTCCAGGAAATCGGGAAAAGCGGACTTGAACCTGATGCGGACGAGATGAGGGTTCACGGCCTCTATTTTCTCCGTCCTGTCGTGGATGATTTTCGCCTGGCCGGCCTTGTATCTCCAGAAACTGAAGATCACATCCTCGGCGGTCAGGGGATCCCCGTTGTGAAACTTCACCCCCTGGCGAAGTTTGAACTCATAGACCTTTGCATCGGGGCTGATGGTCCACGACTCGGCCAGGCAGGGGCTGAAGGTGCCATCGGGCATAGGCTTCAACAGGGCGTCATGCAGAAAATACAGGACGATCTGCGAAGGGATCAGCGAGCTGTTGGTCGCGGGGTCAAGCCAGTCGGCCGAAAGACCCCAGTGTATGGCCTGCTTCAATGTGCCGGCTGGAGGAGCCGCCTGCACATCTCTCGCGCCGCCACTGAACATTCCTCCCATGGCTAAAATCCCCACGATGACCAGAATCCAGATGCGCCATGGTTTCATGGTTCCCTTTGTTCGATGTTTCATACATTCCTCCTTCTATGGTTTTGGTGTTGTGAAGCCCCCCTCCCACAAGACGAATCTTTCCCACATGGAACTGTTCTGTTTTTGTGAAATTACCCCGCTTCCGACAAAAAGTCAAAATGATTTATCACATCCAAATTCAAATTGACATAGAAGTTCATCTTGCATATAATCCGCCTCGCAAAAGTAATATCAAATATCAGGAGGAAGATCATGAAACATCTAATGCTTTGGATAACGATGATAATTTCGGTGTTTTTAACAGCGGGCGGCGCATCCGCGCAGTCCGGGTCAGATTATCCGACGAAGCCCATCCGCATGGTGATTCCGTTTCAGCCGGGCGGCGCCTCGGACTTCGTTGCCCGCATCATTCAGCCGAAGTTCATGGAAGAGTTGGGGCAGCAGGTCGTGATCGAGAATCGGGCCGGCGCCGGCGGCAACATCGGCGTCGAAGTCGTTGCTCGCGCGGAACCGGACGGATACACCATTCTACTCGGAAACGTCGGCACCATGACGATCAATCCGAACCTCTACAAGAATTTCAAGATCAAGCCGATGCGCGACCTGATCGGCATCTCGGCCATCGTGGATCTCCCCGGGGGGATTGCCGTCCATCCATCGGTACCGTTTAACACGGTCCCGGAAATGGTCGCCTACGCCAAGGCTCATCCGGGTGAGCTCAACTACGGATCCGCAGGCGTCAGCAGCGCCCAGAGCCTCTCTTTCGAGTTTCTCAAGAGCAAGGCGGGGATTGATATCCAGCACATCCCTTACAAGGGCGGCGCCGGGGCCGCGACGATCGGCGCCCTGAGCGGCGAGGTCAAGATCGCCGTGGGGACCATGGCCTCTTTCGCCCAGCACCACAAAAGTGGAAAACTTAGAGTGATAGGGGTGCTGGCCCCGAAACGCCTGGCCAGCCATCCAAATCTTGCCATCCTCGTGGAATCGGGTTTTCCGGAACTGACCACCGCCTCCTGGCAGGGGATCTTCGTGCCGAAAGGCACGCCGCGGCCGATCGTGGACAAGCTTCATGCGGCCCTGATGAAGGTTTTGGACGACAAGACGGTAAACGACCGTTTCGCCCAGGTCAGCGCGGTGACTATCGCCAACAAATCGCCGGAGGAGTTCGCGGCCTTCATGAAGATACAGACCGACTTCTGGGGAGGACTCATCAAGAAGCTGAATGTGCCGATGTTGTAATCGACCCTCGGCGCCGATCAACGCACCGGGAACCCAAAGGGAAGTTTACAGGCCCGCTTCGAGCTTCGCTGTAGAAGCGACGGATACAAAGCGGGCACATGTCGTTCCGTCTGTCGAGATGCGATAATGCGACCCAATTGGCACATGAATGATGCCTCCGGCCAATACCTCCTCGCGCTCTTCATCGACCTCGGCGTGCAGCGAACCGCCGAGGAGATAGATAAACTCTTCGTGGACACTTTCCTTCGTGTGCGTATCGTGCGCTTTAACGATTTCGGTGAAACCGAAGACCATCCGTTCCCCCTCGAATGTATAGCTGCGGTCGCCGGATGATGGGGGCGCGTCAAATGCATCGATGATCGGGTAATAACAATTCCCAAGCCCCTCAATACGGGCAGACGCTCTGCCCGAATCCTTCTTAATTTCCCCCTGTCCGACCGACCATCCGGCCTTTTCAAATTCGGCCGTCGCCTCTTCGAGCGAAGTGGCATGATCCGGCAGGGCTTCCTCTATACTCAAGCCGACGATGGTCCAGGTTTTATCCTTGATGTAAAGGTAGTTCAGCGGTCCGTCCTCGGTTGCCGTCATCTGGTGCCGTCCGGAAGGGGGGACATGAATAAAGGTCCCGGGAGAGACAATCCGGCGATCGGTGCCGACAAGCGAGTTGACTTTTCCCACCGTGGGAAAGATGAACAGTTCGTTGGGATGGTAATGAATCACCGATCCCTCGCCGGGTTTCTTGCAATTCAGGCAGAAGTAAATCGTTTTCCCTTCTATGATCGGGCCGTGCGCGGTTGAAAGGCGCGGCGTCAAATAGCGCCCTTCTATTTCATCAAACCGGTAAAAAGGCATGGTCTGTTCACCCTTTCATCTTCCTGCGGAAGTCGATCACATTCGTTTCCATCCCCACGCTTCATCGTGGATGACGAGCTTTTTATGCCCCGGTCTCCTGTCTACAAAAACCTTACCTTCCTTCATGACGATCATGATCTTTTCCTTTTCCTGGAGGATGCGAATATCGCTTAGGGGATCGCCCTTAACCGCGATGATATCGGCAAACTTTCCGGGCTCCAGCGTTCCGGTTTCCCTGCCCAGCCAGATCGCTTCGGCCGCGTTTTTCGTCGCGGTCTGAATCGCCTCCATCGGCGTCATGCCGTAATTGACATAGATTTCAAGCTCGTGCGCATTGGCGCCCATTTCGGCATCGATTTGCGTATCGGTCCCCATGGCAATCCTGACACCGGCCTTGATAAATCGCTGGAACGTCTCTTTCGTCGTCGGTTGAAGCATCTTCATCTTATTCAATGTGAAATCGGATGTCCCCACCCGTTTTCTCACCTCGATGGCACGGTCCGATCGATGGAGCAGCGTCGGAACAATGAATTTCTTTTCCGACACCAGCATGTCGATGGCTTCGTCATCGGTAAAAACGCAATGGTCTATGGTATCGGCGCCCGCCCTGATCGCCATTTTTTGGGCGGTGGGGGTAAAGCAGTGACAGGCGCAATGTTTGTCCAGCGCATGCGCTTCATCGACGACGGCGTCAAGCTCTTCCTGGGTCATGTTCCTGACATCCGGCGCCTCTTTATCGGTTCCACCGCCGCCGGAAGCGCAGGTCTTGATGAAATCGACCCCGACCCTTAACTGCCGGCGGACAAGTTTGCGAAGCTCCCAGGGTCCGTCGGCCGTGGCGTCCGGTTCTCTCCTGCATCCCCGCGGGACAATCAGATCGAGATGGGAACCGGTCATGGTGGCATATCCGCCGACAACAAGCCGCGGTCCGGCAAAGATACCCGCTTCGACGGCATCCCGAAGCGCAACCAGCTCCACCGAATTGTGACCGCCGTATGCATTGGGCCAGGGGTGATCCCGGAGTGTGGTAAACCCCATTTCGAGCATGATCTGCTGATGCAGAAGCGTGTAGAGCATCTGCAGGGGAGGCGTGACTTCGAGCTGGGAAATCCGGTAATTCTTGAAAGTAAGCACATTGTGCGCCGAGCAGTGGAGGTGTATGTCGAGCAGACCGGGCAGCAATGTGCAATCGGCCATGTCAATGACCTCGGCGCCGGCGGGAAGGGTGATCCTGCCTTCCATCCCGATCTCCTTGATACGCCCTTCTTCAATGAACACCACTGCATTTTTTAAAACGTCTCCGCCGAGACCGTCGATCAATCGGGACCCTTTTAAGACTGTCGTCCTTTCAAGTCTCTTTTCCATCATTCGTCCTTTTTATAGTCCTGGTCGAAATGGGCGCCGGTATTCTGCCCGTCCACGGCGGCGCCCGCAATTCCCCACGTTGTATCCTTCGCAACAAAATAGTCTGCCCCGCCTTCTGAAACAGCGACGAGATAATGGGCGGCATTGGCCGGAATGTGAACGAGATCTCCGGGTCTCATCATCGTTTCCTCATCCTCCACTCTCGCCCTGATCTCGCCCTTTAACACATAGTTGAACTGTTCATTGGGATGGGAATGCAGCCTCGATCCGGTCCCCCTCTCCTTGTGCACCATGGCAACCTGCATGCGCTCTCCCATAATCACCGATCCGAAGGCGGACGAGTAGTCACTCGCGAACATAGTTTTTTCCAAAGCATTCCAATCATAAAAATACTTCATGTATTTTCCTTTCTTCATCCCGTACCTTTTTATTAGTCATCGCCTCAGCGATTGTTTCCGAGCAGGGCATAGCCGATTTCAAAGGCCTTTTTATTCTCCTCGTGGTATTTGGGAATGATCTGGAGGATGCTCTGAAGGATGATCTCGGGATCGAGTGTTTTCATGACATCGGCGATCACCCCCAGCATGATCGTATTGGCAAAAACAGGCCTTCCGAAATTTTCGACCGAGACATTCTTTGCCGGAACCGGCGTCTGAATGCAGCCGAGGCCCTGATCGATCTCGACCACGAAGGCCGGATCGTAGAGAATCCTTCCCTCCTTGACCAGGTGTTTGAAGGCTCGATAGGCGGCAAGGGAAAGCGCCACAAAGAGATCGGGAAACTCCACCATCGGGCTGTCGATGGGTTCTTTCGATATGACCACCTGACTCCTCACATAGCCCCCCCGCATCTCGGTGCCGTGGCTCTTGAGCATCGTGACGCGATAGCCCTGTTTGACGGCAGCCTCCCCCAACACCTGGCCGAGTCTTACCACTCCCTGGCCGCCAAAGCCGCTGGCGAGGATTTCAGATCTTGTTTTCATAGAGCCGCTGCCTCCTTATTCTTCCGACATGTTGATGGATACTCTCGGAAAACTCCGGCCTGGAATTGCTCGCATCGTGGTAAACGCCGGTGGCCCATAGGGTGTCGCTTCGCTCCTGACCGATCGGGGCGGCCTGGTTCTTGATCCAGTTGTAAATCGTGACCGCATCTCTGGTTCCAAGCTCCCTGCTGCCGACGTTCGTCGGACAGGGATACACGATATGGATCAGGGAAAGGCCTCGATTCGCTATCCCCTTCTTGATGCTTTCCACCGCCCGCGGGCCGTCCATCGAGACATGCCGGGCAAGAAAGGTCGCTCCCGCATTCTTAAGCACCCCGAGGACGTCCATCCCGTCGCTCACCATATTGTGTTCGTACATGCCGTAAGGGCTGCTGTCGCTTTTGGTGCCGTGGGGCGTGGTCCAGCCATACTGTCCCCCGGTCGACATGTAGCCAAGGTTGTCGTTGACGATGATGGTCAGATCGGCGTTTGAGCGGGCGGCGTGAATGAGATGCAGCAATCCTATCCCGAAAGCATCGCCGTCTCCCACGGTGAGGATGATTTTCTTTTCCGGCGGCAGGGCCAATCGCAGCCCCCTTGCAATGGCGTATACCCTTCCGTGTGTTCCGGCAAATCCGTCGCCCTTCCATGTGCCGAAGGTCTGGCGGCCGGCGCAACCGATGGAAGTCCCCCAGACGATATCATCGACCTCCAGGCCAAGCTCGTATACGGCCTGTATGACCGCCTTGTGGTTCATCCCCAATCCGCAACCCGAACAGGCGCTGCTCGGTATTTTTCTGGGCCGCAGATATTTTTTTGACAAGTAATCCATGTCACCATTCCTCCAATTCCCACCCCTTGCGCGCGAGGGGTTGTCCCTTGAGAAGCTTTTCGAAGACCTCAAGCAACTCGGCAACGGCGGGCAGATCCCCGCAGCTCCCCACAAAATGGACCTCGGCGTCTTTATGAGCGGCGCGCCGGACCTCCCGAACCAATTGGCCGTCCCAGTTCAGTTCGACCGAAAGGTATTTCGTTTTCTTTTTGAAATGCTCGTCGGGGAAGGGCCACAGATGAATCAAACGCAGGGCGCCCACCTTCAAACCCTCCTGCCTGGCCTTTTTGACCGCCGTGTTGACCACCCGCGACGGCGTTCCGTAGGAGACAACGACCAGATCGGGGTCGTCGTCCATGAAGGTTTTCTCGTAGAGATGGTTGAAGAGGTCTTTGTGATTTCGGATCTTGAAAATCAGTCGATAGGCATGCTTGTGATGTGCGACCACTTCTTCGGTATCGTACCCTTCTTCCGTCGGGGTCCAGTCCGAGCAAAGGGCGCCGGTGTTATGACCCAGGACGACGGGAGGGATATCGATTTCATCGGTGGGCGGGTAAAAGACCGGACCCCGATTGATCCCCCTGGGCCAGGTGCGGAAGCCCATCGCCTTCATCTCTTCCTCGTTTTCAGGCACACTGATGTCTTCAAAGCCGTCGGTCACAAGCTGGTCGGCAAGAATCGTCACGGGCGTCCTGAAACGCTCGGCCAGATAAAAGGCCTCGACCGTCATTGCCATGGCCTCCTGAGCGGAATTCGGCGCCAGGACGATGGTTTCAAAGTTTCCTCCCTGCGTGGGGTAACGGGTCAGATAGAATTCGCCCTGACCGGGGGCGCCGGTGATTCCGCTTACAGGGCCCACACGCCCCGAGTTGAGTATCACCACGGGGATTTCGCAGCCGATGGCCCATCCGTATGGGTCTGCATAGAGGATATAACCGGGGCCGGACGTGGCGGTCATGGCCTTATACCCTCCGAGGGCCGCCCCTATGCAGAGATGGAGCGCCGCACACTCATCCTCCCCTTGAATATAAATGCCATCCACCTGCGGCATCCGATACGACATGGCTTCCGCGAGTTCGGTTGCCGGTGTGATCGGGTAACCGGCGAAAAATCGGCAACCGGCCAGGATCGCCCCTTCCGTAACGGCAAAATTCCCTGTCTCGAGATATCGTTTCATTGCTTACCTAGGCTCCTTTGACGGCTTCGTAAAAAGACCGGATGCTGCGTTGCGCTTCACCCTTCGTCATTGCGGCGTACGAAACAGTACGCCTCATTCCTCAGGATTCGCGCGCCTTGCCTGCGGCCTTTTTACGAAGCCGTCTCTTTGATTTCCATACAAAAATCCGGGCAGCTATAAAAGCATTTCATGCAACCGACGCAATTTGCCGGGTGCTTGACCTCAAACGCCCGATACCCCTTTTCGTTGAACCGGGCGCCGGGGGAAAACACCTCCATATGGCAGACGCTCAGGCAGTACCCGCACTCCTTGCATCCTTCAAAGTCGAGCGACACATCGAATTGTCGATAATCACACGACAGGCATCGCTCGGCTTCCCTGCTCGCCGTGTAAGGGTTGAGCGTTTTTTCCACCACGTCGAAATTATTCACCCTGATGCCGGTCGACAGGCAGGGAATCTCGATCCGCGGGGCAGAGTCGTCCCGGCATGAATCCAGCTCGGCCTCAACCTCCGCAGGAGCAAGGGACAGCGCGAGCGAACCATCCCCTCCCAGAGTCCTGTCGATCGCCGAGGCGGCCCTTTTCCCATCCGATATGGCTTCGATGATCGAGGACGGCCCTCTGACCACATCGCCGCCGGCAAAAACCCCCTCGAGTTCCGTCGAAAAATCATCGCCACTGACGGGTATGAGTCCATTGTCGTCCAGCTGAATGCCAAAATGGCCATCCAGCGCGACCGCCTGCCCAACGGCAGATATCACCGTGTCAGATATGACGCCGAACTCGCAACCGGGTTTGCAAATGGGTTTAGGTCTCCCGCCCTTGTCGGGCGGGCCGAGTTCCATGCGGTTAAAGATCACCTGCAGGCCATCCCCCTGTTTTCTTATCATACCGGGTGAAGCCAGAAATTCCATAGTCACCCCTTCGGCGATGGCGGCGTCGATCTCGTCGGGATAGGCGGGCATTTCGTTTCGCGTCCGTCGGTAAAAGAGCGTTACCTCTGTCGCACCCAGACGGACGGCGCTTCGTGCGGCATCGATCGCCGCGTTCCCGCCGCCGATGACAGCCACTCGCTTTCCTACGGGAAGAGGGTCCCCCGTATTGACGGCTGCCAGAAAGTCGATGGCGCCGGTAACTCCCGCCAAATCATCCCCCGGGATACCCAGCGGAACACTTCTTTGTGCGCCACAGGCAATATATACCGCGTGATATCCTGCGCTCTTCAGATCCACTACCGCCCCTACCCGGGTATTTGTTTTGATCTCCACCCCAAAGGCCTTGATCTCATCGATCTCCGCGCTGAGGATTTCCCGGGAAAGGCGATATTCCGGAATCGCCCAGCGCATCATGCCGCCCGCCTCGTCTTTACCTTCAAATACGACCACCTCATGTCCCTTGAGGGCAAGATAGCAGGCTGCGGTCAGACCGCTTGGTCCGGCCCCTATCACCGCCGCTTTTTTCCCCGTTGGCGGAGTTTTCTTTAAGCCGTTCTTCCAAAGCCCGCCGCCCCTCTCCGCCGCGGCCCTCTTCAACGCCCTGATGGCAACGGACCCATCGAATTGTCCCTTCCCGCAGCGGGCTTCACAGGGTGCAAAACAGGCATAACCGCAGACGGATGGAAACGGGATCGATTCCCGAATGATGGCCAGAGACTCATCAAACTTGCCGGCGGCTATTGCCCTGATATACCGCGGAACATCGATACCGGCAGGGCAAGCCTTCTGACATGCCGCTTCTTTTCTTGCATTCTTCAAATGGGTTGTCCCTTGCATCTGGTGATCATCCTCCGTTCTATTTCGAAACGCCGTGTTATTTACTCCGGGGAACTCCCCCTGTCAAGGCGGATATGAATCGCACGCAGAGAAAGGATCTTCCTCATTCTCATTTGCCTTGACAATCTTTGGGAATCCTGTTAGCAAATCCTCGTAAAGCCTCAAAATGTTGTAGGTTTCAGTAACAGTTGGTCTCCTGAAAAACGGCGGGGATTGATGGATCTGCAGACAGAAGTCCTGATCATCGGAGGAGGGGCAACGGGGGCGGGGATCTCTCGCGATCTCGCGCTGCGCGGCATTCCCTCGCTCCTCGTGGAGAAGGACGATTTCACCTCCGGCGCCTCCGGACGAAACCAGGGGCTCCTCCACAGCGGCGCCCGTTACGCCGTCACCGACCCCGAAGCGGCCAGGGAGTGCATCACCGAAAACCGGATCCTTAGGCGGATCGCCCCCCACTGCATCGAAGACACGGGCGGCCTGTTCGTCTCGCTGCCCGAAGACGGCCACGAGTACCGTGCGAACTTCATTCGCGCGTGCGGGGTGGCGGGGATCGACACAGAGCCTCTCTCTGCCAGAGAAGCCCTGTCGATGGAGCCGAAACTGAGTCCGCTCATGATCGGCGCAGTTCAGGTCCCCGACGGGGCAATCGATCCCTTCACCCTCGTCGTGGAAAATGCACGCGATGCCGAATCCCGCGGGGCGCGATTCCTTCTCCACACCGAGGTCACAGGCCTCATCCGCGAAGGTCTCCGGATCTCCGGGGCGCGGGTCAAAGACCGGATCACCGGTGAGGAATTTACGATTGCGGCCTCCCAGGTCATCAACGCTACCGGCGCCTGGGCGAACGAGATCCTCTCTCTCGCGGGCCTTTCGATAGGCATCGCCCTCTCCAAAGGCTCCATGCTGATCACCAACACACGCCTGAGCGAGCGGGTCATCAACCGCTGCCGTCCCCCCGCAAGCGGCGACATCATTGTCCCCAACGATACCGTTTCCATTCTTGGCACGACTTCGCTGCGCGCGGAGGATCTGGAAAATCACGCGGTGACCCCGGAGGAGGTCTCCTTCCTGGTCGACGAACTCTCCCGGATGATCCCCGCCATCAAAGGGGAACGTTTCACCAGGGCCTACGCCGGGGTCCGCCCCCTCGTGCAGACCGCACAGGCAGGTGACGACCGGGAGATCAGCCGTGGCTTCGCGCTTATCGACCACCAAAGCCGCGACGGCCTGGAAGGACTGATCACCATCACCGGCGGGAAACTCATCACCTACCGCCTCATGGCGGAAAAAACCGCCGACTTCATCTGCGCGCGGATGGGCCTCCATGTGCCCTGCCTCACACACCTCCAGCCCCTCCCCGGCGCCGGACGCGGTCATACCTTTCAGGACCGCCTCCTTCGGTTGCGGCATCAGATCCCCGCCTTCAGGCGGGAGCTCCTCTGCGACTGCGAGCTCGTCCCGCGGGAGGCCGTGGATGCGATTCTGCGAGAGGGGAAGGTACGGGAACTTCAAGACATTCTTCACCGCACGCGGCTTGCCAAGGGGACCTGTCAGGGGGGCTTCTGCGTCTATAGACTCCTGGGCGTCCTGAACGAACGGCGGAAAGAGGAGGGGCTCGGCGGCTCCAACCGCATCCTCAAGGGCTTTCTCGAGGAGCGATGGAAAGGGATCCGCCCCGTCCTGTGGGGAACCTCGCTGAAGGAAGAGGAACTGATCGAATCCATTTACAAGGGGCTCTTCAATCTCACCCCCGAAGAGGCCGCCACGGCTGATGGGGGTCACCCGTGAAGCGGTGGGACCTGATCGTCATCGGGACCGGGCTCGCGGGGCTGACCGCCGCGCGGACGGCGGTCGAAATGGGGGCGAAAGTCCTTGTCATCGGCCGGGGGATGGGATCGCTCACCCTGTTCGGAAACACCATCGATGTTCTGGGCGAGATACCGCCCGGAGCGGACATGGCGACAGGAGTGGCCGACTGGATTGCGGTGCACCCGGATCACCCCTACGCCCGGATGGGCTGGTCGGGGATTTCGGAGGCGCTCAATGCCTTCAGGGAGCTGTTTCCTTCCCCTTACACATTCGATTCCGTAGGCAGGGGAAACAGCCTCGTCCCCACCGGTGCGGGGACCATGCGCCCCACCTATCTGCTCCCCATCACCATGACTGCCGGCGCAGGGATGTCCGCGGCGGATACGCTGATCATCGGTCTTCGGGGTTTCAAGGATTTTCAAGGTGACACGGTTTCTCTCGATCTGCAATGTCGCGGTGTGAATCTCTCCCTCCCCCGCTACGGCCTCGAGGGTTTGACCGCGCTCGCCCTTGCCCGGCTGATGGATGAGGGACCTTTCCGGGAAAGCCTTGGCGAAGCGATCCGTCGCCAGATGGCCGGGGAAAAGCGGATCGGCCTGCCGGCCGTCCTCGGTCTAAAGGCGCCCGCGGATGTACTCAAGACGTTAGAGACGATCACCGGAGCGAAAGTCTTCGAAATCCCGATGCTCCCACCGTCGATCCCCGGAACGCGGATTTTTCATCGTTTCCGGGAGTTCCTTATCGCAAAAGGGGCAACCTTTTTGCTTGGAAATCCCGTGATCGGCGCCGATGTGAAGGAAGGGCGCTGCGAAGGGATCACCCTCCAGAACCCGCCGCTTTTGACGGTTTACCGTGCGGAGCGCTACATCCTGGCGACCGGACGCTTCCTCGGCGGGGGAATCCAGGCGGACAGGGAAAGGATCTCCGAGCCTCTCTTCCACCTCCCCGTCTTGCAACCGGAATCACGCGGGGAATGGTTCCGGGAGCGGTTCTTCCAGCCGGAGGCGCATCCGATTCACCGCGCGGGGATTGTCACCGATGCAGAACTCCGACCGGTCGACGCCGGGGGAAGGGTGATTCTGAAAAACGTCCGGGCGGCAGGCTCTATCCTCGCCCATCACCAGATGATCGAGGAACATTCGCACGAAGGGATCGACATCGCTACGGGTTATCTTGCAGTTAGGAGGGCGCTCGCATCATGACGCAGGCAGATCAAATCCCGCCCCCCCCCCGGCACCTCCCGGATCTCTGCGTCCGCTGCGCCACCTGCATGGCCGTCTGCCCGGTATCCCGTGTGACGCCCCTGTTCCCCGGGCCGAAACAGGCCGGCCCCGGGGCGCAGCGATTCCGACTGGCCTCCCAGGATTCCGTCGACGACTGGATCGAGCTCTGCAGCGCCTGCCGCCTCTGCGATACCGTCTGCCCGGCCGGGGTTCCGATCTCCGAACTGAACCTGCTGGCAAAAGCGAAGTACCTGGACGAGCGGGGGGGAACGCTGCGGGACTGGCTCCTTGTCCGGATCGACCTCTTCGGCGAGCTGTTCTCCCGTTTCTCCGCGATCGTCAACCCCCTGATGAAGAAGCGCGCCGTTCGTTGGCTCCTCGATAAAATGCTAAAGATCGACCGGCGGCGCAACCTCCCCGCCTTCGACTCCCCCACCTTCCGGCAGTGGTTCCGCGACCGTCCCGTCGTGACGAACGCCGCCGGCCGCCCCAGAATCGCTTACTTTTACGGCTGTTTCACCAATACGAACGAAGTGGACGTCGGGAAGGCCGCGGTGGCTTGCCTGGAGGCATACGGATATTCCGTAAGCGTACCGCCCCAGAGATGTTGCGGGATTCCCCGCCTCGGGGTCGGAGACCTGCGGGGCGCCCGGAAGATGGGACGCCGGAACCTCTCCCTGCTTCTGCCGACGGTGCGCGAGGGAACCGACATTGTCTTCTCCTCGACGAGCTGCGGCCTGATGTTCCGTCACGAATACGGCCCGCTTCTTGACCTCCCCGGAGCGGAAGAGCTGGCGACACACCTCTTTGATATCTGCTGGTTTCTGTTAAACCGGCACGAGGAAGGACAATCAGCAGTGCGGTTCAGAACGCTCACTGCAAAGGCCGCCTATTTCGCCCCCTGCCATCTCCGGTCGCTCAATAGCGGCCTCCCCGCCCTCGATCTTCTCCGTTTTGTCCCGGGACTCGACATCCGCATGATCGAAGCGGAGTGCTGCGGTCTGGGGGGTCTTTACGGTTTCAAGAAGGAGAAGTACGCCATTGCCGAAGAGATCGGGAAGGATCTGGCGAAGGAGGTCGCTCGGATGAAGCCCGAGGTCATCCTGACGGACTGCGAAGGCTGCCGGATGCAGATTCGCCACCTGACAGGGATCAAGGTCCTCCACCCCCTACAACTCCTTCGCGACGTCC
>MICN01000121.1 GCA_001829875.1 Syntrophus sp. GWC2_56_31
GAAGGGGAGATTGCCGCGGTAATATTCGCCGAAAATTCGGATGGCCCGTTTTTGCCGGCTTCGTCTAGCCATCGCCGATTGTGGAAAGTCTGTCCGGTGCATTGACGCCTTCGTTAATGAGGTATGCCCGGACAGCATTCGTTCTTCTTTTACTCAGTTTTTGGTTGTAGGCTTCAGTGCCAGTGCCGGCAGAGGTATATTGTAATTACTAAAGGACCCTCCGCCCCTGAATGACTCGGATCAGGACTACAACGATGGCGATGACCAGCAGGATATGTATAAAGTTACCCATCGTATAGCCGCTCACCAACCCCAACAGCCACAAAACGACCAACACCACGGAAATTGTCCACAACATTTTTTATCCTCCTTCATGATTTCTCATTTCCACTGCCGGCCATTGCATCACCATACCAGCCGGCAGTGATCATACAGCCCCTCTGGTCTCGGACTTGGACTACTCAATAGTCATCCGATCCTTTACCTTCCTCATACCGTTTACGTCGTTGGTGAATTTGGCGGCCAGGTTCAATCCTACGTCCCCAGGACCTTCTTGAACTGACCGATCTTTTCCTGAACCTTGCCGGCGATCTTTTCACCGGCGCCTTCAGCTTCCAGTTTTGGATTATCGCTCAGCTCCCCTGCGATTTCCTTGAGCATACCCCTTATTTTGTGAAACCTGCCTTCCGCCTGGTCTTCCGTGCTGGATTTCATGGTACTCCTTTCGGTAAGTGAGTGGTGAAATGATTTAAGTCTCCTCCATCCCCGGCAAGCGGGAAACTGTATAGAACATCCTTTCATAGGGCTCCCTGAGAAGGTTCATAGCCCCCCGGAGCACACTGAAATGGTTTGACTTCAGGTGGTTCACAAGGTTCTCCCGGGTATCCCACTCCTCGAGAAGAAAGAGCCGGTCTTCATCCTCGACACTCTGGGAGAAGTCGCAGCGCCGGCATCCCCTCTCCATTCTTATGGAACCTGACAGTGAAGCAATCGTTTGTGACAGCTCCAGACGCTTCGCAGACAAGACCTTCATTCGTGTGATGATGAGGATCATGTAAACAGTAAAAGCAAATGGCTTGCCAAAAGTAGAAGGGGCGTCAGAAGTCTTGATTCACCTTTAAATAACATGGGATTAGGTTAACAGGAGAGAACAGCACAAAAGTATGAAATGAGTCGCCTGGCCTCAGTATTTGACAGAACCGCAAAATACTGAGGGATACGTTGCAGGGAGACGGGAAAAACCCCCGGCTACCCGACTCGGCATCGATTTAGTGATCTGAAGAGGAAATGAGCGATGTGATCATCCACAATCGATGGGAGCAATATACGGAGCGGCTCCCAATCATGTATACGAAAGTAACCCACCGCGTAGTTATTCGTGTCGTCAACGGCGGCATCACCAAAGGTGCGCTTGTCATCTAGGATTAGTTCAAGGTTTACGATTGTTCGAACACCTTGCTGAATGAGCCACGCGGCGCCGTCTTTGTCGGGTCTGGCCTCTCGCCAAAGCACATTTGGCGTTACCACACAGAAATGCTTGATTGCAGAGCCGAGATTGTTCGGGCACGCGCCGGCGACACTTTGCTTCGATGCATATGCACAATTACATATCGAGAATACAAACAGGAGCGTGAAGGCGAGACAGCATCTACAAGCCAAGCTTAACGAGCGCATCCCTATCTCCTTATTCATGTTGCCGGTCTTCTTCCAGGAAATAAGCAAGCTCCCCACCCACAATGAGAATCGTCGAGGAATAATACACCCACACTACGAAAACGACCAAGGTGCTCAATGAACCGTAAACAATCGAGTACCTGGCGAGATAGATGACATACCATCCGAAAAGATGTTTGGCCAGTTCCCAGAGCAGGCCGGTAAAGAGGGCCGCCTTAAGGGCGGATTTGAAGTGGACCCTCTCATTGGGGATGATTTTGTAAATCAAAAAAAACATGCCCATGGTGAGGAAAAAAGGGAGCAGGTATTTTAGGATCCATTGAATCGTCGGTCCTATCGCCACGGGAATCTGTCCCTGGTAACTTTGTAGGAATGTGATAACGGAGCTAAGAATCATGCTCACAAAGAGCAGGATTCCCGTCAGGAGAATCATCAAAAGATCGATGCCGATTCCACGCAACATTCCCCTGCGCTTCTCCACCTGGAACACGGTATTGAGAGCGGTCCGCAGGGAGCTGAAGACACATCTGGAGAGCCAGAGGAATCCTACAAATCCGAGGATTCCCACAATCCGACGGTTCTGGATGACGTCCATAAGGGTTCCCATGATGTTTGGGTCCAATACCGGAGCCACATCCCTGAAATAGGCGCGAATATAATCGAGCACTTCTTCGTCGTTGAATAGATACGCCCCGACCGACGCCAACAGCAGCATGATAAAAGGAATCAAGTTGATAAGAATATTAAAGGTAATCCCCGAAGATAGGAAAAAGCCGTTATCATCATTGAATTTGCTTAGCGCCTGCGAGAGGAGGCCGAAGTTTTTGAGAATCTTTTTGAGCAGTTTGAATCTCATCGAATGAGTCCGTTTCATTGCGTCACAGGCTGCCGGATCAGAAGGAACGACTATGATTTCAATGGCCAATACATTCGTATCTCTATGATTCATCGAGACGATCCGACTGACTGCTCCATGAAGGCCATTTTCAGATCGAATACGCCGGCATCGCTTTTCTTTTTGATATCGAATCCGCCTTTTTCAAATACGTGAAGCATCGATTTATTTTCGATCAGAACTTCGGCGGAGAAACCCAATAGCCCTTCTCGCTTGGCAAGATGAGTCAGATAGGAGAGCAGTTCCGTTCCGATGCCCTGGTTGTGATAGTCGTCCCGGGTGGCGAAAGCGACCTCCGCAGTGTGCAATTTCTCGTCGATATAGTATTGTCCAATACCCACAATCACCTCGTTGTGAGATGACCCTGTGATTGCCAGGATCACCATATCCCGCGTGTAATCGATGACCGCAAAATCTTGTAGAAGCTCGTGCGGGATATCCTTTCGCGCCGAAATAAAGCGACGATTCAGACTTTTGTCGGATAATGAATAGAAGAAATCTTTGAGCATGGGTTCATCATCGATTTTCACCGGACGGAGGAAGATCTGCAGACCCGTTTTCGTCGTCCTGTGGGTTTCAAGATTGTCCGGATATTCGCCTTTTTTACCCGGGATGAAGGCCTGGTCCCGGTAGATGATACCCCGTTTTTTTGCCTCCTCGATAAGCCACTCTCTGAATTTCGGATGGGCGATAGAAATGAGCGTCATTGCCCGTTCTCTGATATTTTTCCCGTGGAGATAGGCAATGCCGTATTCGGTAACCACATACCGGACGTCACCTCGATTCAGCGTGATTCCCGCCGATTCATGCAGCGAGGGGACAATACGGGAGATCGTATCGTTTCTGGCTGTCGACATCATCGCCAGAATGGTGCGACCACCCTTGGACAGCAGGGCGCCCCGCATGAAATCCTGGTGTCCGCCGATTCCGCTGTAGAACGTGCCGCCGATCGAGTCCGCCGTGGCCTGTCCGGTGAGGTCAATTTCCAGGGAACTGTTGATGGCGACCATGTTGTCCTGCCGTGCGATATTGAGAGGGTTGTTGGTGTAATCGATGGTCCGAAAAAGGATTGATGGGTTATCGTTAAGAAACTCGTAAGTTTCTTTATTCCCCATGGAGAAAGCGGCGACGCACTTGCCCGGATCCTGGCTTTTCCGTGAGTTGTCTATCACACCGGCCCTGATCAGGTCGACCAGACCATCGGTAAAGAGTTCGGTATGCACTCCCAGGTGTTTTTTATTGCGGAGGTTGGCCATGACCGCGTTCGGCAATCCTCCGTATCCGACCTGAATGGTGTCCCCGTCCTGGACAAGCCGGGCCACATATTGCCCGATGCGTTGGGTTGTTTCGGTGAGAGGAACTGCCGGGAGTTCCAGGAGAGGCTGGTCTTTGCGGATAATGAAATTGACATCCTTGATATGGATGAAGCCGTCGCCGTGAACCCGGGGCATGTTCGCATTGACCTGTGCAATAATCGTTGATGCTTTGTCCATCGCCGCCTTGACAATATCTACACTGACACCGAGGCTCATAAAACCGTGTTCGTCGGGCAGGCAGGTCTGCACCAGCGCCACGTCGATGCGCACCGATCCACTGCGTATCAGAGCCGGCAAATCGGAAAGGGATATAGGGGTGTAGTCGGCCATGCCCCGGTTGATGGATTCGCGGTTGTTATTTCCCACGAAGAAAGAATTGAGTCGGAAGTTGTGCTGGAATTTTGGATCGGTGTAAGGCGCTATGCCAAAAGAATACACATGGACGATTTCCGTATCAAAAAAAGCCTTGGGGTGGGATTGAACGTATCTGACCATCGTCTCTACAAGGTATTGGGGCTCGCCGCACCCCGAGGCTATAAAGATATGATCGCCGCGACGGATGTGGCCGAAGGCGATCTCTTCCTCGGCAAATTTTTCGGGGTACAACGCGATCCAGTCAGCCAACGATGTAATTCTGCTTTCAGAACCCATCTGCAAAATCCTTTCGAGAGCTTCGGTAAAAACAAACATCAACCGGTTCGAGACCATCTTCCGCTCGGCCAGTCGACGAAATCGCCCGCGACTTCGGCTTTCACGCCGTGGTCCTCGAGAATCCGGATGGCGTCGCTCAATGCAGCGACAGCCTTGCGTTGCTCGTCCTCGGGGAGGTCGGCGATCGGTTTCACGCGCGCAGTCCCGGGGTCCAGGATATCGGGGTATTTGACCAGATTCCAGAACGTCACCGAGTCGAAGCCGGCCGTGACCGCAAACCACGCCAGGTCGCGCAAGGAAGCAACGGACTTGTCGTAGACGCCGCAACTGATCGCCCACTCGGGTTTGAGATCCGCTTTGCGAGCGCGCATGCGAATCAGGTGCAGGTTCCGCAGAATGTTCCCGAGCGACACCTTCCGTCTGAGCCGTTTCAGCAGGGCGTCGTCGGTCGTGTCCAGGCTGATCTGAATGACCGACATCGTCGCGAGCACCCCGATCTCATCCGCATCGAACGGCTTTGCAAAGTTCGAAAGCATCGTCACTGACGCACCACTTTCGGTCGCGGCACGGGCCATTCTCAACCAATCCGGATGGGTAGTCGTTTCCCCGTGTCCGTTGAGATCGATCCGGAGGCCGCCGGCTTCCGCCGGTATCAGCTTCAAGGCCGCGTCGAAAACCTCCGCGGGCATCTGACCGCCCACGTACCCCTGCTGGCTGACGGCGCAGTAGACACACCGGAGGTTGCAGTCCCTGGTGACGTCGATTCTCATCGACTCGAGCGCGCCGGCGGCGAGCAACGCACCGCGAACGACGCCCTTGGCGGACCGGACCGCTTGCCGCTGACTCTTGAGGGGCGCCAGCGGCCGTATATGGCAACCGCCGCACGGCTCGGTCAGGTTCCCCGTCAGCAGCGACTCGCGCAGTTGGCGAAACGCATCGGAGTCTCTGTCCAAAATTCCCGAGGCTGAGGCCGTGTCGATGTGTCCGAGCGGCGGGTGTACGCAGCAGGGGCTGACTTCTCCGAACGTACCGATCTCGACGTTCCGCCATGGATCCAGGCAATGCCTGGTCGTTCGCTCCGGGGTCATCGCGCGCTCCCGATCACAGCCTCGGTATGCTCGACAACAGAGGGTCCGGCGACTGTCGATGATTTCTTTTTACCAAAAATAGTTGACACAATCGGAGCTTGGATGCTATTCACTATTTTTCTCATTACCTCATTCATGCAACGGAATTGTGACCATGCGCCTTTCCTTGAACATGAAATCTTCTTTCCCCATGATGATCGTCTATTATATCTTACGTCTTTATTTCCTGACCATCCGGATCGAATCCATCAACGAGGACGCTATCTTGCAACACCTGAACAGCGGGAACAAGATCATCACCGCCGTTTGGCATCAGCGGATCGTCGCCGTACTCGGTTATGTAAAACGGTTCAGCAGTTACCGGCCGTCCGTCATGATCAGCAAGAGCCGCGACGGGGACCTGATTGCCGCTGTCTACAGTCGCATGAACTTTCGTCCCATCCGGGGCTCCTCCTCGCGCGACGGCAAAAAAGCGCTGGCCGCCATGGTGGAAGATCTGAAGGATCATCCCCTCGCCGTTCACGTCCTGGATGGTCCCAGGGGGCCGCGGGGCGTTGTGAAACCGGGATTGATTGTCCTGGCGGAACAATCCGGCGTACCCATCGTCCCCATCTACGTCTCCATGAGCAGGGCCTGGATCCTCAATAGCTGGGACGGTTGTCTGATTCCCAAGCCGTTCAGCAAGATCGTGATCCGCTGGGGTCAACCGAGGGCCATCCCCGGGGACATCGATCAACAGACTTTTGAAGATGCCCGGCAGGGGATCGAAACGCACATGCTCGAAAACCAGAGACAGGATGACCGCCGCTTCGGGTGGAAAGATCTCATCTGAGCAGTACTATGGCTCATTATAAGATGACCGCTCAGCTCCCCGCCAGTCTCCTTGAACCTACCGTTTACTTCCTCGGCTTTTCCTCATCCTCCTCGTGACGTTTCTGCTCTTTTCGTGTTTCACCATTCTTTTTAGAGGGCCTCGGTTCATTTGGTTTTTCGATCTTTTTTTGTTCAGGTCTCTGCTCTCTTGGTTTCTCTTCCGGCTTTCTTTCTTGCGGCTTGATCGTCTCCTTAGGTTTTGCCGGCGCCACCCGCTCCGGTCGTGCAGCGGGCTGAGCAGGTTTTACAGGACTCACCCGCTCGGGTCGTGAGGGTTGACCGGGTCTCTCCTGCTGGCTCGGTCTTGCCGGGGCCACACGCTCCGGTCGTGCAGC
>MICN01000122.1 GCA_001829875.1 Syntrophus sp. GWC2_56_31
AAGGAGCGTACCACCCCCGATCATCCAAAATCTGCCCTTCTAAATTTGCACGATACAAACCGCTATCATTACCCTATATTCTTTACTTGCTTGAAATCCCCGCCGTTGCGTGATCGCCTTGGTCGACGTCTTACTTCAGATTTTTTACCGGAAAGATACGCCGGATAAGATCCAAGAACTCCTTTGTTCTCTTTTCTCCGTACGAATATTGCTTTGCAGATTGAATAAGCTCCTGCAAGGCGAAGAGGCCGCCAACTTCTTTCACCAAACTCGATGTGAGTTTCTGGCTATGGCCAGCAATAAAGTCCCCATTGTTGGCTGGCTCACCACAACCACATCTGCAGTCGCCCATTTACTGATCATACTCCTCTATGATCCTTTTTTCTACTCGCTGTCCTACCTTTTCGACGTCATATACTTCTGGTGGCGGTAATTTGCTATCCAGCAGACCTGCCTTAATCAGGCGATGTGCGTTTATCGCGTACTCGGCGGAATTATTTTTTTCTACTCTCTGGGACTGATGCTTACTTTCTCTGAGAAGAAGCCGCGTACGTAAATCATCGATAGATTCTTCCTTCTCGTACACAACTTGGGAATCAGTAATAGTGCACAGACCGGTCCGATCATAAGCTGGAAGACCATCTCGTATATATTTCAAAAGCTCGAAATCCAAGATTTCCCAATGCTTCTTTAACTCATCTGCCGAAATGTATTTCACACTGCACCTCCTGAATGCGCCCTGGTAATTATGTCGGGGAAACCGGCCAGGAAACCGGCTTGTCGGGTGGCCACCCTATCCCCGTTTCATTCTACAGAAACACCTTATAACCGATATTCAGGGCCTTCCCCAGGCGCTTCGCCATTTCCTTGCCGATGCTCCGCTTACCGTTTTCCATTTCGGAAATATGGCGCTGAGGGATGCCGGTTATGCCGGAAAGCTGCCTCTGCGTTAGTCCTTCCTTATGCCTCGATCCGCGCAGACAGACGCTCGGCAAATCCTCGTCTTTGTATTCGGGAAATGCCTCGCGCCAGGGGACAGAATCAGACGTGTCCACAAATCCCAACGGCTTCAGGCTTTCAATGGCCCGCGCTATGTTCACAATCGGCCCGATGAATCTCAGTTCAACGGTTTCAGTAGGGTGCTTTCTCGTGTGTGCCTGCATATGTCACCTCAATCAGTTTTATCCCTTTGTCCGTCACCTCCCATATTGTCACATACGTGGGTTGCCCCTTCTTTATGTGACAGTGGTGGCGGTTTTCACTCAGCCTGCTATAATTCGGCCAATTTCCCCTTACAGGCCCATGAAGCTCCATGTCTCTGATAAGGTCAGTCAGGTTTTCTCTTACGTTGACTGGCAGTCGGTCAACCTGTTTCAAGGCCCGTCTCATAATCTTCACTGTCCATATCATGGTTTATCCTATACTAAATACAAGTATCATACAAGGGTCATTTATGAGTTCACGACCTGCTCGGGCTGATCCTGTTTTGTCTCTCTGCCTTTCTTCATAACATCAGACATCTTCGTAAACGCCTCTCTTAGCCTTGTCTCTGACATTTTGGCGTAGCGGGCTGCCATCACCATTGTTCGATGGCCTAACGCTTTCTGCGTCAAATACAGATCGCCGGAGTTCGCGTAAACATGAGTCCCGAACGAATGGCGCAATGTGTGAAATGTAACCCGGAGGCGCCTATCATCAACACCCTTATTGAAAAGCTGATCCGCAATCCGCTGAAAGGTATTGCTTGCCGACCGTGGCTGCCCCGTCCCTTCGGCAGTTCGCGCTTTCGTGCCCTCTCTCTTTTTTTCGGGGAAGATTGGCCCGGTTGTCTTTTTTCCCTGCCGCTCCTTAAGCATCTCCACCACAACGTCATTCAAGAAAACCGTTCTGCTGCCTGTCTTGCCATCTCTGATCGACAAAGAGCCGGTATCGTAATTGACATCTTCCCAGCGGAGACCGGCAGCCTCAGAGAAGCGCAACCCGCAATTCACGGCAAGGACCGCCTGGTCGTGAACGATAAGACTCTTTGCCTTAACCGCAAGCAAGAGCTTGTCGATTTCTTCCGCGGTCAAATATCGAAGTTTGGCGTTGTCAATTTTCGGCATCTTCACTTTTGCACGGAGATAAATGTCCGGCCGCTTTGCGTGGTTGTATATCTGCCGGATAAGCCCAAGCGTATGATGAATCGTCTTAGGTGATTTCTTGGCGTCAACCATCGCCTGTTTGGCCCGCTGAATGTCGGTTTGTGCGACCTTGGTTAGGGGTATGGCACCGATCACCGGCTTAATCCAATGTGTGAATAACAAATCCTCAACCCGATACGTATTGGGAGCCTTGTTTAGTTTTGCATCCGGGAAATAGATATCTTTGCAATATTCGGCAACGGTGATATTTTCTTCTTCAAGGCGCTCCTGTTCTGCCGCTGTCGCCGCATCATTTGCTGCATCGATGGACCGCTTTTCCTTTGGTGACTTCGGTCCTGTACCCATTTTAATGTTGCCCTTGTATTGCCTGAGTAGCTTCAAACAATAACCCTGAAAGCCAAGTTCCGGCTCTTCTTTTCGGATCGCTTCGGGTATCCCGTCAGACATCCAACCGACGCCGTAAGTATGAAGTATCCCGCCAACCCGGAAACGGATCGCGTAATAACGATCTTTCTGTTTGCCGTGCTTTCGCTCTTCGTGTTCGTAATACCTCAACCCCGTGTGATTCGTTTTGAACCATTTTTTCGTCATGACAGGCTCCCTTTGAAGTTCTGTTTGCCACTATTTTGCCACTAATTTGACTGAAATTCGTTGCTGCTTCCTGATAGATCATGATGGTAATATAGCCATAAGTATGCTGATTGTCAAATGGTATTTGTAGTTTTCTGATGGTTCGTGTAAGCATTAATAATTAGCTGTTAACCATCGGGTCCGTGGTTCGAGTCCGCGCTGGGGAGCCAAAAAATAACGAGGGGTTACAGAGTTTATTCTGTAGCCCCTTTTTCTTTTCAGGAGATAATTTACCGCTATTCTACCGCTTCTGGATTCAGGATGACCCAGGTTAAACAAGCAGTCGCCGGTCAAATCTTTACCCCTCCTCGGCCTTTGGGAGCGGACGGGATCGAGCGGGCTATCCAGCGCGAAGCCAGTTAGTGAGCGAGCGAGCGTCCATACCCGGTGGAGGTCAATCATCGCCGTTATGCAGGGATCCCAGACATCGGGCACGTATTGTTACTTTTTTCATCCCATATCCCCCCTACACACCCAAAACTCAAATAGGCCAAGGGTATGGGTCCTATTACCAAGGTAACGTGCCTGCAATCCGCGCCCTTGGAAAAATGATGCTTCCCGGACACCCCCCCGGCCTTTCCTTGAATGAACTGCCTGTATAAAAAGTCCTTGCTCAAATATTTCAAAAAAATTACGAAAGTGGCCTCTTCATTCTGTGGTGTAATGGATAATTATTTGACAAACGAGGAAATCGGAAAGCCTAATGATCTCAAGTTCAGACAGGATCTCAAGAGTTTTATTCAAATGATTGAGGTAAAATAATTGCGCAATTCTGGTAGCTGGGGTTTTTCTTTTTCTCCTCCACGACACACACGGACAATGGAAAGGGGATAATGGTGAATACCCTATCCTCCTGGTGATCTTCCTACAAAAACACCTTGTACCCGATATTCAGTGCCTTCCCAAAACGCTTCGCCATTTCCTTGCCGATGGGACGCTTGCCGTTTTCCATCATGGAGATATGTCGCTGCGGTATTCCGATCATGTCGGCTAATCGTTGCTGGGTGATCCCCTCTTTGAAACGAGCGCCCCTCAAGCAGGAACCCGGCATTTCTTCGTCAGAATATTCGGGAAACAGCTCCCGCCAAGATACATATTCTTCGGAAGTATCGATGAACCCCAAAGGTCTTAGACATTCAACGGCCTGCTCTCTTTTTTCAGGGGGACCGATGAACCGAATTTCAATGCTTTTGGTAGGGTGACTTTTCGTGAGTCCCGGCATATAACACCTCAATCAGTCTGATTTTCTTGTCTATTACTTCCCACACCGCCACATAGGTGGGGTGGCCTTTCTTCAAGTGTCAATGGTGAATATTCTCGCCCAATCTTCCGTAATTTGGCCATTCATACCTTGCAGGCCCCTCATGCCGTATAGCAGCCAACAGGGCATTCAGCGCGTCCCTCACATTTCGAGGGAGATTTCCAACCTGCTTTTGTACCTTTCGCTTTGCTTTAACATCCCATGCCATATTTTATCCTATATCAAAAAATGATATTATGCAAGGTCATGTAACGCCTTAAAATAAAAAAGAGGAGGTAATATGAAAAAATTTGAAAATTTCTTGTTCTGGGGGTTTTGGTCGGAATTCTGTTTGTATGCCCGGCAAATGCCGATATCCTGAACTTCGATGATCTTGTCACGGACTTGAGCTACGATCCTGGAGGCTTTACTATTAATTACGGGCAGGTACCGAACATCTATGAAGCATTCAACTGGACAGGCTGGGAAGTGATCGGGAATGGAGATATGAACAAATATCCTAGTAATTTACTCCAGTTTCCGTCTGCATCAAATGCAGTGTATCCGGGAAACGGATACAACACTGTTACGAGCAGTGGGCAGATCTTCAATTTCCAGGGCGCTTACCTTGGATCCTGGGTTGGTGGCGAGGCGCAGGAAACTCATTGTCCGTTACGGGCTATCTCGGAACTGAGAACAAAGGGACTCAAACAGTGAGTCTATCAAATCAGATGACCTGGACGGGGATAAACTTCCAAAATGTTAATAAGCTCGAGTTTGTGAGCAACGGTTATTTTCTTATCGACAATTTCACCACCACAGCAGTCCCCGAACCAGCCTCCCTGCTTCTTCTGGGTCTTGGTCTGGTCGGTTAGGCGGGAGCCCGGAGAAAGTTTAAGAAATAACGAAAGACCTAAGCATTTTATTTGCAGAAAGGCAGGGTCCAGACATGGCTCTGCCTTTTTTGTGTGAGAGCGCTGTCGGAATTCCTTACAATGCCTATCCAAAGCCGAAATCGATATTAACATATTAATATTATAGCGCATATAGTTACAGACCCCCCTTTTATATCTCACCCATTGCCCTGTTTATTGTCGGAATTATTTACAATCACGGCAATAATTAACCTACCATAGTTGCGCAAGCCGTCTGTTAGACAAATTTTCATTTTTGTAAGACATTGATATCCTTATTGCTTATCTGTCGTTTGTATTACCCGAAACTATGCACGAATACATTGGTGTTTATCTTGCATTACAAAGTATAATATTCCAATGAACTCAACAGGGAGCCGAAAAATGCAGAAGATGACACTTGTAATAAGCATGATGGCGCTTTTTTCGGTACATTGACTGGAACAGAGCGAGCAACAGTGATCCGGCATGGATCAATGCCCTTTGGGGTTTCAAGGTAATCGATAACAGGGACCATTACTATTCGCGCATTGAAGAATTTAAAGGACATCCCATGAGCAAAAGCGTCATGATCTGTTTTCGTACCAGCGAGGAGTTGCGCGATGCAATCGAAGTGATTGCAAAGGAAGAGAGACGGTCCGTTTCTGCAACGATAGAGAAAATCCTCTATAAGCACCTGCAGGAGAGAAAGGATTTTAAGCCGGTAGAGCAAGAGCACCGCCGTTACCCACGGAAAATGATTACGGCTCCTGCGCTGATAACAGAACTTGGTTCTGATAATACAACACCCCAGGTGGGAATCGTCGTGGATATCTCCCTCGACGGACTACAGATTTCCATCCCGGACAACTATCCGTATGAAATCCGGGAAGAGAAGGAGACTTCCCGGATTTCCATTGTATTTGCGCTGCCCGATTATAAAAGACCGATCACCATGCAATGCGTGCCCAAACGCATATCTCCTTCCGGTGGTGAGACCAGAATCGGGGCATCACTCATAGATACGGATTTTGCAAGTTATCAGGCCTTACAGAACTACCTGGTGCACTAAAATGTAGAGCAATATCTTTATGGTCAACAATTTAAGTAAAGGAATCATGAAAAATAAGAAAAAAATCTTTCTTAAGGGCTCTATATCGGTAAAGCAAGAAAGAAGCCGTTATCCATGGGAAATGCTCACTGCGGGTAATAGGAGAGCGTCGTACAAAAATTACGTTACCGCAAGTGGAACATATTTCCGGAATTACTATTATCTTGGGAACTTGCCTATGAGATACCTCGGGCTTGATCCATGAATATCATCAGACGCTTTACAAAAAAAATATTCACAGAACATGTAAAGCGAGTAAGGGAATCCTGGTCATAATGCCATTGAATGAAATTAAAAATTCCGAGTTGTTTCTGTCATTCATCAACACCGTTGGAATCACCGCCCGGGTTATTCCCTACCGGTATATTCGGCCATCCATGACAACCCCTGCATCTCGCTCAGTCGAGACGGAGCAGTCTTTGTCAGAACCGAGATTCATTAGAATCCGGGGAAAACAGGGTGTCCTGGCCATTAAATCCATCATGGATTATGTTTTGGCCCTTTTCTCCCTCATCATCGCCTCTCCGCTGTTTGTGATTGTCCCCTGCCTGATCAAATTATTTTCTCCAGGTACTGTTTTTTATAAACAGATTCGCAGCGGGAAGGACGACAGAAAGTTTACACTTTTGAAATTTCGCACCATGGTCATGGGCGCCGAAGAACAGCAATACACGCTTATAGAATTGAATGAGGCTGATGGCCCTGCATTCAAAATAAAAAATGATCCCCGTATTATTCCTTATCTTGGGAAATTCTTAAGAAAATTCGGTTTGGATGAGCTCCCTCAGCTAATCAATGTGGTCCGGGGCGAGATGAGCATTGTAGGGCCCAGACCGCCTACTCCCACCGAAGTGGAAAAATACGAACTATGGCAACGCCAGCGTCTCTCTATGAAACCTGGCATTACCTGTATCTGGCAGGTCCAGCCTGAAAGAAACGATATCACATTCAATCAGTGGATGAATATGGATATGGATTATATTCAACACTGGTCTTTATTGCTGGATACTGTTCTGATATTGAAAACCATTCCGGCCATCCTGCTTGGGCACGGCAGATAATCACCCATACCCTGTAAATACGTGATCCGCACTTTAATTCCCAATCCGTCGAGCAAGTGAGAATTTTTGTAGGCATCTCACCTTTCATATCGATATCAGCGTACTCCACAATCCCTGATTCTCGGTATCACACCTCCCTGTTGCCTCACATTTCGCTTTTCACATGTTACCGGCATTGATGGTATATTTTTTAATTGGGCAGATTGACGTCACCGGGTAATGAAGATTTAAAACCATCAGTGCGGTTTACGTCCTTCCTTCTTCAGTTTGCGCATCTCCGCGAGCAGCTTGTCATAATCCTCGCCCTGAGCCTGAAGAGGTTCCTCTCCAACGGTGGCATCGAATTGCTCTTCCAGCCTCTTGAGCTGCTCCAGGGCTGTCGCGTTTTGGCTGAACGCCGTGTCCATCATCTCCACCAATGCCTCGCCGGTCGCTCTGAGGTCACGCAGATCGATGCTAAAGCCCGCCGATGTGATGACGTTGTGCAACAGGTCATAACAGGCTTTTGCGTTCAGATCCTGGATATACAGTGGCGCTCTGGCGGAGATGCCTGCCATCTCTACCCCCTGCTCTCGAGCAATAGAGAGCAGCATCGTGTTGAAACTGCTGGGACCCTCATAATCAGTGAACCGTGCGTAGGTCTTGATTTCATCTTTCAGCTGTGGATGGCTGATCGTCGCAAGGATTCTGGTTTTCCTGGTATGAGGCACCTGATCGAAAATACCGCCCAGGGAATAGATCCGCGGGGCCATGAATTGCCGGGCGACATCGAGGATGGCTTGAGCGTATTCCGGCCAGTCCAGATTCGGCTCGACGCCCTGGAAGAGTATGAGGTCATGGGCGGCGCCGCTCTTCCAGTAGAAGAACTCGTTGCGCGGTAATTCGAGTTTTTTTACGAGCCCCTCCTTAATTTTTGCCACGGGCCGCATGGTTTGCTCCGCAGTGGAGCTCGGAATCTGATAGATGTAAAAACC
Organism: Syntrophus sp. GWC2_56_31; assembly: GCA_001829875.1. Taxonomy (GTDB): domain Bacteria; phylum Desulfobacterota; class Syntrophia; order Syntrophales; family UBA5619; genus JAKAFS01. The sequence goes on from MICN01000122.1 coordinate 8,054, forward strand.
CGCCGGCTCTATATACGCGAATGGGTGGGCGCCTAACTTGCGCCGCAAATAGTCGATGCTGCCCGTGGATATCTCGCCCGCATTGAGCCAGCCCTTAAGGCCGACCATGATGTATGGAGCGACAAGTTCAGGTTTTTCTTGGATGATGAGACGACCGGTCATGCCTTCCTCCCCTACCCGATCAGCATTCACTGACCCTATTTTTCTGAAACACCGGAGGTACGTCACCTGCGTTGGTACCGGGGAGATTCCCCATATTCTACGACGTTTTCTGTATTTTTTATTACCATATTGTCCAAAGGGATGCAAATAGGTATTTCTTTGTAAATACGAAAATATTTTCATTTAGACGGAACAAAAAAAACTAATTCCTTTACTAATAAAATAGGTTTTGATATCAAATATGCTCATACATCTATTCGGCAGGGCATGAAGGAGGCGGGATGAAAGATCTTTGCGCCGATGTATTGGCAGAATACACACAACTTGCCGCACTGGCTGGAACACTGACTCCCCGGCAGTGGGTGCAAAAAACCCCGTTCTACGATTGGACGCCCTGGGATGAAATAGCCCATCTGTGCTATTTCGATCAGACGGGAATGCTGGCGGCAACGGACCCGGAGGCTTTCGCAGCAGAAACCGCCGAACTCATGAAACAACTCGGAAACGGGCTTGACATCAATGCGATTGCACGCGCACGCTTTGGTCATCTCGGCGGCGCCCGGATCGTTCCACACTGGCAACAGCTCTTTGAGCGGCTGATCGGCGCCCTATCAGGGATGGAGCCAAAGGCGCGGCTTCCATGGTACGGCCCGACGTTGAGCGTTCGCTCCTTCGCCACGGCACGGATGATGGAAACATGGGCGCACGGGCAGGACATATGCAATTGCATAGGCGAGCGGCGGCCGGTGAGCGACCGGATAAAGAACATTGCCCACCTTGGCGTTAGCACTTTCAGCTGGACTTTTATCAACAGAAATCTGCCGGTTCCCGAGCCCGCGCCGTACATCGAACTGCAGGCGCCATCTGGTGAAAGCTGGATCTGGAATGATCCGCCTTCGGAACATCACTATCTGCGCGGCAGCGCCGAGGACTTTTGCCTCGTGGTGACCCGAAGGCGAAATGTAGCAGACACGCGGTTGCAGTACGCAGGCAGTGCAACCGAGTGGCTTCCAATCGCACAATGTTTTGCAGGGCCCCCTGAGGATGCACCCGCTCCGGGCGAACGCGCGGTGTAATAAAGGAGTGAATATGGGATGCAAGCGATTCATTGATCTGGGCATCAGCATCGAACCGGGGCTGCCGAGCGACCCTCCCATGATGATTCCCAAAGTCGATTTCGTTACCCATGAAATGGGCGCCGAACAGATGATGGAGTTTTTCCCGGGAGTCACCAAAGACCAATTGCCGGGGGGTGTGGGATGGGCGGTGGAGTTCCTCACCTTAACCTCCCACTCCGGCACGCACCTGGATGCGCCTTTCCACTATCATCCGACCATGGACAAGGGCAAGCGGGCATGGACCATTGACGAGATCCCCTTGGAATGGTGTTTTAACGACGGCGTTGTCCTCGATTTCCGGCACAAAGCAGACGGCGAAAGGATCACCGTTGCAGATGTAAGAGCAGCGCTGGAACGCATCCGCTACGAACTGAAACCGCTGGACATCGTACTGGTTCAAACCGGCGCCGACCAAGCGTGGGGGACTCTCCAGTACCTCGTCAAGGGAGCGGGTATGGACCGGGAGAGCACCCTTTATCTGCTCGAAAGAGGCGTCAGGGTGGTGGGCATCGATGCCTGGAGCTGGGATCGACCCCTACCGTTTTTGGCCAAAGAATTCCGGGAAACGGGCGATCCCAAAGTCATCTGGGAGGCCCACTTTGCGGGGATAGAAATCGGCTATTGCCATATGGAAAAAATGGCCAACCTGGCCGCCATCAACAGACCTCATGGTTTTACCGTTTGCTGTTTTCCGATCAAGATCAAAGGGGCGAGCGCGGGATGGTGCCGGCCGGTGGCCATCGTGGAAGAATAGCATGAAACGAAGCCGACATAAATTCAAAGGAGATGGAAGATGAAAAAATGGACGATGATCATTGCGGGGGTGGCGCTGGCACTGACTTTAACTGCAGGAAATGCGGCTGCCAAGAAATACAAGATAACGGTATCAGCCGGTCATCCACCGGTTTTCCTGTGGGTCACCCTGTGTCGTGATTTTTTCATCCCCGAGATTGACAAGCGGCTGGCGGCCCTCGGCAAGGGCGACACCATCGAATGGAACCAGGCGTACGGAGGAACCATTGCCAAGATCGGCGGTGAACTGGAGGCGATTGAGGCGGGCGTCTCGGATATGGGCTTTGTGGGAACCATCTTCCATGCCCCGAAAATGCCCCTCCACAATGTCACCTATATGACCCCCTTTGCTACGGGCAACCTCTATCACGTGGTCGATACGATCACCGAACTCCAGGGTCAGATCCCTGCACTGGCGCGGGAATGGACCAAGCACAACCAGATTTACCTCGGCGGCGCCGCCCTGGACAATTACGGGATTCTGACCAGTTTCCCGGTCAAAAGCGTGGATGACGTCAACGGCCAAAAGATCGCCGCGCCCGGCCCGTCGGCCAACTGGCTGAAAGGAACCGGAGGCGTGCCCGTGGCCTCCAACTTGAACGAATATTACAACGGCATTCAAACCGGCGTGTTCAAAGGCGCTCTGACTTTCATGACCGCCGCGGCCGCCATCAAACTGCACGAAGTTGCCCCATACATCGCCGTCGTGAATTTCGGCGCGCAGTTCGCCGGGGGGATCAGCGTCAACAAGGATGTCTTCGAATCATTCTCGCCCGAAATAAGGAAAATTTTCACCGAGGTCGGCAAGGAGTATACCCGGAAACTGGCCGAAGCTCAGACCGCTCGGGCGGACAATGCCCTTCTGGCGATGAAGAAAGGGGGCGCCAAAGTAGCAAACCTTTCTCCGGCTGAGCAGAAGCGATGGGCCGGGAAGCTCCCCAACATCCCGATGGAATGGGCTGCCTCCATGGAAGCAAAAGGCCAACCGGGTAAAGCCATGCTCAAGGGTTACCTGGACGGATTGCGCAATCGCAATGTCACCCTCATTCGGGATTGGGACAGGGAATAAAGGAACAAGGGATGGCGATAAGGAAAGAAACAAAGGAACCGGGCGTGGCGCTTAAACCGCCGCTCCGGTTTTCTTTCGAAGCCGTCATTTCCGTCATGAACAGCATCGGAACAGCGTGGGTGTTCGTGCTGCTGGTGATTATCAACCTGGACATCGGCGGCAGGATGTTTTTCAATTCCCCGCTGCGCGGCGTGCCCGAAATCGTGGCAATGTCCATCGTGGCCTGCGTTTTTCTTCAGATCGCGCACACCCTCAAGGTGGGCCGGCTGACCCGCTCCGAAATCCTTCTGGACCTGCTCCAAAAGCGACTCCCGAAACTTCGGCGATTCTGCGAGGGGATTTATCATCTGGTCGGCGCCTGCCTATTGGCCGTTCTGTTCAGCGCCAGCGTCCCGCTATTCACCCGGGCCTGGCAGATCAGCGAGTACGTGGGGGCCGAGGGTGATTTCATGGCGCCCACCTGGCCGGTGAAATTGATTATTCTCATCGGCTGCGTTGCCGGAAGCCTGCAATTTCTGATGATGGCCGCACGCAGTTTCGGGCAGATGTTCAAGCCCGGCAGATCCGGCGGCGGAGACCGGCCATGACGGATATCCAGATTGGGCTTTGGTCTGTTCTGGGCATTGTGCTGCTGATCTACAGCGGCATGCATGTTGCAGTCGCTCTCGCCCTTCTGTCATTCCTGGGTGTCTTGCTGATCAGAGACAACTACACCATCGCCAGTAAAATGCTGGCGCTTGCGGCATCCGACAGCATCTCCGGCTACATCTTCGGCGTGGTCCCCTTATTCGTTCTGATGGGGATGCTCATTGCGGTCTCGGGAATCGGAAAGGACACCTTCGATGTGGCCAACCGGCTTTTTCGCGGTATCCGCGGCGGCCTCGGGATCGCCACCGTGGTTGCCAATGCGGTGTTTGCCGCCGTCACCGGGATATCGATCGCATCGGCTGCGGTTTTCACCAAGGTTGCCGTGCCGGAAATGATACGGCACGGCTATACGCCCCGTTTTGCCGTCGGAGTGGTGGCCGGCTCATCCGTGCTGGGCATGTTGATTCCTCCCAGCCTGCTGTTGATACTGTTCGGGATATTGACGGAAACCTCCATCGGCGATCTCTTCAAGGCCGGCATTATGCCCGGGATCCTCCTTTCGGCCGCTTACTGCGTCGCGATCCTTGTGACGGCCTACCGGTTCCCGGATTACGTGGGTAAGGTTAACACACAAGCGGATTCGGGAAGCGGACCCGAAATGACGTTTTTTGAAGCCCTGTTGAAACTATTGCCCGTTGCTATATTGATTGCGCTGGTGCTGGGCGGAATTTACGCGGGCTGGTTCACGCCCACCGAATCGGGCGCTGTCGGAGCCCTGGGGGCTTTTATCCTGGCGCTCGGCAAACGACAGCTAGGCTGGGTGAAGCTCTGGCAGGTGCTTGTAGAAACGGGCCACGTGACGGTGTCCATCCTGTTTCTGCTGATCGCCGCCAACATGTACAGCCGCATGCTGGCCATCTCCGGAATCACCGGGTTTATCGGAAGCTGGTTCGGAGAATCCGGACTGGGTCTGTATTCCGTGCTGACCGTCTATCTGGTGATCATCCTGCTGGCGGGCATGTTTCTCGACTCTACATCAATTTTGATGATCCTTGTGCCGCTCATCTATCCGGTCATGCAGGGGTTCGGCGTCAATTTCGTCTGGTTCGGCCTTGTAACGGTCATCGCTGTCGAAGTGGGGTTGATCACCCCGCCTTTTGGCATCGCCGCCTTCGTGGTCAAGTCTACTCTGGACGATCAGCGAATCGGCTTGAACGAGGTGTTTAGTGGGGCGCTGCCTTACGTATTTATCATGGTCATCGTGCTGGCGCTGGTGGTCATATTTCCTCAAATCAGCCTCATTCTGGTTCGGTAACGGGAAAAGAGAGGAGACGATGAACAGGAAGAATCCCCTATTTGGTTTTCAGGTCGATCGGACCGAGATCCAGTATACCGGTCATGATTTGCAACGACCGGAATGTATCCTGGCGGAGCGGGACGGCACGCTCTGGTCGGCGGATGCTCGCGGAGGCGTAATCAAAATCTCACCGGACGGCAGCCAGGAGATCATTGCCCAATCCTATGAAAAGGCTTTCGAATCAGCATCCGACGACGCCAGCAGGTTCACCGAGGGCACGTTGCCCAACGGCCTGGCCTTTGCAGAAAACGGCGATATCCTCATTTCCAATTTCGGCACCGACAGCCTTGAGGTCATGACGCGCAGCGGAAGGACCCGTGTGCTCTATGAGCGCATCGACGGTGAGCCGATCGGCAAGGTGAACTTTGTGCTGCGGGATAGCCAAAACCGTGTTTGGCTGACCATTTCAACCCGAATCAAAAATTGGATGAAGGCGGTCAGCCCGAATATTGCCGACGGCTATATTGCGCTGGCTGATTCAAGGGGCTTGCACATCGTGGCCGACGGCTTCCGCTTTACCAACGAAATCCGCCTGGATGCCCGTGAGGAATACCTCTACATTGTTGAAACCTGCGGTCAGTGCATCACGCGTATGCGGGTCGGACCTGACGGCTCGCTGACAAACCGGGAAACATTCGGGCCTACCAAGCTCGGCCGATTTGGTTTTCCCGACGGCATTGCTTTTGACGCTTATGGGAACCTCTGGGGCACGCTTGTCATGGTCGATCAGGTTTTTGCGATCACCCCAGACGGAGATTTTCACATTGTCCTGGACGACGCCAACGTGCCGCCGGCTCTGGCACTGGAGCAGGCCTTTGCCGAAGACCGTGTAACGCCCGACCACATGCTTGCCGCAGGTGGAACCATCGCGCCCTGGTTCGCCAGCGTTACATTTGGAGAGTCTGACCTGAAAACCGTTTATGTAGGCAGCCTTCGTGGAACGCGTATCCCCCATTTCAAGTCGCCCGTGGCAGGGTTGCCGATGGTGCACTGGAAATAATCGGACATTATATTTTAGAGGAGTTTCAAAATGGATAAGTTTATCGTGACCGCGGCCTTGACAGGCGCCATACACACCCCCACCATGTCGCCTTACCTGCCCATCACTCCGGACCAACTTGCCGAAGAGGCCCGCCGGGCCCGTGAAGCCGGCGCCGCCATTGTGCATGTGCACGGCAGGGACCCGATATAAGGTTGTGGCACATGATGAACAAATCAAAGGCAGAACACATATCGCCATTATCGCTTCCCAGGTTGCTGCGGGAGAGCGGACGGTGGGCAGCATGGATGGTGCTGGCGATGGGTGTCATCTTGTCCGTTACCGCGTGGTTTTTCACTCGGGCCGTGGTCGAGCGCGACGCTCGCTTCAAGTTTCACTCCGCCACGGACGTCGTTGCAGCAACCGCTCAAACGCACATACACAGTTATGCTAATTTGCTATACGGCCTGCAAGGCTTGTTCCAGGCCGGGCCCGCGGTCAGTCGCACCGCGTTCAACCGTTACGTTTACGCATTAAATCTGCCCCTGCGCTATCCCGGTGTCCGCGCGGTCTCCTACGCCCATCACGTGCCGGCTTCCGCGAAAGCAACCTTTGAAAGAAAGTTGCGCCTCGATCCCGAGCTCGTCCGGCGCGGCTTCGGAAATGTCGTCATCAAGCCCGCCGGGAAACGGTCCGAATACTTCGTGCTCACGTATATCGAACCGCTGCACGCCAATAAAGCGGCGCTGGGTTATGACCTTGCTTCAGACGAGAAACGCATGCCCTTGGTCGAGCGGGCGCGCGACACGGGCATGCCGACCCTGTCGGAGCGCCTTATCCTGGCAATCGACCCGACCCACAGAGAGACCGGGGTAGCCATGCGCCTGGCGCTGTATCGCAAGAATGCATTTGTGCACGATACCGAGCAACGCCGTAAGGCTTTTATCGGCCTGGCAAACGTGACCTTTACAGTGGAAGAATTAGCGCAGCACATGCTGTCCGGAGAAGGCTACGAGAAGTTCACATTGAGCATCCACGACGCAGGCGACGTTGACAGCGACCCGAAAACAGGGCCGCAAGAGCTGTACTCGAACGCCGCTTTACGCCCGCCTCAAGCCCGCGCGGTTTTCAAGGCTTCTGTCAATATTGATGCGGGCCAGCGCCGCTGGGAGCTGAAATTCAGCGCTCCGCAGGAGCATTTTTTGGGGACTGCCGATTATGTGCTGCCTTGGGCCGCATCTGCCGCGATGCTAGTGGCAAGTTTGTTGTTGAGCAGTTTGATCCATTCATTGGCCGGGTCCGAGGAGCGGGCACAAAAGTTAGCTGTGCAAATGACGGCCGATTTGCGCGTAAGCCAGGCCAGGCTCACCGAAGAGCAGCGCAGGACACAGGAGCTGATCGAGGTGCTGCCAAACCCGGTTTATTTTAAGGCTATCGACGGCCGTTATCTCGGTGTCAACAAGGCATGGGAAACCTTCTTCGGCATACCGCGCCAGGAATTCCTGGGCAAAACAGTGCACGACCTATACCCCGCAAACCCCGAAATCGCGAAGCGGCTGCATGAGGACGATCAGACACTGTGGGACCACCCCGGGACCAAGACCTCCGAGACGACCATCACGACCGCCGACGGAGAACGACATAACACGATGTACTACAAGGCCACCTTTACCGACGCCGACGGCGGCATTGCGGGATTGATCGGCACCATCGTCGATATCACCGAGCGCAAACAGGCGGAACAGCGGCTGACGCTGGAACACTCCGTGACCCGTTTGTTGTCCGAAGCCGATCGATCGAGCGGAATCATGTCGAAAATCATCCAAATCATCGGCGAAGCCTTCGGCTGCGCCTGCGGCGCCTACTGGATTGAGGACGCGCAAGAGCAAGAGATGGCGTGTGCCGAGATATGGAGTGTGCCGTCCGCCGAAATCATGGAGTTTGCTGAGAGCAACCGCCGGTACAGGCACCCACTGCACATGTCGGGCGGACTGTTCATGCGCGCGCGGAGCAGCGGCGAGCCCGTATGGGTTAACGATGTGACTTTAGACACGAGATTCCGGCGCGCCCCACTCGCGGTAAAGGCGGGGTTGCACGGGGCTTTTGCGTTTCCGATCCGGTCCGGCAATGACACCCTCGGCATTATGGAGTTTTTCAGCCTCGCCAGCCGTCCGCCCGACGAAGCGCTGTTGCAGAGCACGCGCGCGATCGGCAGCCAGATCAGTCTGTTCATCGCGCGCAAGCAAGCCGAGGAGCACATCCGTCATCTCGCTCATTATGACGAGCTCACCGGGTTGGCCAACCGCAACATGTTCAGTCAGGGCCTCAGCCACGCGATCGCCAAGGCGCAGCGAAACAGTATGGCATTGGCGATCCTGTTCATCGACCTCGACCGCTTCAAGAATATCAATGACACGCTCGGCCACGAGGCCGGAGACAGCGTGCTCAAGGAAGTCGCAGAACGGCTGCGCGGATGCCTGCGCGAAAGCGACACCATCGGCCGTCTCAGCGGGGACGAGTTCGTTGTGCTGCTCGAGGAAACGCCGCAGTCGATGCATTGCACAGAGGTGGCGCAGAAAATCCTCGCTGCCATCGCCAGGCCGTTCGCCATCGACACACAGGAGTTTCATCTCACCGCAAGCATCGGCATCAGCACGTATCCTGCCGATAGCGAGGACCTGCAGGGCCTGCTGAAGAACGCAGACGTCGCGATGTACCGCGCCAAGGAACTGGGCAAGAACAACTTCCAGTTCTACTCGGCGCAGATGAACATCCATACTCTGGAACGCCTGGTGCTTGAATCCAGCCTGCGCCGAGCCGTAGAGCGTAACGAGTTCGTGCTCCATTACCAGCCCAAGATCGATATCTACAGCGGATGCATCAGCGGCATGGAAGCGCTGGTGCGCTGGCAGCATCCAACCAAAGGACTAATCCCTCCCATGCAGTTCATCCCGTTGGCGGAGGAAACAGGATTGATCGTGCCGATCGGCGAATGGGTGCTGAGGACCGCCTGTGCCCGCAATAAATCCTGGCAGGAACAAGGGCTGCCGCCACTCTGCGTCTCGGTGAACCTGTCGGCACGCCAGTTCACCCATGAAAACCTGTTGCAGGACGTGGCAAGGGTGCTGAATGAAACCGGACTGGATGCGGCTTTCCTGGAAATCGAAATCACCGAGAGCATGGTGATGCACGATCCGGAGCATGCGATAGAACTGCTGAACGAGCTGAAAGCTATGGGAATAAGTATCTCGATCGATGACTTCGGCACCGGCTATTCGTCGCTGAGTTATCTCAAGCGCTTCCCGATAGACAGCTTGAAGATTGACCGTTCGTTCATCAAGGACCTGCCGCTGGACGGCGATGATGCCGCGATCACCCAAGCGATCATCGCGATGGCGCATGGCCTGAAACTCAAAGTAACCGCCGAAGGGGCCGAGACCGGGGAACAATTATGTTTCCTTAGCATCCACAAATGCGACGAGATGCAGGGTTTCCATTTCAGCAAACCGTTGCCGGAGAACGAATTCGTCCTGCTGGTGAAGAACAGCACCGCAGCCGGAGGATATCCATCCGCATAAGGGAAAAACAAAAATGATCCTTGCCGGGGAGATCGACCACTACATCCGAGAGAAGCGCTGCCTCCGGAAGGGCCTTCATTCGATAAGAAGCTCCCACAGGGGACCCGGATGACCGTGGGCATGCATGCGGGCCACTATCCTTTCACTCTTTTGGCCGCCGTCCCCGTAAACCCAATTCATCCGGCCCCCCGCCTGTTTTTGCACCCTGGAGATGATCTCCTGCGCTTCGATGCCCCTGGAACGATAGAAAATCGGCGCCAGCAGGTCCTGATCCGGCGCGATCTGCCCTTCTTTCAGGGCAAGGTCGCACAGGGGGGTATGGGGAAAGATCCGCATGCCGCAAAAGACGAAAAATACGGCCTTGCGGATATCTTCCGTCCGGTTCACGGTTTCCTCCAGGGTCCGTGCATCTTCTCCCGGCCCCCCCAGGAGGAGATAGTGGGCGATATGAACACCCGCCAGGCGGGAACTTTCGTGAGCGGCAACGACATCCTCCACGCAAAAGGGTTTGCCGTACCTTTTCAGCTGGGTGCCGCAGAGGGTTTCCGTACCGAATTCACAATGGGTCAACCCCGCCTCGGCCAGACTTTCGTAATATCCGTCGGGAGGGCGGGTGGGGGCGAAAAAAGCCCCCCAGGGCAGGGTCAGACCGTGGCGGCGAAAGGCCCCGGCGACAGCCGTGCTGTGGACATAATCGGAATTGAACACGGAATCGGTAATAAAAAGATACCGGGCGCCCTTCTCCTGCAGCGCGCGGGCCTCTTTGGCGACATCATCGGGGGGGGTCAAGCGCAGCCGGCGGCCCTCGATACGGGGATAGGTACAGTAAATACAGTGAAAGGGGCATCCCCGTTTCGTCTGCAGATTCAGTATGCCTCCCCGTTCAAGATAAAACCGGAGCTGGGCGTCCGCCGGCCGTAACCGCCGCTTGACCGGACCCAGCCAGGGGACAGGTCCCCGGTCGATCCCCCCCTTGCTGATGATCCCCGGCAGATCGGCGACTACCGCTCCGTTTTCCAGGACGTCGAGGAGCGGACCCAGGAACTCCCCTTCCCCGATGACGCCGAAATCGGCATCCAGCAGCGCCATCAATTCGCCGGGGAAAATGGAAAAACCGCTGCCCCCGATGACAACAGGCGCCTTCGTGCAGCCCCTGATGACCCGGATGATCCTCTCGTATCCCTGAACAAAGCTTTTCGTGGCCAGGGTATCCGAATTATCGATATTCCGGATGGACAGGCCGATGATACCCGGGTCAAAATCTCGGATTGCGGCATCAAGATGCCCCAGATCTCCCAGCACATTCATATCCAGGATTTCAACCTCGTGTCTGGGCGTGAGGGCCCCGGCGATATGATCGAGCCCTAAAGGATAGACCGGATAGGGATACTTGGTGGTGTTGGCCGAAAGGAGCAGCAGTTTCATTGGATCACCTCGATCGCCGTGACATATTCACCGAGACCCAGCAGCAGGATACCCTTCCCCTCCAGGGCGGCCTTCCCTTTACCGGACAGGTGCGGCGGAAAGACACCCCGGGACACGACATCGACAGCCAATACCGCGGCGATCGCAGAGGCGCCGGAGAACTCCCCGGTCACGCAACGATAATCGAAAATCACACCGGTAAATCCGGTCCGCCGCAAGAAGCTCGCAACGCACGCCTCACCGCGGGCGCGGGTGCTTGCGGGGATTCCCGCAAATACGGCGCCGAATCGTTTGCAAATCCTGCCTGAACCGCCGAGGGCTTCTATCAGCGGCGGGATGCCGTCTTCGCCTTCGGGAACGTAAGAAAGAAAAGCGGGAACCAGTCGCAGGCCCGTCGCCGACGCAAGGGGTCTAAGGAAAAAGGCGGCGCCGCCGTCGGCCGCGGAAAAGGGATCCAGCCTCGGCGACAGGCGGTCATGGTGTTCATCGGCGGCGATCACCAGTACCGGATCGTCCCCCTCCTTCGTGATCAGGGCAGCGCTCAGCAGGGCCTGCTCGAAGGAGTAGTCTCCCCCTGTTGCGGTGATGTTCGGACCCGTGGCCTTCAGCCGGATCGCCGCCTGGCTTGCCGGGGCATTGTGCACCGAACCGATGAAATCCGTCGGGCTGGTGAATTGCCCGGCCGATGCGAACAGCTGATCCAGGAAATCGCTGGTCTCCGTCAGCGGCCCCCAGCCGGTCCCGAAGTAGATCCCCCCCGGCGATCCCGCCGTCTCCGCCATTCCCGCCGCCTTTTGCGCTTCGCGGGCGAGGATCAGGGTCATCCGCGAAAGTCTCCTGAGGCGACGCAGGCTGGCCGCGGAAAGATCGGTCCGGATCGTCCCGAGGTCCGGCCTGCCCCGGAGAGCCCCCCCCCGGCGAAACGTCCCCAGGGTCTCATCCGTCGAGCCCGCCCCGGTGAGACAGGCCGTCCCCAAAACAGAGAACTGCATGATCTTCCGCTGCCCTCCATTTCCGGAGAAAGACCTTTGAATTTCCCCGCTATGGTCTAATTTGTCATTCCCGTGCAAACGGGAATCCAGTAGGTTCAAGGCTTTCTGGATTCCCGCCTTCGCGGGAATGACAGCGTGGGGGCATTTTTCAAAGGTCTCAGCGAGTCGCGACGGATCGGCAAGAACCAACGCGGCATTGTTCCCGCCGAAACCGAAGGAGTTGGACAGGACGGCGCCGATCTTCCCCGATTGCCCGTGCAGCAACGGCTGCAGGCCAAGCCCCGTATCCGGAACGCTGCACCCCACATTGGCCGGGACGAATCCCCGGGCGATGCACAGGACGGACGCCACGGCTTCGATCGCCCCCGCTGCCCCCAGGGCGTGGCCGAAGATGCCCTTGATCGACGAGAGCGGCGGCGGATCCTCGAAGAGGTCCCGGATGGCCCTGGCTTCCGCCCGATCGTTATCGACCGTCCCCGTGCCGTGGAGATTGATGTAGTCGACCTCCCCGACCGTCATTCCCGCATCGCTCAGGGCCTTCTGCATCGCCGCCCGGGCGCCGGCGCCCTCCGGATGAGGGGCGGCGGGATGATGGGCGTCGCAGGACAGCCCGGCGCCGACCAGTTCGGCCAGGGCGCCTTCCGGCGGCTCTTCCGCGCCCACAAGAAGGAGAAATGCCGCCCCCTCCGCCACGGTCAAGCCCCGTCTTTGCAAGTCGAATGGTCTCGCGCCGGCGGGATCGATCAGTTGAAGCGAATGGAATCCATAATAGGTCAGACGGCTCAGGGCATCGGCGCCCCCGGCCAAGACGATCCGTGCCTGCCCGCGCCGGATCATCTCCAGCGCAATCTTCAGGGCGGCTGTTCCCGAGGAACACGCGGTGGATACGGCGATGACCGGCCCTTGGCATTTCAGATGGCGGGCCAGGTAGGTCGCTACAGAGCCGAGAGCGTGATACCGGTATGTATCCGGTCGTGTCTCACCGCTCTCGAGGAGGGTTTCGGTGGTGGAAATCCCTCCGGTCGTTCCCCCAAGAACAATGGCATCGGGGAGCAGAGAGGCCGCCGACAGGGCTTCGCGCGCAGCCAGAAGGGCCAGGGAATGCGTGCGGGGCACAGCCCCATTCAACGGCAGCGCCTCGCCAATTTCACCCGCCGGCGGGGCGGGGACATGGGATACGGCAAAGATCGACAGCGGTTTGAGACAGGATTCTTCGTTGCGCAGGGCCTCCCATGTCTTTTCCAAACCGATCCCCGCTGCATTGACGACCCCTGCACCACAGACAAAGGCACGGATGCCTTTCACTTCCCCGCCCTCCGGCAATGCCCGTCGATATAAACGGCCAGAGACCGCACCGAGCCGAACACCCGCGCCCCCACTTCCCGGTTTTCGATCTTCACGCCGTAATCCTTTTCGATCATCATAACGAGTTCCAGCACATCGATGGAATCCAGCCCCAGTTCGCTGCCGATGAGGACTCCATCCGTGGGGATATCCTCGGGCCGGAGATCCGCCAGCTCCAATGTGTCGATAATCTTTCGTTTCAGCTCCTCGATAAAATCCTCCATACCATCCTTTCACTTTTGATTTCTTATTTCCTGCAGAAATTCTGGAACCATCTCAGTGGGAATGAATGGTTTTTTGTATATACCAAAAAATGTCTTAGGGCAACCAAATTCCACCTTCGGAAACAAGATCAACGTATGATTCTTCATCTTCATCTCTCGCTTTTCCCCTTTCAACGAGATTGATTTTATTCCGTACAATTTCCTTGACATAAAAGACGCATTTCTTTATCGTCAACGCACCTAAAGGCAAATGCTTATCAATTCAATCATCGAGCGCCGCCGGCGCGGGTCCGACGGCGCATCGGGGACAGGAGAGGTCATATGGAAAAGGAACCAGTGGGAACGGCCACGATGCCCGGTATCGGCTTCGGGACGCTGGGCAACGTCGGCGATGCAGGCTGCGCGCTCGTCGAGGCGGCGCTCGCCGAGGGCTACCGGCACATCGACACGTCCCGGTACTACGGGAACGAGGAGGCGGTCGGCAGGGCACTGGAGCGCTCTTCGGTCCCGCGCGGCGACGTCTGGGTGACGACAAAGCTCCTGCATCCCAAGACGCCGCCGATGCCGGACATCGGTCGCGAGCTGGACGAGAGCCTGCGCCGCCTGCGGACGGACTATGTCGATCTCCTCCTGATCCACTGGCCCAACCCGGACGTGTCGCTGGAGTGGGCCCTGGGTGAATATGCGGCGCTGCGCGAATGCGGCAAGGCGCGTGCGATCGGCGTGTCCAACTTCCCGACGGCCCTGTTTCGGCAGGCCCTGGACCTTGTCGGCGACCTGGCGGCCAACCAGGTCGAGTACCATCCCTACCTGGACCAGCGTTCGGTCCTGGACCTGGTGCGCAAGCGCGGGCTCGTCCTGACCGCCCATTCACCGCTCGCTCGCGGGGCAGTCCTTGGCGACCCGGTCCTGCAGGAGATCGCCAAGCGGCGGCGCTTGAGCGTCGCCCAGGTCGCGCTGCGTTGGCTCGTGCAGCAGGAACGGGTCGTCGCCATCCCCGGCGCGCAGAACGTCGAGCAGCTGCGCGAAAACCTGAAGACCCTAGATGTCACGCTCACGCACGAAGAGATGGCCGCTATCTCGGCTTTGGCCCGCGGAACAAGGATTGTCGACCCGCCGCACCGACCGGACTGGGACCCGGCGTGAGCGAACCCGGGGACGGGCCGCAGGGCAGCAGGCGGCGGCGAACGAACCTCCCCGCAGCAGGCGGCGGGAGATCTGAGACCGCAAGGAACGAATCAAGCTTCGGAGAAGTGCCCCCGAGCGATTGAATACCGAATCGAACCCGTGAAGGAGGAGACGTTATGAAGCTGAAGATCGCGGTGGTGCAACCCGAAACATTGACCGGGGCCGAAGCGCCAGAGAACACCGAGCGCGCCGTCGCATACATTCGCGAGGCCGCGCGCGAAGGCGCAAGGCTCATCGCGCTGCCCGAGACCTATCCGGGCCCATACACGGTGCCGCTCACGTATTCGCCCGAGCAGGCGCTGAGCGATGTCGCGCGCGACGAGAAGGTCTACGTCGTCGGAGGCGCGCTCGAATATGTCCGCCCGGGTGAAGGGAATCACGCCGCCTGCTACAACTGCCTCTACCTCTGGGGTCCCGACGGCGGGCGCATCGGAACGTACAGGCGGACATCGCCACCGGGACCGTGGATCTACGAGGGCGGAAGATTCTGGGATTTCAAGTACCAGGAGGCCGACGAGCTGCCGGTATTCGATACGGAGTTCGGCAAGGTCGGCATCCTGATGTGCAGCGAAGTCTACGTGCCGGAACTCTCGCGCATCATGGCGCTCAAGGGCGCGGTCATCACACTCCTGCCCGCCGGCCTTTGGAGCTGGCAGCTGCACGACACCTGGCGCACCCTGCTTTGGGCGCGCTCGATCGAAAATCTCATGATCACGGCGACGAGCCGAAACATCCTGCCCGGCGGCGCCGGTCACGCGATCATCTGCAGCCCCGAGGAGATTCTCGCCGAGAGCCGTCGCCCCGGCGTGCTCACGGCGACGGTGGATCTCGACCGCATCCAGTGGCTGCGCGACACGATGGACCATTACGAGGAGAACTGGCCGTGGCGCGCGAAGCCCGGCATATTCAAGCAGTGGCGCCGGCCGGGGTTGTATGGCGGAATCGGACGTTCCGGGGTGTAATCTGCTATCGGCTGGCGAGAGAACAAATGGCTGTTGAAGAAAGCAAAGACTACCTGGATGTTAAGGCGTTCATCCTACTCCTCGTTATCACCCTGGTCTGGGGCTTCAACCATCCCAGCATCAAATACGCCAATCAGGGGATCGCTCCCGTGTTCGCTTCAACCCTGCGCTCCCTTATCGCAGCGATGTGCGGGGTGATGTACTGCCTGTGGAAGAAGGAGAGAATATTTCACACCGACATCAATCTGCTGCACGGCGTCGTGGTAGGCCTCCTGTTTGGTTCGGATTTCGCGTGTTTATACTTCGGGCTCCTCTACACGGACGCGGCCCGCTCCATCATTTTCCTTTACACGGCTCCCTTCATCGTGGCCGCGGGGGCCCACTTTGTTCTTAAAGGGGATCGTCTGACGCTTTTGAAGACGCTGGGGCTTGTCGTGGCATTCATGGGGGTCCTGCTGGTTTTCCTAGGAAGACCCGCCGCGGCAAAACCCACCATGTTCATCGGGGACATCCTGGAAATCGCCGCCGCTTGCTTTTGGGCAGCGACCACCCTTTATATCAAGAGGTTCATGACGAGCACCGTCCAGCCGATCCATACGCTTCTTTATCAGCTTGTCTTCTCGATTCCGATCCTTCTGGCCGTGAGCCTCATCCTGGAACCGCGATGGATTATCGCGCTGAACCCTTCCATCATCGTCTGCATCCTCTTTCAGTCGGTGATCGTTGCCTTCGTTACTTACCTTGTCTGGTTCAGGCTGATCCACGGCTATTCGGTGAGCAGACTCTCCGCCTTCACCTTCCTGACACCCATCTTCGGGGTCCTTGCAGGCGTTATCTTTCTTGACGAAGAATTAACCGACTCCCTGATGATGGGACTTCCCATGGTCTGCGCGGGAATTTTCCTGGTGAACTGGAAAATAAAATAAGAAACGACCGGGTCTATTCGGACGCAGCCCCCGGTCTGCCGCCCTCTTTTCGCTTGCCATCGTGGACAGGGGCATATATATATTATCCATCGGTCAGTTTTGACTCCGTGGCGGGGGGTCCGGGAAGTGGATACCATTTTCTTGACCGGGAGCGCATCCCGCAAGCCCCGCCCCGTGGGCGGGGGGCTTCACAATCAAGTCGACATCAAGGAGGGCAGCTCAATGATCAGCAAAATCAGATTACAGATCCTTTATGCACTCATCGCAGGGTTGGTTTCTCTCTGGGCTTTTCCAGCAAACGTCATAGGCGCCGCGCAGGCGCAGCCCATGGTTCTGAAGGCCAGCATACAAACCCCCGCCAACATGCCTTTTAGCATGGTGTTCTATTCGTGGCTGGACGAGGTGGAGAAGCGCAGCGGCGGCCGCATCAAGTTCGAGCGGTACCCCAGCGGATCCCTCGCCAGGGCGGCCGAGCAGGTGGACGCCCTGGAATCGGGAATGGCCGACGTCTCCCTTTTTGTCACAACCTACACCCCCGGAAAAATCCCACTGAACACGCTCACCGGCCTGCCTTTCACCTTCGGCCAGGCCTGGGTGAACGCCACGTCTTATCTCCAGTTGGTGCAATCGATCCCGGAAGTGGAGAACGAATTTACCAAACACAATATCAAGGTTGTCGCCAGTTACAGCACCGGGCCTTACTACGTCGTCAGCACCAAGCCGATCCGGAAAATGGAAGATTTCAGGGGGAAGAAGATTATTGCTACCGGGCCTGCGGCAGAGTGGATCCGGGCCGTCCGCGGAGCCCCGGTGGGCATCGTCATCACCGAATCCTACGAGTCGCTGCAACGGGGCACGGCCGACGGCGCGGTCTTCGGACCTTCGGCGGCCGGGACTTACCGCATGGAAGAGGTCTGCAAATACATCCTGAAGATGCCGGTCAGCGGGGCCTGCGGGCCGATCGGCATGAATATGGCCACCTGGAAGAAGCTCCCGCCGGATATCCAGAAGATCATCACGGACCTGGCCCCTGATCATGCCAAGGCCGGGCACAGGATTTACCAGATCGAAGGCGATGGCAAGTTCCTCGAGATTTTCAAGACGAAAGGGATAGAGATGATCGAGCCGTCCCCGGCCCTGATGGCTGAGGGCCTCAAGGTCGCCAAGGATGTGGTCTGGAACAAATGGGCCAATGACCAGGAGGCCAGAAAGTTGCCCGGGAAAAAAGTTCTCGAAACCTATATCGGTCTGTTGGAAAAGAACCAAGCGGTAAATCCCTTCAAATAGAACCGGGTCGTAAGCTCGGGCTGGAATCACTTCACTAGCGCTGGAGTATTTCTGCGTTTTGAGGTTGCACTTACGCTTCGGGAGGGCGATCGATGCAATTGGCTTCTTGCGATAAGGTCCTGCGAAGGGTCGAAAGGGGCGCCTGTTACGTGGCCGCAGGGCTGGTCTTCATCATGATCTTCCCTACGACCCTCGATATTTTTTTCCGGTACATCATGGAGGAGCCCCTTCCGGCTATCTTCCAGCTCACCGAGTTCATGATGGTGGGGGTGGTTTATCTGGGCATCGCTTACGTCCAATCCCTGAAGGAGCACATCAGGATCGAGATGGCGACCTCCTGGATGCCGCAATGGGGACAGGAGCTTCTCGACATTTTCGGCTATCTGGTCGGACTATTGCTGTTTGCGATCATCACATGGCAGAGCAGCCGGCTGGCCTGGGAGGCATGGGTCACCCAGGATTACACCATGGGGATCATCCACTTCCCCCTCTGGCCGTCCAAGAGCATCATCCCGATCGGATGCGGTCTGCTCTGCATTCGGTTGCTGTTGGACATTGTCCTGGATATTCAGAAATTACGGCGGCCTCGAATCCCGGCCGATGCCGTTCAAAGGAGCTAGACACATGGACCCGGAAACCATCGGCTGGATCGGCTTGGGAGCCATGCTTCTGCTGCTGCTGCTGCGCGTCCCCGTTGCCTTTGCCATGGCCCTGGTAGGTTTTTTCGGTTATGCCGCCGTTTCCGGGTGGAAACCGGCGTTGAAAATGATCGGCATGGTTCCCTACACATCGATCGCGACCTACGGCTTCAGCGTCATCCCCCTCTTCCTGATCATGGGGTCCTTCGCCGCCCGGGCCGGGCTGGTGAACGATCTTTTCAGGATGGCCCGTCTGTGGGTCGGGCGGATTCCCGGCGGCCTGGTCCACGCCACGATCGTGGCCGGGTCGGCCTACGGCGCGGCCTCCGGATCCGGCATAGCCGCAACCACGGTGCTGGCCACCACCTGCGTCCCGGAGATGAGGAAGGGCGGAGTGGACAAGGTGCTTGCCTGCGGAACGGTGGCCGCGGTCGGACCTATCGATCAGATGATTCCCCCCAGCATCCTGATGGTGATCTATTGCATCATCACCGGGGCCTCGCTCGGCCAATTGCTGATCGCCGGGATCCTCCCGGGGATCCTCCTGGCTGCCGGGTTCATGATCATGGTCTACGTCCGCGTGAAGAGAAACCCCGCTCTCGCCCCGCTGATGGAGGAAAAGGTAACCTGGAGGCAACGGTTCATTTCCCTGAAGAACATATGGGGGATCCTGCTGCTCGCGGGGATCGTGTTGGGGGGCATCTACAGCGGCATATTTACCCCCACCGAGGCGGGGGCGATCGGGGCCTTTGGCGCGTTTTTGATGGCGCTTGTGACCAAGGGGCAGAACCGGCGGGAGTTGGGCCAGTCGCTGCTGGACGCGGCGCGGGTAACCGCCATGATCTTCATGATCATCGCCGGGGCCTTTATCTTCGGCTACTTCCTGACGATCACCCGCATCCCTTCCAATGTATCCGCGTTTGTGACCGGGCTCGATGTTGCGCCGATCTTCATCCTGATCGCGGTCATGCTTATGTACCTGGTCCTTGGCATGTTCGTGGACATGGTGGCGGCTCTTTTTATCACGCTGCCGATCATCTTCCCGGCCATGGTGAAGCTTGGTTTTGACCCCATCTGGTTCGGCGTTTTGATCGTCATGCAGTGCGAGATCGCGCTCATCTCGCCCCCCTTCGGTTTGAGCTTATTCATCGTCAAAGGCGTGGTCAAAGACATCACGATGAACGAAGTCATCCGGGGGATCGTGCCCTTTTTCCTGGTCGATCTGCTCGTACTGATCCTTTACATTGCTTTCCCCCAGATCGCCCTTTTTCTTCCGCAGATGATGATGGGGAAGTGATCTTGAGCCAAAGTTGTTATGAAAGGAGAAACCGATGAGAAAAATAATTGATCTCAGCGTCACCGTCAGCCTCAAGGGAAACCTGCAGGTTAAACCCCAGATCATCTACCGCCGGCACGAGGAGACACCCAAGTTCTTTTCCCCGGCGATCGGCCTCCGGCCGGAGGAGTTTCCCGAGGGGAAGTACTGCGCCGTCGAGGTCCTCACAATGGGAACGCACAACACGACCCACCTGGACGCCCCCTATCACTTCTACCCGACCTCGGAGGGGAAGCCGGCCAAAACAATCGACCAGATTCCCCTCGAGTGGTGCTATGGGGACGGAGTCGTGCTGGACTTTCACCACAAGAAAAAGGGATACGGCATCACCCCCAAGGATCTGGAGGAGTCGCTCGCCAAGATCAAATACACCCTCAAACCCTTCGATATCGTCTTGATCCGCACGGACACGGACAAGCATTACGACGAGCCGGGGTATGAATTTATGCACCCGGGGATGACCCGCGAAGCCACGATCTGGCTGCTCGACCGGGGGATCAAAGTGACGGGCATCGACGCCTGGGGCTGGGACCGCCCTTTCGACGCCATGGTCGCGGATTTCAAGGCCGGAAATAAAAAGCAGCTATGGGAATCTCACTACCTCGGCAAAGAGCGCGAGTATTGTCACATCGAAAGGCTGGCCAACCTGGATAAGATCCCCCAACCTTTCGGTTTTAAGGTATCGGCCCTGCCGATCAAGATCGAGGGCGCCAGCGCCGGGTGGATAAGGGCAGTCGCGATCCTGGATGAATAAGGCTGACTCAAGAAAATAGGCTACGCCCTTTATGCCCTTTGCTCCCTCGTAGGAAGAAGAGGAAACAGCGATAGGAATGACGGTTAAACAAGCGGAAAAAGTCTATCGAAGCAGCTGCGGGATGTGCCATGGAGGATGCGGCGTACTCGTCCACACCCAAGACGGACGGATGACGCGCGTTGAAGGGGATCCCGATTCCCCTTTGAGCAAGGGAGACTTGTGTGCCAAAGGATTGGCCAGTCTGCAGCACGTGTACAATCCCGCCCGAATCCAACATCCCCTCATCCGGACGGGAGAGCGGGGTGAGGGGAAATGGAAGAACATTTCCTGGGATGAGGCTCTCGATGCGATTGCCGCCAAGATAAATAAGATCAGAGAGGAATATGGCAACGAAGCGATTGCCATCGGACAAGGAACAGGAAGACATCATTTCGCTTTTACTATCCGGTTTGCCAATGCACTGGGAACCCCCAACTGGTGCGCACCGGGCCAAGCCCAGTGTTTCCTTCCCCGCGTAACGGCGAGCAAGCTTACCTTCGGCGACTTGATCGTATGCGATTATTACGGAAAAACCAAACCGGCCTGCATCCTTGTCTGGGGCCACAATCCGGTCCATACGAACCCGGATGGGGAAATGGGTTTCCGTTTTCTGGACGCTTTGAAATCGGGTTCGAAAGTGATCACGGTTGATCCCCGGCTGTCGGAAACGGCGGCGATATCGGACCTCTGGCTGCAGATCCGGCCGGGAACCGATGCGGCCCTTGCCTTATCGATGATCAAAGTCATTATCGATGAAAACCTTTATGATCACCGTTTTGTAAGTTCGTGGACCGTCGGTTTTGAAGAATTGCGCGAACGCGTGCGGAATTGCACCCCCCAATGGGCGGAGCCGATAACCTGGATTCCGGCGGGAAAAATCGTACAGGCCGCAAGGATGTTCGCCACCACCAAGCCCGCTTGTCTGGAATGGGGCGTGGCCCTCGAGCAGACTCCCAACTGTCTGCAGAACCTCCGAGCGCTGGCCGTGCTCACCGCTTTGACCGGAGACATCGACATCCCCGGCGGCAATATTTTTGGCATGCATGCCTTGCTGCATTTTCCCACGGGTTATGACCGGCTGGCTCCGGAAGTTCATGACAGGAGGTTGGGGGCCGACCGTTTCAAGCTGCTGTCCGGCCGGGAGGCCCTGGTTCCCTCCGCCCATGCCCCGACGGTATTTAGGGCCATGATTACGGGGGAGCCATATCCCGTCAAGGCCTTTTTGATATTCGGGAATAACGCTTTACTCACGTACGCCAACCCCCGGGAAGTCCGCCAAGCCTTGCTCGCCCTCGACCTTCTGGTTGTGACGGATCTGTATATGACCCCAACGGCCGAAATGGCGGATATCGTCCTGCCCGCCGCTAGCTGGCTGGAGGTCAACCTGGTGCGGGGGTATCCCCTGCGCGCAGAAAATGTCGTGCTGGTTCAGCAGAAAATCGCCCAGGTTGGTGAAGCAAGACAGGATCAGGAGATCATGATTGACTTGGCCAGGCGGCTCGAATTGCCCTGGGGAACCGAGTCGCTCGAAGCGATCATGAACGATCAGCTCGATCCCCTCGGGGTTGATTTTGAACAAATGAAAGAAAAGGGATTTGTTTCGGTACCCCAAAAGTACCTCAAATATCAAGACTCGGGGTTTGCAACCCCGTCCGGGAAGGTTGAACTGTATTCCTCCGTATTGGACCGGTTAGGGTACGATCCTCTTCCGGCTTATGCGGAACTTCCGGAAAGCCCGGTCAGCGAACCCGAACTCTACAAGGAGTATCCCCTTATTCTCACCACGGGAACGAAATCTCCGGTTTTCTTTCATTCCGAGGGACGGCAAATCCCCTATCTGCGGGAGATTGAAGCCGACCCGCTTGTGGATATCAACCCGGAAACGGCCGAGAAATATGGAATCGAAGAAGGGAACTGGATCTGGATCGAAACCCTTCGGGGGAAAATCAGACAAAAGGCGAGGCTTACCAATGGAATCGATCCCCGGGTGATTCATACCCCCCATGGTTGGTGGTTTCCCGAACAGTCTTCGCCCGATCATGGCCTCTGGCAATCGAACGCCAATATGCTGACCCGCAGCGGGCCGCCCTATGATCCGGCCATGGGAACCTGCCAGTTGCGTGCGCTTTTGTGCAAGATTTATGCGGAGGAATGAGGAACTTTTCTTCTTTTGGCTAAAAACAACAGAACGAGGGAGCCAGTGAACCGGTTAATTTTCCATTCCAACCTTTGTGTAGGCTGCTTTGCCTGTGAATTGGCATGCAAAGCGGAACACCATCTGCCCGTTGGAGTAAAATGGATCCGGGTGAAGCGGGATGAATCACTTTCGGGTGAATCGAAGCCGCGGCTTTCCTTTCAGGTAAGTATCTGTCAACAATGCGAGGCCCCGCCCTGCGTTCCCGCCTGCCCGGTTGGGGCAATATTCCCAAGAAAAGATGGTCTCGTCATACTCGAAAAGGAAAGATGCAACGGCTGTGGGGATTGCATCAAGGCATGCCCCTGGGGGGCCATTGCTTTCGACCCTGCCCGCCAAACGGCCTCCAAATGTCATTTATGCGCCCATCTGGCTGAACCCCGTTGCTCGACATATTGCCCCACGGCAGCCCTTGCACACTCATTGCAAAACAAATAAAGGAGATTCCATAAGATGAAGGAGGAGTATATGTCGCTTCAGAAGATCGAGAAGGTAGCGGTTATAGGAACCGGAACGCTCGGAACCCAGATTGCACTTCAGGCAGCATTTTATGGCACTCGGGTGACAGCCTACGATCCCGATCATACGCAATTCGAGCGAATGTTGAAAATGATCCGGTTCCGGATACAAAATTCGGGGAAAAAGGCCACCCCGGCATTCGAAGATATCCCCGGGACTGCAAAGAAGATCATCCTGTGCTCAAGCCTGGAGGAGGCCCTTCGGGATGTGGATTTGGTTATCGAGGCTGTTCCGGAAGATATCCCCATCAAAAGGGAGGTCTTCGGGAAGCTCGATGCCATCGCTCCAAAGAAGGCGATTTTAGCCACCAACAGCTCGTCGATTCCTATCTCGAAAATAGAAAGTGCAACCGGAAGGCCCGAGAAATGCATGAACATCCACTTCTATGCCCTGGAAATCAAGCAGGGCATGGCGGATGTCATGGGTGGAACCAGGACCAGCGACGATACCTTCGATCAAGGAAGAGAATGGGTTCGATCCATCGGCTGTATTCCGCTGGCTGTGAACAAGGAGTCTCTCGGTTTCTGCTTTAATCGGGTCTGGCGGGCGGTCAAGCGCGAAACCCTCCATATGTGGGCCGACGGCATTTCCGATTTCCAGGATATCGACCGCGGGTGGATGGTCTTTACAGGCATGGCCCAGGGCCCGTTCGGAATGATGGATAACATCGGCCTCGATGTCGTTTATGGGATTGAGATGGTCTATTATGAAGAGAGCCGGGATCTCAAGGATTACCCCCCCGAAAAGCTCAAGGCCATGATCGATCGCAAAGAGATGGGGGTCAAGACGGGGAAAGGGTTTTATACTTACCCCAATCCGGCGTACAAAGATCCCAGCTTTCTAAAAAAAGGAACATGCAGATGAAAAAATGGCCAACGGCCGCTTTATGCCCCCTATTCGTTTTTCTCCTTTCGATCCAGGCCTATGCCCAGTCTTTTGATCTGCGGATTCTCCATGTCAATGACCTGCACGGCTTCGCCGAAGCCTATAAACCGCTCGGATCCCGCGAACCCCTGGGGGGGGTGGCCTATCTCGCGGGCAGGGTGAACGCGCTGCGCCGTGGACAGCCGACCCTCGTGCTCGCCGCCGGGGACATGATCCAGGGGAACAACTGGGCCAATATGTCTCAAGGCGAGTCGGTCATCGAAGCGATGAATGCGATGCAATTCGATGTCATGGTCCTGGGAAATCATGAATTTGATTTTGGGCAGGCGGTGTTGAAGAAAAGGATTTCCGAAGCGGCTTTTCCCGTCCTCTGCGCCAACGTGGAGGGTTTGGATCGTGTCAAGCCCTTCATCATTAAGGAATGGAGCGGGGTAAGAGTAGGGATCATCGGGGTCGTGACCGAGGAGACTCCGGTCGCCACCCACCCCCGCAATGTTTCCGGTCTCACATTCCTCCCTGTCGCCGAAACCGTCGAGAAAAGCGTGCGGGACTTGAAGAATCGGGCGGACATGATCATCGTGCTTTCCCATATCGGGCATGCGGCTGACCGGGCGCTCGCCGAGACGGTGAAGGGAATCGATGTCATCGTGGGCGGCCACTCCCACACCAGGATCCCCAGGCCGGTTCGGGTCGGGGACACCCTGATCGTTCAAGCCTGGGAGCACGGCAAGGCGCTCGGGGTTTTGGACCTGACCATCCGGGACGGAAGGGTCGTCGGATACGACGGGCGCCTGGAAGCGATAAAACCCCAGCCGGGGAGCGAGGACCCGAAGATTCTGGCCATCGTCGAAAGACAGAGGCAAAGGGTGGACCGGATTTTAAACGACCGCATCGGGGAAGCAATGATCGATCTGGATGGGGAGAATGTAAGAAAAAGGGAGACCAACCTGGGGAATTTCATCGCCGACATCATGCGTCAGGTCTCGAAGGCGGACGCGGCCCTCATAAACGGGGGGACCATCCGGACAAACATAAGCCGGGGAGAGGTCCGGATCAAGGACGTCTATTCGGTCCTGCCCTTTGACAACTACATCGTTGCCATCACGCTCACGGGGAAAGCGATCGCCGAGGCCCTGGAGCACGGAGTATCGGGGATTGAGGAGGGTGAAGGGAGGTTTCCGCAAGTATCCGGTTTGACATTCGCCTATGCCCCCTCCGCACCGAAGGGCAGCCGGATCGGAGAGATTCTCATCGCCGGGAAACCTCTGGATCCGGGCAGGGAATACTCGGTGGCCACGAATGACTTTCTTGCCGTGGGGGGCGATGGATACCGGTCCTTCGCGGAGGCGGTGAAATCCTCGAAAACCTTTTCGGTCGTCGGGGGCACGCTTCAAGGAGAGAAAGTCGTCTACAGCGACAGCGGCCGGTGGCTTCGGGATGTGGTCGTGGAATACATCAGAGAGAAAGAAACCATTGCTCCCGGGAGCGAGGGAAGGATCGTGGAGAGGCCCTGACTATGGAAGTCTATGTCAATGACAAGCCGGTGCACCTTCTGCCCGGGATGACGGTGAAGCATGCACTGACCCATGCAGGGCTCATAGAGAAGCTGGGGAGCGGCAAAAAGGTTTACGACGAATGGGCGAACGAACTGGGGTTGGACGGCGCGCTGTCGGAGGGGGCGAAGATATTCGTTCGGTGATCGAGATCAGTGAGGAGAGACAGTGGACCATCTGATGCAAATCGTTCTGCTCGGTATCATCGAAGGCATTACCGAATTCCTGCCCATCTCCAGCACCGGCCATCTGCTCATTGCCGAACATTGGCTGGGACAACGGTCTGACCTTTTCAACGTCGCCATTCAAGCCGGCGCCATCCTCGCGGTGGTGTTGATATACCGGGAGCGCTTATGGGGTCTGCTGTCGGGCTTCGCCCGACCCGATAACCGCGATTACTCCATCAAGCTGTGCGTGTCGTTCCTCATTACGGCAGCCGGCGGCTTCACCGCCAAGCAACTGGGGCTGAAGCTGCCGGAAACCGTTGCCCCTGTGGCCCTGGCGTTGATCGTCGGCGGTGTCGTCATCCTGTTTATCGAGCGTTATGTCGCTCATCATCGGCCAAGCGAGCAGGTCACCTGGAAAGTCGCGGTCGTGGTCGGCCTGGGGCAGATAGTCGCCGCCATATTTCCCGGCACGTCGCGTTCTGCCGCCACCATCTTTGCGGCCATGCTGGCCGGCTTGAGCGCACGTACGGCGGCTATCGAGTTTGCGTTTCTGGTCGGCATCCCCACCATGTTTGCCGCCACGGGCTATGAACTGCTGAAAGTCATCAGGGGTGGCGCGACCGTGAACGAGGACTGGTCCGCGCTCGGCATCGGTTTCGTTGTATCCGCCGTGGTGGCTTTCGTTGCGGTGAAGTGGCTGCTGTGTTATATCCAGACCCACCGCTTCACCGTGTTTGCCTGGTATCGTATCGCGTTTGGTGTGGCGCTATTGATCCTGGTGTGATAAATAAGAGAAAAAGGCGGTGAGAAATGGGGATCAAAAGGATAGCGGTTATCGGTCTGGGAATGATGGGGACCCCTATTTCCGTCTTGCTGCTCAAGGCGGGATACTCGGTTACGGGGTATGATATCGTCAAAAAGCAGATAGCCGATCTTGTCCCGCAGGGGATGAAACCGGCCGCCTCTCCAAAGGCCGCCGTCAAAGACGCGGAGCTCATCATCCTCTCCCTGGCGAACTGGAAAATCCTACAGGAAGTCGTCGCGGGAAATGCCGGCATCATGGAGGGAGTCCGCAAGGGGCAGATCATCGCCGACATGAGCACCTCCCCACCGGAGGGAACGATAGCCATGGCCAGGACCATGGCCGCCAGGGGCGTCGACTGGATGGATATCCCCATTTCCGGCTCCTCGGCCCAGGCGCGGGTCGGCAACATGGTCTTCATGGCCGGGGGCAAAAAATCGGTGTTCAACAAGGTCAATCCGGTCCTGGAGAGGATCGGCAAAAAGAGCGTGTACGCGGGCAAGCACGGCGACGGGGCGATGCTCAAGCTGGTCGTCAATCTCATCCTCTATCTCAATGAAGCGGCGGCCGTCGAGGGGCTTGCGCTCGGCATGAAGGCCGGCCTGGACCCGGAGGTCATGCTCGATGTCATCACCACCGGGGCGGCATCGAGCGATCTGATCATGGCCAGGGGGAAGGATATGCTCGCCGGCCGGTTCACCCCCAAGGGACAGGTCAGCGTGGCCGTCAAGGATATGGGGCTCATCGTCGAGCGGGCGAAGCAGCTGGGCGTGATGCTGCCCGTGGGAGGCCTCTATCAGCAGCTTCTGCTCCAGGCCCAGTACCGGGGATGGGACCAGGAGGACGCGACGGCGGTCCTGAAAATCTACGAGCAATGGGCCGGCATTGTGCGGCCCAATCGGTAACGGATGAAACCCGGCGCAGCGCCCCCTCAAGGCTGCAGGCTGCGCTGCCGCCCGTGAACACCCCTATTTCATACCGCAAAGGAGGATATGATATGGACAAATCCGCATCGGACCGAAAAGGAAAAGTCAAGGATATCATCCTCGCCCTGCATAAGGGGCTCCCGGTACAAAAGGCGAAAGAACGCTTCGAGGCCGAGGTGGGCGACATATCCGCTACGGAGATCGCCCAGATCGAACAGGAGCTCCTGACCGAAGGGATGTCCGTCGATGAGGTCAAGAAGCTGTGCAACGTGCACGCGTTGCTGTTTGAAAAATCGCTCAAAGAGAAGATGACCAGCGAAGAGGCAACGTCCCACCCCGTCCATCTCTTCAAGCTCGAAAACAGGGAGATCGAAAAGATCACCGCCTCGCTGAAGGATGCGGCGGAAAAACAGGACAGGGCGGCAGTGGGAGCGCTTCTGGAGAAATTAAAACCCGTCGAGGTCCACTATACGAAGAAGGAACAGTTGCTGTTTCCGTTCCTCGAAAGGGAAGGGTTTATGGGGCCGTCGAAGGTCATGTGGGGAAAGCATAACGACATACGCGCGATGCTCAAGGATGCGCTGCTGGCCGTTGAAGCGGCAGGAGACTTCAAACAGTACAAAGAGAAAAAGCTCGACCTTCTGATCGAAGAGGTCGACGGGATGATCTTTAAGGAAGAGCAGATCCTCTTCCCGGCCTCTATCGAGAAACTGAAGCCCGACGACTGGCTGGAGATACTGAAGCAGGGATCGGAGATCGGCTATGCGTTCATCGAAGGTCCCAAAGAGATCGACGGGCTTTTGAAGGAGCTCAAGGCAAATCTCTGCCCTGAATCCGGTACAGAGGACGGTTACGTTGACTTCCCGACGGGAAAGGTGAGCGTCAGGGAGCTGATGGTCATCTTGAACACCCTGCCGGTGGATATCTCTTTCGTCGGCGCAGACAATCGGATGAGATACTTCTCCGAGAGCGAAGATCGCATCTTCGTCCGTACCAGGGCGGTGATAGGGAGGGAAGTGAAGAACTGCCACCCGCCCCAGAGCGTCGAGACGGTGATGAAGGTCGTTGAAGAACTCCGATCGGGCAAGTCAAAGAGCGTCGATTTCTGGCTCAATATCAGAGGCAGGACCGTCTATATCAGGTATTTCGGAATATTCGACGGGGACAAGAACTATCTGGGAACCCTCGAGGTCACACAGGACATTACCGAAATCCAAAAGCTTACCGGCGAAAAGAGGCTTCCATGACAAAAGTGATCGACCTCGACAAGACCGTCTACGAATTGGCCGAGCAGTACCCGGAATTGACTGGAATAATGAAGGAAATCGGATTTCTGGGGATCGCCAATCCCGTGATGCTCAATACGATGGGCCGGGTCATGACCATTCCGAAGGGCTGCGAAAAAATGGGGATCGACCTGGGCGAAGTAAAGAAGGCCCTGCGTGAAAAGGGATTTGAGATCAGCGAGAAAGTCGTCGATTTTCTTGAATGATACTCGGTCCGCGTTATAGGGGGAACTCTTATTAATAACTGCGCACAGAAGCGCGCTGACAACTTCCTGCTCAATGGGCAGGGCTTTCTTGCGCGGATGAGGGACCTCCGCAAAAAAGCAATTTTCAGGGGGAGATCATGCCGGACCAGTTTGATGCTCGAGATAAGCCGTTTCGTGTCGAAGAGGCGACGATCGACGCGTTGCACGAGGCGATCCGGGCGGGTCGGACGACCTGCGTCGCCGTTGTTCAGCAGTATATAGACCGTGTGCGCGCCTACAACGGGGTCGCCAGCGCGCTCGTCACCGAGGACGGCGGCGCGATTCCCGAAGCGGCGGGCGCCGTGCGCGCGATGGCCCCGCTTCGCTTCCCGACACATACCGTCAAGGCTTCCGCTTTCCTGCCCGATCTCGACAAGTACAAGGGGCCGCCGCTCGAATATGGTCGCATGGAGGCGACGGCTTCCGATCCTGACGTGAAGCAGCAGTTCGGAATGATCGTCGGCATGCCCGACGCGGGCCAGGTGAACGCGCTTGCCACCCTCAACATACGCGGCGAGCGTTCGGTCACCTGCCGGGGCGACTACGACCGGCACCCGTCTGAGGGTCCGTTACCCGAGGGCGCGCCGGCGGTGTGCGATATTTTTCGCAGGCAACCCGACGCCCTCGAACAGGCGGCCGAGCTCGACGCAGCCTACGGGCGCAACCCCGATCTCGAGAAGATGCCGATGTACGGCGTCGTCTTCTCGTTCAAGGATCCTTTCGACACGAAGGACATGCGGACCACGGGGGGCGGTGACGCCCGCTACGACATCGATTTCCCCGCCAGGGACCATGTCCTGGTGGAGCAGCTCCGCAACAAGGGCGCCATCATCTTCGCCAAGGCCGTCAACACGGAGTATAACGGCCGGGCCGGCGATCCGGGGGGCCGCAACAAGCCGGAAAAAGTGCTGCCGTCGGTCCTCGGCTATCAGCGCAGCACCTGGGGGGGAAATCCGTCAAACCCCTACGATACGACGCGGGCCGCTTCCCTCGGTTCGAGCTCGGGGTCGGGCCTGTCGGTGAGCATAAACCTCGTGATGTGCAGCCTCGGCGAGGAAACGCGGGCATCCTGCCGGGGACCCGCGAACCACAACGCCGTTGCCCTGCTCCTGCCGCACAAGGCGATGCTCGGCTTCGACGGCGGCGCCATCGGGGCGGACATCTACTGCGACCGCGCGGGGATTCTCGCCCGGACCATCGCCGACTGCGCCAAAGTCCTCGATGCCCTGAAGGATCCCGTCGAGGGCTATTACGATCCGCGCGACCCGTACACGACCGTGCCGCGCTCATCGGTATTGGGCACGCCTTACGCGGATCACGCGAAAATGACCGGCGCTCCGGGCGCGCTCAAGGGCATGCGCATCGGCATCGTCCGCGAATCCATGCTCAACCCCGGGGTGAAGGCCGCGGAGCCGATCACGACCGCAGCCGCCAGCGAGATCAAGACCATCCTCGGCGGCAGGCTCGGCGCTGCGCTTGTCGAATCTTCCGATCCGCTCTGGACGCCCGATCCCGACATCGAGCCCATGAAAACCGATTTCCGGCGCGCCCTTGCCCGGCTCGTGCCCGTCTTCATGCCGGATCTGCTGTTCAGGCTGGCCCCGGACGGACAGCCGCTCTTCAGGGAGTTCGCGGCGGCGATCGTGCCGACGGAGTTCGAGCCCGGCAGGACATTCGGCACGGGCGCCATGCAGCCGATCGACTATCTCGTCGAGATGGAGGCGGGGCGGATCGCGCCGCCTTCCAACCTCGACATCTCCACCGTCCAGCAGCAAGAGCTCGCGATGACCTTCAGATACCATATCCGCCAGTACCTGGCGCGCCGCGCCGCGGACTGGCGGGTGCGGGGCTTCACCGAAACGCTGATCGATTGGCCGACGCTCAATGCGCGTTCCAAGTTCTGGGGCGACGACCAGCGCGCCGCCTTCAAAAACTGGGAAGAGGTCACCGACCCCCGCAATCCACACGGCAAGCGGCAGGGCGTCAACGAGCGCATCATGCTGCGCGAGCTGCTGCGCCGGGTGGATATGATGGTGATCCTGGAGAACCGTCTGGACGCCCTCGTGCGCCTGCATACGACGCTTCCGCCGGCAAAGATCGGCGGCCCCGACGAACCGGGAGTCATCGGCCGTCTGCGTAATGAGTCTCAATACGGTCCGAACGCGGGGCTGACCGAGGTCCTGATCCCGGCGGGCTATGTCGGGACCGCCTACGATCCGGTTTTTGCGCTCGCTCCGGACGGCAAGCGGTATGTACCGGTGGCCTCCGATGTGCCAACGGCCGTTCCGGCGCCCGGGCTGCCATTTTCACTCGTGTTCAGGGCCGAGCCGGGCAAGGAGGACATTCTCCTGAGGATCGCTTCGGCCTATGAAGCCGCTTCGAAACGCAGGGTCCCCCCGCCGGCTTTCGGGCAGCTGACGGCGAAAGTACGTGACGGTTTGGGGGATTTGTATTGACATTTCGATTCAATAAGCATCGCGATAAAAAGGAGAATACGTGGGCGATTGCAGATGTGGCTGTGGTGAGCCGGCAGAAAATGGGGATTTTATTGCCGGCCATAGCCAGAAACTTACAGCGAGTTTAGTAAAACAGGTCGGTGGCCTATTCGCTCTTCAGGAACTTGTCCAATCGGCACAGAAATACTCATGCGAAGAAAAAAGTCAGGAGGAGTTCTTGGATCTGATCAGGCGAATCTTTCCCGTAAAGAAGCTAAGATAAGCCGTCGATCCGGATAATCCTACGGACACTCGCACCTATTCTATTCATGATGAAAGAAAAATCATGAAAAGGCAAAACGTTAGAAAACTTACAGGGTTTATTGCGCTTTTGTTGTTTCCGGCAACAATATTTTACATGTCCCCATATCTCAGTGTTATTGGGTCTGCTTCGGGGGTTATCACAGGATCGCTCATTTTTTTCTTTATATTGTTTTTATCGGCATTGTTTCTCAGGAGAGCCTATTGTGGATGGGCGTGCATTTCAACGGGAGTTCACGATGCAGGTTTGTTTTTTATCAAGAAAAAGGTTGGGATGAAATCAAGGATCATTAAATATTTTATCTGGACCCCTTGGTTCTTAGCCATAGTAATCCTATTATCAATTAATGGAATAAAAAAAATCGACCCTTTGGCTGCGACCACCTACGGGCTTTCTGTTACGGATCTCCATGGTTATGTGATTTTATATTTCATTTTAGGTTTGATCATTACCCTTGCATTAACCGTCGGAAAACGTTCTTTTTGCCATCACGTTTGTTGGATGGCGCCATTTATAATAATAGGGGATAAAGTCGGCAGGTTATTAAATGTCCCGTCCCTTCATCTTGAGACAAACAAAGAAAAGTGCAAAAGTTGCGGTCTTTGCTCGGTAAAATGTCCTATGTCGTTACCTGTTATGGAAATGGTTGCATCGGGAGAAATGAAGAACACAGACTGTATTTTATGCGGCGAATGTGCCGACAACTGCCGAAGAAAGGTAATCTGTTATAAGTTCAAATGATGCGCAACAAGCGAATAGCGAGCAGATACTAAAGAGATGCTGCTTATCCACCCATTAGTATCTTATGGAAAAGAAGATTTTAACCGCCTGGACTGTGATCCTTTTGTCCGGCCTGCTGTTCCCCGTTCCGGTTGCACGGGCCGAGTCCCCAAACGATTCCCCTTCCGAGTCCGTTAGGGAAAAAAGCGGCTACATCGATGTCCATAACCACCTTTTCGGGATGACGGGTAGGGGTGGTATGTTCGGTCGAAGTATGGACTACCCGGGGGCTGTCAGCGCTGCCCTGTCACTCATGGACAGCCTGGATGTCGGAATGGCCATTGTCATGCCTCCGCCTTTCACGGAAGGCCAGCGCGACATCTTTGAGGCCGATGAATTTCTTTCCGCCATTCGTTATTATCCGAGACGCTTCGCCTTCATGGGAGGCGGCGGCTCGCTGAACGTGATGATCCAAAAAGCGGTAAAGTCCGGCGAAACGGACCCTGATTTGAAGAAACGATTTGCACAGCAGGCGGAAAAGATCGTCGCCCTGGGGGCCGTGGGCTTCGGGGAAATGACGGCAGAGCATTTTTCCCTCCATTCCAGGCACCCTTACGAGACAGCGCCGCCCGACCACCCCCTCTTCCTGATCCTCGCCGACATTGCCGCCCGCCACGATGTCCCTATCGATCTCCACATGGAGGCCATCCCCCACGACATGCCCCTGCCCGACATCGACCGGGTCAAATCGGGCAACAATCCGTCCTCGCTCAAGGCAAATATTCCCGCCCTGGAGCGATTGTTATCCTACAACCCCAAAGTTCGGATCATCTGGGCCCATGCAGGATGGGACAATACCGGTCACCGCACGCTCAGGCTGATGGATGAGCTTCTGAGCAGGTATCCGAACCTGTACATGACGATCAAGTTTGGCGGAGACAGCGTTGAAGAAAACCGGCCCTTCGCCCCGGGAAGACGTCTTAAGCAGGGATGGCTGGAAGCGATGAAAAAGCGCCCCGATCGATTCATGATGGGAACGGACCAGTTTTTCACGCCCCCCCTTTCGGATATTCGCAGAAAGGCGGGACGCGGCGACCCGGTGAAAGCCTTCTTCTCGCAACTCCCGCCGGATCTGGCCTACAAAATCGGATTCGTAAATCCCATACGGGTCTTCGGGCTGAAGGACGTTTTGAAAAACCGCTGACGACAGTTCCATGCATTCAAATCAGGAGAAACATGTTCGAAACGATCGCTGCACTTCTGGAAAACAAGACCCGCCGCTTCACGCCTTCCGGTCCGACCATCGGTGAGATCGGAGACTCGGCAAGAGGGATCAGGGACGCCTTCATGCGACGGGGCGTCCCCGCCGATGAACCGGTCTGCCTCTGCATCGAGGACAGGCCCCTCCTTTTGGCGGCCCTGCTTGCATCGATGGCAGGGGCCCCTCCCTTCATCCTCCCCCACGCCTTTCAGCCCCGGGTCCTCGGCGCGGCGCGCGAAGCGAGGCATTTCCGTTGGATCCTGACCGATTCCACCGTCGACCCTCCCGAAGCAGCGGAGGTGATCCGGATCGAAGAATGCCCCCCGGACCCGGGCGATCGTCCCTTGAAGCCTGTCCGCACCCCGGACAGAGCCTTTGCCTTTCTTTTCACGGGAGGCTCCACGGGGAAACCCCGGATATGGTCCAAGACCCCCGCAAACCTCTTCGGCGAAGCGATGAATCTCGCCAGAACCTTCGGCATCCGGGAGACCGACCTCCTGCTGTCCACGGTCCCGCCGCAGCATATTTACGGCCTTCTCGGTTCGGTCCTCCTCCCCTTCGTCGCCTCGGCCCAGGTCCTTCGCCGCACCTGTACGTTTCCCCAGGAAATCCTGTCCGCCCTGCAAAACGAAGCGGCTACCGTTCTGGTCGGAGTGCCGATCCACTATCGGGCGCTGAGGTCCGGGGACCTGCAGCGCTTTTCCCTGCGGCTGGCTCTCTCCTCCGCAGCCCCCCTCGACGGCGGGGACGCAGCCTTCTTCCTGGAAAAGACGGGTTTGGCGATTACCGAAATCTACGGATCGACGGAGACGGGGGGGATAGCGATCCGGTCCTACGGAGCCAATCACGATGCCTGGGAGCCGTTCGCCTGTCTTGACTGGAAGATCCTTTCGGACCGTCTCGCCGTTCGCTCGGATTTCGTCTCTCCCGATCTGCCCTGCGATGCGGAAGGCTTCTTCACGACCGCGGACCGCGTCGCAAGTACCGGGGAAAACCGGTTCATCTTCCTGGGGCGGGCGGATCACATCGTCAAGGTCGCCGGGAAGCGGGTGGACCTCGAGGAGATCCGCGAGAAGATTCGGCGGATTCCCGGGGTCAGGGACGCAGTCGTCACCGCCGTTCCCCTGACCGGGGCGCGGCAGGCACAGATCGCAGCGCTGGTGGCAGGCGACCTGTCCATCCGCGAACTCAGGGCGGCCCTCCGATTGATGGACGAACACTATGGTCGTCCGCGAAAGATCAGGATCGTCACGGCCATCCCCGTCCTGCCGAACGGGAAGATAGACCGGCAACAAGTCGAACGGCTTCTCTTTGCCCCCCGCCTTTCCAGAACCTAGGCGGGCTTGCGGCCGCGCCCCCTGCTTCTCATCCCCCGGATCGGTAAGGAAAGTCCCGATAAACGCCTGTCCCTATTCGGCTATTCGTTGACCCTCGTCGTAAATTCGAGATGCACGCCGTCGGGTAAAACGACGAACTGAATCTTGTTGCCCTTGTTGGGTCCCTGGTCCACTTCCATCGGATACGGCGACAGAGTCGTGAT
>MICN01000123.1 GCA_001829875.1 Syntrophus sp. GWC2_56_31
GGCGAGAAGACCGAAAAAGACCTCATCGATTCCCCCTGGCTCCAGCGCCTCCGCAGGATCTACCAGCTTCAGAGCGCCCGCTGGGTCTATCCGGCAGCCGAACACACACGCTTCCAGCACTCCCTGGGGACGATGCATATCGCCGGCGAATTCGGATGCCATCTCTACCCTTCGCTGAAGGAGGTCTGCCCCGATCTCCCCTCCAAGAACTATGTCGAAGCGCTGCTCCGTGTGGCGGGACTCCTCCACGACGTGGGACACGGTCCCTACGGTCACTTCTTCGATGACCATTTTCTGGATCAGCATGGCCTTACGCACGAAGACCTGGGGCGGCTGATCATCGTCCGTAAACTGGGGCGGATCATCACCCGGATCCGGAGAAGTCCTTCGGGACCCTTCGTCGCCGGCGAGACGCTCGACCCGGCAGCGGTGGCGTTTCTGATCAAGATGCCGGATCAGCGCGATGCAGCGATGCCCCGGTGGCTTCAGCTCCTTCGGCAGCTCTTTTCCGGCACCTATACCGTGGATAATCTCGATTACGTCCAGCGCGACGCTTTCATGACCGGCTTTTCGCTCGACATCGTCGACATGGCAAGACTGCGGTTCTACACTTTTTATACGAGGGCCGGCCTCGCGCTGCACCAGGCGGGCATCTCGGCCCTCAGCCGTTTTCTGAATGCCAGATTGACTCTCTATGCGAACGTCTATTTCCACAGGACGACGCGGGCGCTCGACCTTCACCTCCAGGAGATCTTCCGGGACACGATGCGGCTGATCCTGCCCGTCAATCCCGCCGAGATCCCGGAGGCGTACCTGAACTGTGACGAGTGGAGTCTCTTCTCCGAGGTTCGTCTGTGGCCGGACAGCGGCAATTCCCGGAAAGCGAAGCTCGGAAGGGAATGGGAAAAACTCCACCGCCGGGAGGTCAAATGGAAGATGTCGTTTTCGGCGGAGATCTCCATCGACCAACTCCAGAAGGGGACCCGCTTCTCCCGCGCCGCGGACTACGAAGAGCAGATCCGGTCGCACCTCCCCGGTTTTCTGAGGAATAAACCGCTCCGCGTCGATCTTGCGACCCAGGACCCGAGACCCTTGAATCCGATGGCGGATACCGAAAAACGGGTCAACATCTTCAACCCCGCGACCGGGATCACCTCCCCCGAACCCCTCCGGGACATCTATCGCTTCATCCCGGCCCGTATCGTCCATTTTCGGGTCTTTTCCCTGAACCACGACCACGACGACCTTCTCGCCCATGCGGCGGAGCGGACCCTGGACACCGTGGAAGGGGCCGCGAAGACGAATATCTGATGACGATTATTGATCCGGAAACCACCGATCTCACGCTGTTTGTCCGGACCTCGGCCGAGGAGGTCGCCCGGTGGAACCGCCGGCGCATTGTCGAGGCGCTGATCCGCGAGACCGGAATCGATGAAATCACCGCCGAAGCGATCAGCCGGGAGGTGGAGAAGCAGATCGTCGCTTCGGGAATCGGTCTGCTCACAACGGCGCTTATCAGGGAGCTGGTCGATGCCAAGCTGATCGAAAGAGGCCTGGAGAAAGAAAGACGGCTCCACGCCCGCCTCGGTTTCCCCCTCTACGACGTCCGTCGACTCATTCTCCATCAGAACAAGGAAAACGCCAACGTTCCGCACGTCCCCGAAGGGACAAGTCTCGCGCTTGTCGAGGGGATCAAGCGGGAATACGCCCTCCATGACGTCTTCTCGCGGGAGGTAGGCGACGCCCATGTATCCGGGGATCTCCATCTGCACGGTTTGGGTTACATCGACCGGCCCTACAGCTCCTGCCAGTCGCTCGAATACCTGAAGCGTTTCGGTCTGAAGCTGCCCCACTCCGTTACAATCGCCGGACCGGCGCGGCATGCGGAGGTCCTGCTTGCCCATATGGTCCGCTTCGGGGCCTCGCTTCAAGGCCACTTTGCCGGGGTGATCGGCTGGGACACGGTCAATCTCGCTTTTGCCCCCTATCTGACGGGGACGGGGCAGCAGGAGATCGAGCAGCTCGCCCAGATGCTCGTCTATGAATTTTCCCAGCTCACCTCCGCCCCCGGGGGGCAGGCGATGTTCACCGACATCCACCTCTACTGGGAAATCCCCCGTTTTCTCGCCGACCTCCCCGCCATCGGTCCCGGCGGAAATCCAACCGGCCTGACCTGCCGGGAATACAGCGATGAATCGCAGCGCTTTGCCCGGGCGCTTATGAAGGTGTATCGGGGGGGGGATGCCTCCGGCAAACCGTTTGTTTT
Organism: Syntrophus sp. GWC2_56_31; assembly: GCA_001829875.1. Lineage (GTDB taxonomy): Bacteria > Desulfobacterota > Syntrophia > Syntrophales > UBA5619 > JAKAFS01. The sequence continues at coordinate 2,267 of MICN01000123.1, forward strand.
TCCCCGGGCGATCATCCATATCACGGACGAGTTCTTCCGGACCCCCGGCCACGAAGCATTTCTGGAAGAGCTCTGCGGCGTTGCCTCCGCGAAAGGGAATCTCTGTTTTGCTCTCGATCGGGAGGACGACGTTTCCTCAACTGCCTGCTTCTGCCCTGACATCCATGGAAAGGAGACGGCAGAAATTCCGGCAGGGCCTTGGAGGCGGAGCGACGCGTCGATCCAGAACGTCACCTTAAACCTTCCCCGTCTCGGTTACCGTGCCGGCGCGGACGACCGCGATCTCTTCGTCCTTCTGGATGAGATGATGGCCCTTGCAGTGAAAGCCCATATCCAGAAGCGTGAATTCATCGAAAGCCTTCTCGCCCTCGGAGACGCCGGTCCGTTGGCCATGCTTGCGATGCACGGCGACGACGGCCCCTCGCTCAGGATGGCCGATGCCCGCTATCTCATCGGCGTGACGGGACTCAACGAACTCGTCCGGATCCGCAAGGGCCGCCAGCTGCACGAGTCGGACGAGGCCCTGGCCTGGGGTCTCGATCTGATCGGACACATGCAGAAGGAGGTCGATAAGCTCTGCAGGATTCATGGCATGTGCTTTGTTCTCGAACAGACCCCCGCGGAGACCACCTCCTACCGTTTCGCCCGCCTTGACCTGAAACATTTCTCTCCACAGTCGGGCCGTTATGTGCGGGGTGACCTGGCCAAAGGAGAGATCTACTATACCAACTCGACCCATCTCCATCCGGCGGCGCCGGTCGACCCGCTGACCCGGGTGAGGATCGAGGGGCTCTTTCATCCTTTCTTCCGCTCGGGTGCTGTGACCCACATCGAGCTGGGCGCCGCCGAACCGACGCCGGCAGCCCTCGCCGGCTTTATCGTCCGGGCGTTTAGAGAGACGAGCAGCAGTCAGATCGTTTTTTCTCCCGAATTTACTTCCTGCGGCCGCTGCGGAGCCACCTCCCGGGGGCTTCTGCAGCGATGCCCACAGTGCGGGTCCGACCAGATCGACGGTTTGGCCCGGATCACCCGGTATATGAGCAGGGTATCGGGGTGGAATCGCGGAAAACGGGCCGAACTCCATGACCGGAACCGCAACGAAGGGTATTTCCTTTAAGAATTTAAATCGGCCTGCCTCCCTTGACAGGGTCTGGAGTGATTCATATATTATGCCCGGTTTGAAGATTTCGCGAGAGCAGGGCAGGGCATGGAAGGGTAAGATAAGATGGAAGATTACATCATCAAAATATTTCGGGAGTCGAACGAGACCAAAGAAAATTTTGTCAACGAGAACCTGACGCGGGTTGTGGCGGTTATCGAGGCGGTGACGGCGGCGCTCAAGGACGGAAACAAGATCCTCTTCTTTGGAAACGGCGGTTCAGCGGCGGATGCCCAGCACCTGGCGGCGGAATTTGTCAATCGGTTCGTGATCGAGCGACCTCCCCTTCCGGCGATTGCCCTGACCACCGATACATCGGTGATCACCAGCATCGCCAATGACTATGATTTTGTGGATATTTTCAGCAAGCAGATTCGAGCGATCGGTCAAAAAGGGGACATCGCCTGGGGGATGAGTGCCAGCGGGACTTCCGCGAATGTGGTGAAGGCCTTGGAAACGGCAAAGAAGATCGGCATGGTGACGGTTGGCCTGACCGGTCGGGACGGCGGCGACGTGGCCAGAATCGTGGATCATGCCCTGAACGTCTCCTCTACCAGCACTCCCCGCATCCAGGAGACGCATATCACGGTGGGGCATGTCATCTGCGAGATGGTGGATTTCAAACTCTTTCGGAGACCGGATAGCAAATAAGGTAAAGGAAGTATGGCGAAGAAGGTGAAAATGAGCGCAGCCGAATCAAGCGAAGACCTTTCGGACAGGACGGTAGCAGAGCCGGCGCCGGAGAAAAAGGCGGCTGCCGGGGAAGATAAGGCGTGCGTAAAGCAGTCAAGCGAAGAAGAAATGATGTGCAAACTTCAGGAAGCGGAGAAGACGGCCGCCGAGAATTTCGATAAATATGTGCGTGTCGCCGCCGAGCTCGAGAATTACAAGAAACGGGCCGTCCGGGAGAAGGCTGACGCGATAAACTACGGCAACGAAAGCCTGCTCAGGGATATTCTGCCGGTCGTCGATAATGTGGATCGGGCCCTGGAGCATGCCGACATTTCCGAAGATTTCGAGGCTTTCAAAAAGGGGCTCAAGATGCTTCACGAGCAGCTCCTGTGCTGCCTCAAGAAGCACGGCGTTGAGGTGATCGACACGGCGGGAAAGGATTTCGATCCCAACGTGCACGAGGCGATGCTGCAGGTCGTAACCGATGAAAGCGAGACGGGCAAGGTGGTCAACGAGTTCGAGAGGGGTTATCTCTTGAACGGCAGACTGCTCCGTCCTGCAAAGGTATGCGTCTGCAAGCGGCCTGAAAAAGAAGATCGGCAGGATTGCGAAAAGGATAATTCATTCAAGGAGGATTAGAAATCATGGGAAAGATTATTGGGATAGATTTGGGAACGACAAACTCGTGCGTCGCGGTGATGGAAGGCGGAGACCCCGTCGTGATCGCGAACCAGGAGGGAAATAGAACGACCCCCTCGATGGTGGCCTTTACGGAAAGCGGGGAACGGTTGGTCGGACAGGTCGCGAAAAGGCAGGCCGTCACCAATTCGGAGAACACCGTCTATGCGATCAAGCGGCAGATCGGGAGAAAGTATAATTCGAAAGAGGTGCAGTACGATCGGACGATCAGTCCGTTCAAGATCACCGAAGCGGGCAACGGCGACGCCCAGGTGACGATCCGGGGAAAGAACTACAGCCCGGCGGAAATCTCGTCGATGATCCTGGTGAAGATGAAGCAGACCGCCGATGATTACCTCGGAGAGAAGATCACCGATGCGGTCATCACAGTGCCGGCCTACTTCAACGACTCGCAGCGGCAGGCGACCAAGGATGCCGGCAAGATCGCGGGTCTCAATGTCCTGAGGATCATCAACGAGCCGACGGCGGCGGCCCTGGCCTACGGCCTGGACAAGAAGAAGGACGAGAAGATCGCCGTCTTCGATCTCGGCGGCGGGACCTTCGACATTTCGATCCTCGAACTGGGCGGCGGCGTATTTGAAGTCAAGTCCACAAACGGCGATACGCATTTGGGCGGCGAGGATTTCGACCAGCGGCTGATCGACTACCTGGCGAATGAGTTCAAGAAAGACCAGGGGATCGACATCCGGAAGGACAAGATGGCGCTGCAGCGGATCAAGGAAGCGGCGGAGAAGGCGAAGATGGAGCTCTCCAGTTCGATGGAGACGGACGTCAACCTCCCTTTCATCACGGCCGACGCCTCGGGACCCAAGCACATGAACATCAAGCTGACCCGGGCGAAGCTGGAGGCGCTGGTGGAGGACCTGATCGAAAAGATGGTGCCGCCCTGCCTGACGGCCCTCCAGGACGCCAAGCTGAAGACGAGCGACATCGACGAGGTGATCCTCGTCGGCGGGATGACCCGAATGCCCCGCGTTCAGCAGAAGGTGAAAGAGATCTTCGGGAAGGAACCCCACAAGGGGGTCAACCCCGATGAGGTGGTCGCTATCGGCGCCGCCATCCAGGGGGGCGTCCTTACCGGCGACGTAAAGGATGTTCTGCTTCTGGACGTGACGCCGCTTTCCCTCGGCATCGAGACCCTGGGCGGCGTCATGACGAGGCTGATCGAGAAGAACACGACGATTCCGACCAAGAAGAGCCAGATCTTCTCTACGGCGGCGGACAACCAGCCGGCGGTAAGCATCCATGTTCTCCAGGGTGAACGCTCCATGGCGGCAGACAACCGGACACTCGGTCGTTTCGAACTGGTCGGGATTCCTGCGGCGCCGAGGGGCATGCCCCAGATCGAGGTCGGATTCGATATCGATGCCAACGGCATCGTCCATGTCTCGGCGAAGGATCTCGGAACCGGAAAAGAGCAGAGCATCAAGATCACCGCCTCCAGCGGTCTTACCGAGGAGGAGATCAAGAAGCTCGTCAAGGAAGCCGACGCCCATGCCGAGGAGGACAAGAAGAAGAAGGAATTGATCGAGGCGCGGAATCAGGCTGACTCGCTGGCTTACAGCGTGGAAAAGAATATCAAGGAGTTCGGCGACAAGATCGACGCCGCCGAAAAGACGCGGATCGAGGAAGGCATCGCCAAGGTCAGAAAGACGATCGAAGGAGACGATCTTGCGGCAATCAAGGCGGCCCAGGAAGAACTCACCAATGCCTCGCACAAGCTGGCCGAGGCGATGTACGCCAAGACCGCATCGCAGCAACCGGGAGCAGGGACCGGCCCTCAGCCCGGAGCGGGCGCGGATGCGCAGACCGGCGGTAGTAAGAAAGACGACGATGTGGTCGACGCCGATTTCGAAGATGTAAAGAAGTAGATTCTTAAAGAAAAAACCGCCCGGGGTGCGTTCTGCCAACCCCCGGGCTTTTTTTTATCGACGGCGAACGCTGTTTGTTGTAAATAAACAATCAACGGGGGACGGTGATGATATGGCAGAGCAGGTGAAGCGGGTGATCCGGTGGATGTCGCTGTTGGCGGCGCTCCTGACCCTCATCGCGCCGACGCTTGCGCCTGCGGAACCGGGAACGAAAACCCCCGACCCTGTATCGCAGGAGGGTTGCGGCGCCAAACTGCTCAAGGACGGGGATTATTTTGCGGCGCTCCTGGAAGGCATCGACCAGGCCCGGCAGGAGATTGCGCTGACTGTATTTTTCTTCAAGACAAACGGATTCGCGGATAACCGACCCGACAGGATCCTGGCGCGCCTCCGGGAGGCGGTCCGGCGCGGAGTCAGGGTGGAGGCGGTCATCGAACAGGGGCAGGAGGGGGATAACGTCAGCGAGGTCAACGCCGAAACCGCAAGGAAGCTGAGAGCCGCGGGGATCGGGGTGTGCATGGACGCCCCGGAGCGGACGATGCATACCAAGATGGTTGTCATCGACAAAAGAACTCTTTTTATCGGAAGCCACAACCTGACACAGTCGGCCCTGAAGTACAACCGCGAGGTTTCCGTCCGGATTGCGTCGCCATCGCTGGCCGAGGAGGCTCTTCGGTATATGAAATCCCTCTGCCGCTGAAGTCGTTAAGAAATGAGGCATGATCATGAGTAAGCGGGGCTTTACAGCGACAGTCGGGCGGCGTTGCGGTCTTACGCTGATCCTGATTCTCGCTCTCTCGATTGCCGCAGCATGCCCCGCATTTGCTGACGAGAACACGCCGGCTGTCGACCACTACGCTATCGGCTGCATTCTTCCCCTGTCGGGACGCAATGCCGCCTACGGCAATCGAGCCCTCGATGCGGTCCTGCTTGCAGCCGGGGTTTTCAACGCGGCCAAGGAGACCCCGATCCGCGTTCTTATCGAGGACTCGCAGAGCGAAGCCGCCGTAGCCGGGGCGGCGGTGGAAAAACTGGCCCGCGCCGGGGTGACCTGTATTCTCGGGCCGCTGGGAAGTCAGGAGGCCTTCGAGGCGGCAAAGGAGGCCCAGCGCCTGAAGATTCCCATCCTGACCCTGACGCAGCGGGAGGGGATCACCGAGGTCGGAGATCACGTCTTCCGGAATTTTCTTACCGCGGCGATGCAGGTCCGGACGGTGGTCCAGTACGCCCAGGCGGAGTTGGGTCTCCGCCGGTTTGCTATCCTTTACCCGGATGACCCTTACGGCCAGGAGATGGCACGGTTGTTCAGGGAGGAGGTGCGAAGAAAGGGCGGTGAAATCAGGAAAGAGAAGCCATACAAAGCCGACCAGACCGATTTAGGAGAGGAGATCCGCGCCCTCGGCGGTGTTGCGCCGGCAAGCCCAGGCATGGAAGTCTCAGCCGGTTTTCCGCCGAAACCCGATCCCGGTTTCGAGGCCCTCTTCATTCCCGATTTCTCGTACCGGGTTGCGATGATTGTGCAGCAACTGGCCTATTACGATATCACGGGTATCCGGCTCCTCGGGACGAGCGGTTGGGATTCCCCGGAGCTCCTCAAGGCCGATCCCGGGCATTTGCAGGGGGCGGTCTTTGTGGACGGTTTCTTTATAAACAGCTTCCGGCCCGAAGTGAACGATTTCATCGAGGCTTTCTATACGGCTTACGGACGCGAGCCGGATACGATGGAGGCCCTTGTGTATGACGCCGCGGACATCGCAGTAAAGCTGCTTCTCGAAAACCGCGGCGAAACCAGAGATGCCTTCCGCAGAGGTCTCACGCAAATCAAAGGTTATCGCGGCGTATCGGGAAAGACCTCTTTCCCGGCATCGCGGGATGCACAAAAGGATCTTTTCATCCTGACGGTCAAGGACGGAAGGATCGTTCAGGTGAAATAGGGGCAGGTGAAATAGGGGAAAACATGCGCTTTCTGCTGACAAATGACGATGGGATCTACGCGCGGGGGCTCGCCGCGCTTTACCAGGAGCTCTCAAAGGATGCGGAGTGCATCGTTGTGGCGCCCGAGGTCGAGCAGAGCGCCGTGGGCCATGCGATTACGATCTTCCGACCGCTGATGGTCCGGAAGGCCAGAAAAAACGGCAGCTTTCTCGGTTACGCTGTCGCGGGGACGCCCGCGGACTGCGTCAAGATCGGGATCTGCGAGCTGGCCGGCGGGCCGGTCGATCTGGTGGTCTCCGGGATCAACCGAGGGGCCAACGTGGGGATCAACGTCCTCTATTCAGGGACCGTCTCGGCGGCGACCGAGGCGGCGATCCAGAGGGTTCCCTCGATTGCGGTCTCGCTCGACACCCATCAGGAAGCGGACTTCACTGCGGCCACCCGCTTCGCCCGGCGGATAGCCGCCTTCGTTCTTCGGCACCCTCAGCCGCCCGTGGCGCTCAACGTCAATGTCCCGGCCATTCCGGAGGCGGAGATCAAGGGTATCGCGGTCGTGAAGCAGGGGCACGCGCGCCTTATGGAGAACTTCGACAGGCGGATCGACCCGCGGGAGAACATCTACTACTGGCTGGCGGGGGAGACCGAGTTGCCCGCCTGCGAGGACGAGGATACGGACGCCTGCGCCCTGAAGCGGGGGATGATCACGATCACCCCCATCTGCTTCGATCTTACCCGCTACGACCTCCTTGATAGCCTGAAGAGCGGAATCAAAGACCATTTTCCCCGTCTTTAAGGCATGGGTTAAGGGGAATCTTACTTCACAGGCGGGAAAATGACGAAGCGGGCCCTTCGATTCTTTGCCCAGGCGGCTTCATCGTGTCCCTTATCCAGAGGCATTTCGTTGCCATAGCTTATGGTCTTGATTCTTTCTTTCCCGATGCCCAGGTCGACAAGGTATTTTGCGGCCTCTTCCGCGCGCTTCTCGCCGAGGGCCAGGTTGTATTCCCCGGTGCCCCGCTCGTCGCAATGCCCTTCCACCACGAGCTTATACGCCGGATACTTAACAAACGCCGGGGATGCCGCTTTCAGGATCGACTGGGCAAGAGGCGTGAGGTTGTACTTGTCATAATCAAAGTTGATGTCCGGAATCTGGAGTTCCTTCATGATCGCCGTCGCCCTGGCTGCCGCTTCTTTCTTGCCCCTTTCGGCCGCTTCCCTGGCCGCCGCTTCCCGCAAGGCCTGTTCCCGCAAGGCCTGTTCCCGCAAGGCCTGATCGCGACGCGCTTTTTCCCGAGCGGCCGCATCATCGGTGCTCTTCGAGGGCGCCGGCGACGCCTTGGCTGCCGGTCTCGACTCGGGCGAGACCAGCGCCGTTTCCTTCAACGCCGACTTTTTGGCGCAACCGGCGAGGAACGTGACGGAGAGGCATAAAACCAAGGCGATCAGTCCAGCCCATCCCCAACTTTTTTTCATCATAGTTCTTTCTCCTTTTCTTATTTCATGTTATGCTGCTAGGTTCGCGATATGCTATGTTACCACTTATGTACATACTAGTTAATGTTAACTTACTCGTCAAGAGGAATTTAATCTTTTGAAGGCTTGCTCGCCATGTCAAGAAAAATATTGTATATGCAAACAGTTCTGTTTATTTGACTATTCTGCTTGACATCGATAACATTTTTTTGTATTCAGTGATCGAAATAGCGGTCGGGCTTTGGTACAATAAGGCAGTAAAATAAAAACGGATATGAAAGGAGATTCTCGATGTTAAGAAATCAAAAAGGTTTCACGCTGATCGAAATCATTGCGGTTCTCGTCATCCTCGGTATCCTGGCAGCGGTGGCTGTACCGAAGTATTTTGACATGCAAACCAAGTCTCAACAAAGCGCCGTCTCGGGCGCCGTCGCCGCCCTGCAATCGACTGCGACCCAGCAATATGCCCAGGCGCTTCTGAACACACCATCGGTCACCACGTATGCCCCGACATCCCCCATTGTCGTCGGGGATTTTTCGGGCACGATTACCAACGCAGCGGGCGTCGTCACGGTAAGGGTGACGGCTGGACCCTCCTGGTGGGCCTCCACCATCGTCGGCAATTCGAAGAGTTTCACCTTATATTAAATTTAAAGCGATCACCCCATCAGCGCCTTGGGAAGCCAGAGGGTAATGGGCGGATACACAATCAGTATCACCAGCGCGACCAGCAGTGCTAAAAGAAATGGAAGCAGCGCCCTGGACACGTCCAGGATGGTCGATTTTGATATGGCCGTAACGACGAAGAGATTCGCTCCCACCGGCGGGGTCAAGAGCGCCAACTGGATATTGACCGTAAAGACCACGATGAAATGGACCGGATCGATCCCCAGTTGTTTGACCACCGGCATGAGGATGGGGATCAGCATCATGATCATCGGCAGGGGCTCCAGCGGGAAACCCAGCAGCAGAATGAGAAAGTTGATCATGAACATGATCAGCAAGGGGTTATCGGTAATCGCCAAGAAGGTTTGGGCCAGTTTCGGCCCGATCTGCTCGGCGGTCGCCACCCACCCGATCACGCTGGCCCCGGCAATCGTGAAGGTGATGGAGGCCGTCGTCACCGCGCTATTTTTCAGTGCCTCCAGAAGCGACGGCCAGGTGAATTCCCGATAGACCGCCCCTCCCAGGAACAGGGCGTAGGCCACGGCGATGCCCGCCGCCTCGGTGGGTGTGGCGATTCCCAAGATCATCGTTCCCAGAACGACGACCGGCATCAGGAGACACAGAACGGCATCCCGGGTGCTCAGGAGGAGTTCCTTGACTTCAAATGTCGATTCTTTGACCATTTTCCTCTTACGCGCGATCAGATAGGTGGTGATGAGCAACATGATCCCCATCAGGAAGCCGGGAACGGCGCCCCCCAGAAACAGCCGGCCGATGCTTACGCCGGTCATGCTGCCGATCAATACAAGGGGGATGCTGGGCGGAATGATGGGCCCGATGGTGGCGGAGGAAGCGATGACGGCGGCGGCCATCTCCGGGGGATATTTCGCTTTCTTCATGGCCGGGATGAGGATCGTGCCCGTCGCCGCGGCATCCGCAACCGAGGATCCCGACATCCCCGCCATGATCATATTGACGACAACGGAGACATTGGCCAGCCCTCCCGTGATATGGCCGACGAGGGCGCGGGCGAATCTCACCAGACGCGCCGTCACCCCCCCCTTTTCCATCAACTCACCGGCCAGCATGAACAGGGGCACCGCCAACAGGGGGAATGAATCCAATCCATAGACAAAGTTCTGGGGGATGATCGAAAATGGGATCGGAGACGGCCCCAGCCATGAGACCAGAATATAGACCATTCCGCTGAGCCCCATCGCTACTCCCAGCTCCATGCCCAGCAGTATGAAAACCAGCATCATGCCGAAGAGGAGGATCATTTACGGGTTCCTTTCTTTAAAGAGATCCATCCACATCAGGGCGATGAGCGCCGACAGTCCCAGGGGAATGACCAGGTAGACGAAGGCCATGGGATACTCGAGCGCGGGGGTGGTGACGTCCATCCTCTGCAGCTCCGCCATCGACCGGGCGGTAAGCATGATGACCGCCACCAGGAAAGCCGATGCGATCCCGACGACCGCAAACTCTACGCCCCTCTTCATCTTCGGAGGGAGCAGGATAACGAGGGCATCGATGAACATGTGCCTTCGGCGACCATAGGCGGCGCCGATACCGATGAACGCAAGGTAGATGAAAACGATCCGGGCCATCTCCTCCGACCAGGTGAGCGGATCGTTGAACACATACCGGAGGACGACCTGGGCGATGACGAGCAGGGCCATCGCGGCTACGCACGCCATCGAAAGATACTCCAAAACGGCGGTCAGACCTTCGGCAAATCGATGTTCCGGCTTTACCATACCGTCTCCTCTCAATGATGACGACCTCGAAAAAAGTCGAAAAACACTATTTTCCGTCATTCCGGCGGAAGCCGGAATCCAGTGCCTTTCTGGTTCCCGGCTTCCGCCGCCGGGACGACGTCTGGACCCCGGCGCCTGTCCCGGACTGCCCCGTACGTGATACGGGGTCGGGGTCCGGGATTCGCCGGGGTGACGGCTTGGGTGACTTTTAAAAGCTATCAATGATGGTTCATGCGCTGTCGAGAACCAGGGTCATCGCACCGCCTGGATCTTCTCGTAGAATCCCTCCCCCCACGCCTTGGGTGCGAATTTCTTCCAGACGTCCTTCATCGCGTACCTGAAAGCGGCGACATCGGGGACGATCACCTCGCCGCCTTTGGACTTCCAGAACGCCTGGTTACTGAGCTCATTCGCCAGCATCTCTTTCCGCAACTCCATCGAGACTCCGTTCCAGACCTCCATCCACACCTTTTTCGTCTCCGGCGTCAGGTTCTGCCAGATCTGATCGTTGATCTGGACCCAGCCGGGCGGGTTGACGTGGCCGGTCAACACCAGGTATTTCTGGACCTCGAAGAAACTGCTCTTGACGATGAAGTCGGTGGGGTTCTCCTGCCCGTCGATCGCCCCCTGCTGGAGGCTCGTGTACACCTCGGCGATGGCCATCGGGGTCGGTTTTGCCCCTACGGCTCGCCACGTGTCGAGGTTGACCGCCGATTCCGGGACGCGGAACTTCATCCCGATCATGTCGGCGGGCTTATGGACCGCGACCTTGCCGAAGGTGCAGTTGCGAAGTCCCCGGAAGACCCATCCGGCGGTTCGGATTCCTGACTTTTCGATCAACTTGCGGTTCAGCTCCTCTCCGATGGGCCCGTTGAGGACCTTGTCCGCATGATCGAGATCCCGGAAAAGGTAAGGAAGAAGCTGGGTGTCCAAAATGGGGTTCCACCCGCCCATCCCGGAGATCATGAAGGCGAGCGCCCCCACCTTGACGGACTCGATCATCTGGCGCGACGACCCGAGCTGCGATCCGGGATAATGGGTGATCTGTATCTTGCCGTTGGTCGCCTTCTTGATCCGTTCGGCAAACCGGATTCCAGCCTTGCCCATGGCGGCGTTGTCGGGATCTTCCGATCCCGATTTGAGGATCAGGGTCTTCTGTCCTTCTCCGGTGTAGGCCTGCGCCTTGTTCCATTCGACCGATAGGGTGACCAGAAAGAAAGAGCACGCCAAAACGATTACTATCCAACCTTTTTTCATCATTTTTTCCCTCCTTTTTGATGGATTTCTCTGACAAGAGTCATCCGCGATACAGGTCTGATTCCCTGGAAACCGGGCCGGGGGTTACTACCCGATGGTTCCAGCCTTCTTCATTTCTGCGATCTCCGTCTCGGAGTAGCCAAGCTCTCTGATGATCTGATCCGTATGCTCGCCCAGATCGGGGGCTTTCATCCGGATCTCCGCGGGCGTCTTGGACAACTTGACGGGACTGTTAAGGACCTTGATCCTGCCGTATGTGGGGTGGTCCCATTCCACAAAAAATTCATTGGCCGCGGCCTGTTCGTCCCGGCTCACCTCCAGGGGGGTCTTCACCGGCGACCAGACGAGCTTGTTGGCCAGGAGGATCTCGATCCATTCCGCATACGTTTTCGTCCGGAATATCCCCTCGATGATCGTCACCAGCTCGGCGGAGTTCCGGGCTCGGGCTTCCAGGGTCGCAAACCGGGGGTCATTCTCCAGATCGGCCCGTTCGATGGCCCTGCAGAAGGAGGGCCAATAGTGCTGGGCGTTGGTCATCCCCAACATGACCCATCGGCCATCCTTCGTGGGATAGACGTTTCGGATCGGGTTGCCCAATGCTTTTCGCCCGGGACGCAGGGCGTCCTCGCCGGTGATGAGGCAGTGGCCGATGTCGAATCCGAGCGCGTAGGTCGCGGTGTTGAACAGCGAAACATCCACCTCCTGGCCGAGCCCCGTCCGTTCCCTGATGAGAAGAGCCGCCATGATACCGGCAAGCAGGCAAATCGAGGTGATGCTGTCTCCGTAACCGGGCCGGGAGATATTGGGGGGGCTGTCGGTCTCGTGAAGGAGATCCATGACGCCGCTGCGCGCCCAGAAGGCCACGGAGTCGTAACCGCCGGCGTTTTTCTCCGGCCCCTTCCGCCCGTACCCGGTGAGGTTGGCAAAGATGATCCGCGGGTTGACTTTCGCCAGCGCTTCGTAAGTCAGGTTGAATTTCTCCAACTCGTAGGGCCGGAGGTTGTTGAGGAAAACATCGGCGCCGGCAATGAGCCGATGCAGAATGGATTGTCCGTCGGGGGTCCCGATATTGAGGGCGATCCCCTTCTTGTTCCGGTCCATATGCTCCCAGAGGTAGTTGACCTCGTTGGGTTTCATCCACCCCCCGGCGCCCTCTTTCAACAGCGTCCGCATCATGTCTCCCCGGCCGGGCGGCTCGACATGGATGACTTCGGCCCCCCAGCCGGCCATGAGCATCCCCGCCAAAGGCATGGCCGCAGCGCCCCCCACTTCGATAACCTTGATCCCCTCCAACCCTTTGGGCATAGGATGACCTTTCTTATATGCCATTCACCTTGTTCAACGCCGCGGTCTTTTCCGCCTCGCGGCGGGCGATGGCCCCGGCGCGCCCCAGAATATAGTTGACATGTTTCATATTGGCCACATCGTACATCCGCCCGTCGACGGTCACGGATCCTTCCCCCTTCGCGTATGCTTCGTCGAGGGCCGCCTTCACCTTGCGGGCCATATCCAGATCTTTCTGCGGCGGCTTGAACCCCTCGTTGCAGGCGTTGACCCAACCCGGATGGATGATGCTGGCCCCCATGAAACCCATCCATTGGGCATGCCGGCAGGCCTTCAGCATGGCTTCATCCCCCATCGATATATCGGTAAAATCGACGCCGTTTTGCGCCCCGAGACTGTGGGCCTGCATCTTGGCGGCGCGCGCCGCGTAGAGCAGCCTGTTCTCGGCATAAAAGTACTGCTCAAAGTTTAACTCGATAAACCGGGGGAATCCCATGCTGACCGAGAGGTCTCCCTGGCCGATATTCATGTGGGCGGTGCGCGGGCTGGCTTTTGCGATGCCCTCGATGTTTTCCACGCCCAGGGCTGTCTCGACGATAATGTCAAAATAAATCTTCCCGGCGGGTAATCCTCTCTCCTTTTCCAGCGCGGTGACGAGCCGGTCGATGCGCCGGATCTCTTCCGCCGATTCGGGTTTGGGAATCATCACACCATCCAGACCGGGAACCACGATAGCCCCCAGGTCCTCCTCTTCATATTCCCGATTGATGCGTACCTGAACATCCGCCCCGCCTCTGTTGACGATGGGGATGACATCTTTCACCAGCTTCCGGGCGGAGGCTTTATCGGATGGTGCAATAGCGTCTTCGAGGTCCAGGATGATACAGTCCGCCCCTCGGGTCCAGGCCTTGGCCACAAATTTATCCCTGTTTACCGGGACAAAAAGTTTGGATCTGCGGACCAACTCTAGAAACTGATTCTGCGCATCGGGCATAACAACCTCCAAAAGAAATAATGATACTGATATAAACCGGTGGTACGAGGGCTACAGAGATCATAGACTCTGCCGGGTGTCAAGAAAAAATCCTGCCCGGATTTAAAATAAAAGTTGAAATGCTTGTGAAAAAAGTGAATAATTACCAAAATATCATAGGAGGGGACGATGGTCGCTATCCGCGATCCATTGCCTGCGGCCGATGGAAACGTCCGCGTCCGTTTTCTCGGCAGCGGGGACAACTTCGGCAGCGGCGGGCGTTTCCAGGCGTGTATCCATGTGGATACGGGCAAGATGCGTTTCCTGATCGACTGCGGCGCCTCTTCGCTGATCCCGATGAAGCGGGCGGGGATTCGCTCCGATGGGATCGATCTCATCCTGATCTCCCATCTCCACGGGGACCATTTCGGCGGCGTCCCTTTTTTCATCCTCGACGCCCAGCTCATCAGCCGACGCGAAACCGCGCTCGTCATCGCCGGCCCCCCCGGCCTGACGCAGCGTGTCCGCGAGGCGATGGATGTCTTCTATCCCGGTTCATCAGGGGTCGAGCGAAAATTTGCCATCGAGTATGTGGAGATGATCGAAGGTGTCATCAATCAGATAGGAGACCTTGCCGTCCTTCCCGTCCGGGTGGTCCACGGCAGCGGCGCCCCCGCCTTCGCGCTCCGGGTGGAATGTGCCGGGAAGGTCATCGCCTGTTCCGGAGACACCGAATGGACCGACGCCCTGCAAAAGGCAGCCGACGGTGCGGACCTGTTCATCTGCGAAAGCTACTGCTTCGAAAAGCGGATGAAGAACCACCTCGACTACCGGACGCTGATGGCCCACCGGGCCGAACTGAGGTGCAAGCGGCTGATCATCACCCATATGGGGGAAGAGATCCTGAACCGCCTGGGAGAGGTTGAACTGGAGGTTGCAGAAGACGGGATGGAAGTGGTTCTTTAAAGGGGGTCAACGAGCCGGAGGACTTGCACCCATGGAACACAAACACAATCATGAAGCGCCGGCGTCTTTGAAGAACCTTGTTTTCGCCATGGCGATCAACGGCGGGATCGTGGTCTTCGAGATGGTGTTCGGTTTGCTGATCCGGAGCATGGCGCTCATCTCGGACGCCGTCCACAACCTGAGCGACATCGCGGCCATGATCTTCAGCTACTGGGCGGAAAAGATCGCACTCCGTCCTGCGAATGCGGCAAAAACCTACGGCTACCGCAAAATCGAGTTCATCGCCGCGTTCGTCAACAGCATCTTCCTGTCCGTCGTCATCGCGTTCGTCTTATGGGAAACCCTCAAGCGGCTGGCGTCGCCGCTGGAAATCCCCGGGAAGGAGATGCTGTGGGTCGCCGTCGTGGCCTTTGTCGGCAATGCGGCTGCAACGCTTTTACTGCAGAAAATCTCGACGCGGAACTTCAATCTGAAAAGCGCCTGGCTCCATTCGCTTCAGGACGCGCTGTTTTCCCTCGGGGTCATTGTCGGCGCCCTTCTGATCACCTTCTTCGGCTGGCGTTTCGTGGACCCCCTCATCTCGCTTGCCATCTGCATCTTTATCTTTCGTGAAATCGGCAAGATCGTCCGGCAGACGGTCAATTCGCTGCTCGACGCCGTGCCGCCCGGCATCGATTTCGTCCAGGTTCGCAGCGACCTGTTGGCCATCCCCGACGTCGCGGAGGTCAACGATCTCCACATCTGGCAGACCGGCGCCGATCAGAAGCTGCTGTCCGCCCATCTGCTTTTCAAAGGGGAATCCGGCGAAGCAATCATCCGTTCGGCCCGGGGGATGCTGCTTCAAAAATATGGAATCAACCACACGACGATCCAGCTCCTCCCCTTGTCTTCGGAGGAGATGGAACACTGCAGCCACTGCAATTGAGGAAAGCAGGTTTTTTGACGATGTAAAACACGGGAAAGGAGGTATACGATATGGTTAAGGCCAGAAAGGCAAAGCAGCTCAGTTTTTCTTTACCCAGCAAGATAGGGTTACTTTCCGAGGTGTCCTCGCTTATCACCACGGCAAAAATCAACATCGAGGCTATCTGTGCTTATGAAATGAACGAGCAGGGGTTTTTTATGCTGATGACCGACAACCCTGCAAAGGCAAAGAAAATCGTATCCCATATGGGGGCGGAGGTCAGCGTGGATGATATG
>MICN01000124.1:0-3595 GCA_001829875.1 Syntrophus sp. GWC2_56_31
AGACACGGGAGCACAACTGATCATTTATGCAGGAAGGGGTGCAATTAAGGAGTGTTTATAGCGGGGACATCGTAAAGGACTGACGATCGAATTATTTCAGCAATCATCGTATCATTATAGGTGTAACCCCAAAGCCCGCTGTGTGAATCATCATTAGGTTCTGGTTCATGGGTCGCTTTCAAGCATCGGTGATCCGCGCTTTCTGTCGCTACCTTCGAACATGTGACGCCTACATTTAAAAGTGCTATCTTGTCCTTTTTTTTCAGAGTGAAGTTCGCGGCATAACGATTTCGGATTTCAGTAATCTCGGATGACCGGTCCTGATATTGGAGCCGTTCAAGCCAGTTGACCGAAAGATAACTATCTGTGGGTCGAGGCAAAAAGGCTGCCCCAAGGATTTGACCATCATCTATCATTTTGCCGTAGCAATAATGAACAACGTGATCGGTAGGAGGTATATTATCGCCCTTCACGTCCCGCCCATTTAAGTATACCCCAAGGTTTAACCTTCTCCAGAAGATTCTCGGCATTATCTGAACCAGAGATCCTCCTAACAGGCTGCTCAGCATTTGGATTAGGAGCGATAATTGCGAAATTGACGAATCCAGTCGATAAGAAATGGATGCTGAAGACAAAACCACCTTCAGCTCTCCAAGACACATAAATATCATTTATGGGGGTTAGCGCAATGGCGGGCTTCATCATTAGGTTGCTATATGTCTGCAAGAAATTGTAAAAATTGCGCAAGGACCCTATGGATATACCAGGATTCTCTGTTCCCTCCTCCTTTGCGTCCTGGAGCAATTCAGACAGACGTTTCGCAATACTTTCTCGGTCAGGAATTGATCGGGTACCCCGAATATTCAAGATCAGCTTAGTCACTTGGTCCTCGTTTTTTTCCAGTGTACGGAACTCAGTGGCAGCATCTTCATCTACAAGACTCTTCAAACTGCTATCCTGGGTAGCCGCAGTAGCAAATTTAAAAGACTCAATAGGTACACCCAGGGGAGTATTTCCAAATTCTGTATTCCAGCCCCCTTGGCCAGACTCTTCTTCATCAAGCCTCTCTATTAAACGACGGCTAAAAATAAAGGAGTAATCTTTAATCTCTGGTACTGTTTGTCTAACCTCAAGCATTTTCCCTCTTCCAATCTTCTTCTTGAATCTTCTCGGTAGCTAAATCGGCAAAGCCACAAACTATCCATTCGTGCGCTGTGTCAAACCATTCGCGTATTCCACTTCTGTCAGTTGCCTGACCAACCCCCTTTGCAGTCAGATTTAAAACAAACACTGGTGTATTATTGTCTTTAAGGGTGCCCCCCTGGAGGCTTGCAACCAAATGGCCTTTCTTTTCCGGAAGGGCAAACCTCATATTCCAAGAAACATTAACAGGTTTGGACAAAAAGCGAGGAGGTTCATGCCAACAAAAATCCCTGAAAACCCTTTGAAGTTCCTCGACCGTCTCCCGACCTGCTCTTTTGGGAATATGATTGAGATATGTGAGTTCGCACTCAACCGGTATAAAATCTCCAAGTTCAGATTCCTTTAAAAAAGCTTCTATTATGTCGAGAACCTCCTCGAAATTTTTGATGACATTTTCATATCGAGGATATGTATCTTGGCGATGACGCCAGTTAAAATAAATACGATCGGTCTGGAATTGAATGAGTTGGTTATCCTGCTCGTTTTTGAACAATACCCTGGGAAGTGGAACCCCGGTAACAGTGTCTATTAAAATTTGACTAGCCCCTATAGCTAATGTCGGTGCGTGTTCGACGCGCGGATATTTTGCTCGAAATTTACTCCATAGAATGCCTATGTAAGGTAAAGTAAGTTTAGGGGGTGGCTGGAACCTAACGCCACATACCACCTCATTGACAGGCGGATTCAAGTAGCTCGGAAGCCTATCCGAAGAGCAAGTTTTGAAACTGCTGGGTGATTTTTCCATTTGTGAGAATTATAGTCATTACATATCGGACTGTCAAACAAAAACTATGGCAGTTGTAAATGTTTCCGCTTGATTTTCCTCCCGCCCCCCCCCTCTCCCTCTCCAGCGCGAAGTCACTCGCCGTTCGTATAGGTGATTCTGTTCTCACCTGTTGCCTCATTGAAAAATGTTACCGAAGGGGGAGAGATTTTGGTAACGTTGACTCATAAAGAATGTTACCGAAGTTTGTTGTTAATGGAGAAGATTTTTTTTAGTTTCTTATCCATGGTTTTTCTTAACAGAAAGGGGTTGAGTTTTTCAAGTAGTTTGGAGAGGGAGCGTTTTACAGGTTCTTGGATATGAGGAGAATCTATGATTCTCTGATAAGGGGTTTTGGGAGAGTCATGGCGTTTAATGGTTTTGGAGCCGACTCTTTCTTTTGCGATAAGTTTTACTGAAGGGCAGAAGAAGTTGTGGAAGAGTCTCCATTCCTTGGTATAGAGGTCATTGAGCGGCGGAACGACGTTAAGATTATCTAAGCGATCGTATCCGAGCCACTGCCTGATGTGGGTCCAGTTTTTCTGTTCCACATGAGCGTTGTCGTCTTTGTGATAGGCCCTGCTTCTGGTGAACTGGACGGGTTGTTTTCTTGCGGAAAAGTGTCTTAGGAGGTGATAGTTGAGGAACTCCCTTCCATTATCGCAATCAAAGCCGAGAACGGGAAACGGGAGGTTTTTTTCGATATGTTTGATTTGTACCAGGACCTCTGTTTCACC
Organism: Syntrophus sp. GWC2_56_31; assembly: GCA_001829875.1. Taxonomy (GTDB): domain Bacteria; phylum Desulfobacterota; class Syntrophia; order Syntrophales; family UBA5619; genus JAKAFS01. The sequence continues at coordinate 2,704 of MICN01000124.1, forward strand.
TTTTCCCCAAACGGCCCGTTGTTCAGTCCATCCGGTGGCGATATCGACGAAATCGATGGTATTGACGTACATACCAGCTGTGGATTCACCGCAATGAGCGACGGTATCGGCTTCGAGAAAACCGGGTCTTGACTCGTCCCATTGATTGGTTTTGATGGGTATTTGTTTTCGCAGCAAGGTTCCTGGCTTTGTGGTAGACCGGCCTCGTTTTGTGTAATGGAATCGGATAGGCTTAAGAATCCTGTCTATTGTGGGGGGAGAGATTTTCAGTAAGGCACTGGTAACCTCCGAAGGGAGTTTACCGAAGAGCTCAACATATCCTGGTAGCCAGATCGGTAACATGGCTTTGAGGCGTTTTGAACAAGGAAGATTCGCGGTAAGCCAGATTTCTTTCAGGGGGGTGACGATGGCCTCGTTTTTATAGACAGAAGATTTTCCTCTTCTTTTTGGTTTTGGTTTGGTAAAGCGTTTGAATCTTCTAAGAACCCTGATGGCGTGTTTGCGGTGACATCCGCAGGTGGCGCAGAATTCATCCAGGATGGCTGTTTTTTCATGGCGGGTGGCATTTTTATATCGTAAATGGACTGCCTCCCGATACTCGCGTTTGGACCGTGGACTCATAATTATCCCTCCTTTTGGAAGCCGATGTTCGGTAACATCGAATTATGAGTCAACGATCCCTTTTTAGTCACGCCTTCGGTAACATTTTATTTGAGGCAATTCGCTCATAAATATTTAGTAGACTTTTATAGGGCCATTATATATTATTCAGTCATCAATGGACCGTAATAGGGCTCTTAATGACAAACAGCATGACCATCGAAGAATGGGAGGCGACACTCGGGCGGCAACTGCGCGACCTCCGGCTCCGGCAGAATGTAGACCAGCGCCA
>MICN01000124.1:3628-4118 GCA_001829875.1 Syntrophus sp. GWC2_56_31
CGTCAAAAATCTGGAGGCCGGCAAAGGGGCAACGGTCAAAGCGATGGTAAAGGTATTGCGCGCCCTGGGGCGGGTCGAGTGGCTTGACACTCTGGCGCCGGTGGTTTCCATCAGCCCTTTGCAGATGCTGAAATCCAAGCCCACGCGGCAGCGGGCTTCGCGGGGAAAAGGAACGCCGCATGTATAAACCGGTTTCAGCCATCGAAGTCCGCATTTGGGGGGAAACCGTCGGAGCCGTGGCCCTTGACCCCAAATTGGGATATTACGCGTTCGAATATGATCCCCGGTTCGTCATATCCGGCATCTCCCATAGAGCGATCTGCTTGCGGTGGCCGATCGGTTCGGCATCGGGACCGCACCACAGGTTTTGAAGCAGGTCGGTGAGGCGGTTTCCACCTGGCCGGATTTTGCCGCACAAGCCGGGGTCGGCCCGGCCGAGATCCGGAGGGTTCTCGAACACCACCGGGTACTCTAAGGCCCGAAGCAGAAA
>MICN01000124.1:4131-10753 GCA_001829875.1 Syntrophus sp. GWC2_56_31
TGGCGTAGGTTGCGGTCCGGGCGTAAAAAAGTGGCCGGCGGCGACCGGTTGGGTAGAACCATCCTCTTTTCCAAGAATCAGGCGCACGCCGGGTTCATCGCCGAGCGATTCAATGTGAACTATCCCCACCTCAGGGGCGAGTTTGCCCGAGCAGTTGCCTGAGAGGGTTTGGCCGATTGCGAGTACGTGTCTCTCAACCGGCTTCCAGGTACTCTTCAAACCCCATCACCCGGTCGATCACGCCGTCGGGGGTGATCTCCACGATCCGGTTCGCCACGGTGGATACCAGCTCGTGATCGCGGGAGGCCAGGAGCAGGACCTCCGGGAAGGCGATGAGCCCGTTGTTCAGGGCGGTGAGCGATTCGAGATCCAGGTGGTTCGTCGGCTCGTCGAGGATGAGGGTGTTGGCGCCGGTGAGCATCATCCTGGAGAGCATGCAGCGGACCTGCTCTCCCCCGGAGAGGATGCTGGTTTTCTTCAGCGCCTCGTCCCCCGAGAAGAGCATTCTCCCGAGGAAACCCCTGGCGAAGCTCTCCCCGTCGCAGGGGGGGAACTGGCAGAGCCAGTCGACCAGGTTCAGATCGCCCCGGAAGTAAGCGCTGTTCTCCTTCGGGAAATAGGCGGGGGTAATCGTCGCCCCCCAGCGGAAACTTCCGCTATCCGGTTTCATCTCTCCGGCTAGGATCTGGAAGAGGGTCGTCTTGGCCAGGCCGTCGCTGCCGACAAAGGCGATCTTGTCCCCCTTTCTTACGGTGAGGTTCAGGTTGTTCAATACGGATACTCCCTGGATCTCCTTGCCAAGACCAGTGATCTCCAGGATGGTGTTCCCGCAGGGGCGCTCGGGTTTGAACTGGATGAACGGGTACTTCCGTGAGGAAACCGGCATATCCTCGATGGTCAGTTTCTCCAGCAGCTTTTTCCGGGACGTGGCCTGCTTAGACTTGGAGGCGTTGGCGCTGAACCGCTGGATGAAGGCCTTGAGGTCGTCCGCCTTTTCGGTGGCCTTGCGATTATCGTTTTGCTTCTGTTTCAAGATAAGCTGGCTCGCCTGGTACCAGAAGTCGTAGTTGCCCGCGTAAACCCGGATCTTGCCGAAATCGATATCCGCGATGTGGGTGCAGACCTGGTTCAGGAAGTGGCGGTCATGGGAGACGACGATGACCGTGTTCCGGAACCGGCAGAGGAAATCCTCCAGCCAGGCGATGGAGCGGAGGTCCAGGTGGTTTGTCGGCTCGTCGAGAAGCAGCACGTCCGGATTGCCGTAGAGGGCCCGGGCGAGAAGCACGCGCACCTTATCCCCTCCGTTGAGCTCTTTTATCTTCCTTGGGCAGAGCGATTCGGGGATGCCGAGACCTTTGAGGAGCACCGCCGCCTCGGACTCGGCCTCATACCCGTTCATCTCGGCGAATTCCACCTCTAATTCCGCGGAGAGGACCCCGTCCTCTTCCGAGAACTCGGGTTTGGCGTAGATCGCTTCGCGCGCGGCCATCACCTCGTAGAGCCTCTTGTGCCCCATGATGACGGTGTCGATGACCGTCTGGTCGTCGAAGGCAAACTGGTCCTGGCTGAGAACCGAGATCCTTTCCCGGGGGCCGATGGCGACCTCGCCCTTGTCCTGTTCCACATCGCCGGAGAGGATCTTCAGAAAGGTCGATTTCCCCGAACCGTTGGCGCCGATGACGCCGTAGCAGTTCCCCGGCGTGAATTTGATATTGACCTCTTTGAACAGCACCTTCCTTCCGTAGGCAAGGGTGACGTCGGATACGTTGATCATGCTTCCATTCCTTTTTAACCTCTCCGGATCAATTCCGCACAAATAAAAAACCACAGGGGTGATCCCTGTGGTTCACATGTCGGTCGGGCTTCATACACTATTGTCCTCCCGACGGCAACCTTTATTTTGCGGATATCGCTTGAAACCCCGTCCGCAGCGGTGTGAATGCCAACGGGATGACGAAATGCCGTTCATTGCCTTCATCCCGGAATCGCATCCGGTTTCAAAATGGTATGGTGTAATAATATCACACGTGCCAAATTCCCCTTGACATACAAGGCTCCTTTTTGTATCCTCAATGTATCCAAAGGTATGTTCTTATCACTTCGATTTCAATTCAATAACAATGAGGAGGATGACGATGAAACAACGGTGCACGGTAGCAGCCGCCGTCGTCGCGTCGCTGTGTTCGTTCGCGCCCGGTGTTCAATTCTGTCAACGGTTCTGGGGTGTTGGACGGGTATAGTCGAAGATTATTGAGAAAAGCTCCGAGTGAAGGCGGGCCAATGAAGCGCATCTTTTACGGCTGGTACATGGTTGGCGCCGGCTGCGCCATGCAGTTCGTCCAATCCGCGCTGCTCATCCAGTCCTTCGGCGCCTATTTCGCCATGCTGCGCGAAGACCTCGGCTGGTCCAAGACCGAGCTCTCGGGGGCCGCGGCGCTGCACCAGGTCGAGGCCGCGATCCTCGGTCCGCTGCTCGGCTGGTTCATCGACCGATTCGGGTCGCAGTGGATGATCCGCACAGGCGTCATCATGTTCGGCACGGGCTTCATCCTGCTTAGCACCATCCATTCGCTGCTTGCATTCTACGGCGCGTTCATCGTCACCGCGCTCGGGGGCAGCCTGTGCGGCTTCTTTCCGCTCAACATCGCGCTTATCCACTGGTTCGATCGCCAGCGCGGCCGCGCGCTCTCGACGATGCAGATGGGCATGGCGCTCGGCGGCCTCGCCCTGCCCATGGTCGCCTGGTCGCTTGCCACCTGGGGCTGGCGCGCCACCGCCTTTGCCTCCGGCATCATCATCATCGCGGTCTGCCTGCCGCTTTCCTTCGTCATCCGGCGCCGGCCCGAAGAGATCGGCGAAGTGATGGACGGGATCGGGTCTCGTTCCCCGGGTCCGGTTTCGGATCCCGAAAAAGAGAGCATGGAAATCACCCGCGACTTCACCGCGCGCGAGGCGCTTCGCACCCAGGCGTTCTGGCTGCTGTCGCTGGGCCACAGCTTCTCGCTGTTCGTCGTCACGGGCATCAACACCCACGCCATCACACATATGAAGGAAGGCCTCGGCTACACCATCGGGGCAGCCTCGTTTGCCATCATGCTGCAGACCGTAGCCCAACTCGGCGGCTTGGGCCTGGGGGCCTGGATTGGCGACCGCTTCGAAAAGCGTAATCTTTGCGCGCTCTGCATGCTGGGCCACATGAGCGGACTGCTCTTCCTCACCTACGCCACGGGTCCCGCGATGATCGTCGCATACGCTATTCTGCATGGCGCCGCCTGGGGTCTGCGCGGGCCTGTCACGCAGGCGATCCGCGCCGATTACTTCGGCCGCAGCGCGATCGGCATGATCATGGGACTTTCCTTCATGGTCATCGTCATCGGCCAGATCGGAGGTCCGATGATCGCCGGCGTCCTCGCCGACGTGACCGGCAACTACCGAGCGGGATTCACCGTGCTTGCCCTTCTGGCGGGACTCGGGTCGGTGTTCTTCCTGCTTGCGAAGCGGCCGGCGCGGCCGATGCGGGTGGCAGCCTAGAGGAGTATCAATAAAGATGAAAGAGATTCGTGGAGTTGCAAAAACGGGACGTTAATATTAAGGTGAGTCGCTCAAAGAATGGGGGGGCATAACAGCCGAATCTAGATCATTCATAAAACTAAGGAGGACTTCGCGATGCCAATAATAACGATTCGGGGCCAATTCGGCAGCTGGGCAAACGAGATAGGGGATTTGATCGCGCATAAACTGAATATTGATTATGTTGACAGGGAAATCATCGCTGGAGTGGCTCAACGACTCCGCCAGTCAAGCACGAGCATAGAAGAAAAGGAGATGCCGCCCAGCACGCTCCTGGGGCGCATAGCCGAAGCGATGGCAAAGACCTCCTATATGGGTGACAGCGTCTTTACGGGGATATACTCTCCTTTATGGGAAATACCTCTGGATGATACAAAATATCTGTCGGGGCTAGAATCCGTTATCAAGGAACTTGCCGGAAGTCAGTCTATCGTCATTCTGGGACGGGGCAGCCAGTTCATCCTGAAAGGCTTTGCCCGTGCCTTTCATGTACTGGTTGTAGCGCCGGTCGAGGTGCGGGTAAAGAGCGTTATGGAGAAGCTCAAGCTCAATGAAGCAGATGCCAGGAACGAAATCGCCCGTTTTGACGACAGCAGCCGGGTGTTTATCAAGAGATTCTTCAAGGCAGACATTTATGACCCCATAAACTATAACATAGTCATCAATACCCACCATCTGAGTATCGAAGGTGCAGCTTCAATTATCGTTGGCGCCGTTCCTTGGCTGAGTGATGACGAATCAAAATGAACCCCTTAAAAAAATGGACAAGGGGTTGCAAAAGTGCAATACTTTATTACAATTCTTTATATTGCTGCTCGACACGAAACGATGAGTGAATATCCTCTATGAAAATAAGGAATCAACTGGCGTTGGGATTTCTAGGGGTCGTTTTGTTGCAGGTCATAACGACCGCAGTCAGCGTATGGATGGACTACAGGATCATCCCGGTGATTGCAACCAAGGCGGCCGAAGATACGGCAAAAGCGATCGCTTTATCCCTCGTCCGGCAAGGAGATGCGACCCGCACCCCCCCCCTGTTCGCAGATCCCGTCGCCCTGCAGGGCTATATAAACGATTTCAAGGCGGTCAAAAAGAACAGCCTCACGGTTGTCAACCGGAACAAGAAAATCATCGGCGGCGTCATCCCCGGGGATGTCGGAAAAATGTATGCCCATGACACGAACAACCAGGTCGGAAGAACGATCCGGGACGGTGCGACTCGAACATTCATCGAAAAATCATCCGAGTATCCGCAGGGGGTACACACGATCGTCGTCCCGCTGAAAATGGAGCAGGGGAGGATAAACGGCGCCGTCATTATGGAATATGCCCCTCTTCTCGAAGAGATGGCCAAGGAGAAGACAAAGAAAATCAATGTGATGCTGTATTTGACGGTGCTCTGTCTGCTGATCGGTCTGGGTATCGCATTTTTTGTCAGCAGATCTGTGGCGATGCCGATCAGCAGGCTGAAAACCGCGGTGGAGCGGATCACTCAGGGGGATATGGATACCCCGATTGCCGTAAAACGCGCCGACGAGACCGGCGATCTGGCGAAGGCGTTTGAAACGATGCGCGCAGGGATGAAAGACACCCTCGAAAAATTGCAGACCGAGATCGCTGACCGCAAAGCGTCGGCCGGACAACTGGAGCAGCGTACCGAGGAAATCATGCAACTGAACGAATTGGGAAGCATGCTCCAAACCTGCCTGAATGCGGAAGAAGCCTATGATACCGTCACCCGGTACGCGGAGAAATTATTCCCTGGTGAAAACGGGGCTGTGTTCCAATTCAAGGCTTCCCGCAACCTTCTGGAAGCCGTCTCGTTATGGGACAAGTCCTCCTCCGTAGATAAGGCATTCCTGCCGGAAGAGTGTCTGGCGCTTCGTCTGGGAAGGGTCCATCGTATCGACGACGCAAACTCCGGTCCGCTGTGTCCCCATATCCGTAAACCGGAATCCGTGGGGTATTCCATCTGTATCCCCATGATGGCGCAGGGTGAAACCATCGGGGTGTTCCATCTGGAGGGCGAGCACACGAAAGCCGGGCGATGGGAAGGCGCTCATAATCAATGGACGACGGAAAAACAGCAGTTTGCCGTCGCCGTCGCCGAACATGTTTCGTTGGCCTTGTCCAATATGAAACTGCGGGAAACATTACACAATTTATCGATCCGCGATCCCCTGACCGGCCTGTTCAACCGCCGCTATATGGAAGAATCGCTGGAACGCGAGCTGCTGAAAGCGAGGCGTTATAGCCGTCCGCTGGGAGTCATCATGATCGATATCGATCATTTCAAGCGGTTCAACGACACATACGGGCATGAAGCAGGGGATCAGATACTACGCGAACTGGGTATTTTCTTGCAGAACCATATCCGGCTGACGGATATTCCGTGTCGATACGGCGGCGAGGAATTTACGTTGATCCTGCCGGAGGCGGACATTACGTTCACGCAGCAGCGGGCCGAGCAGATCCGAATAGGTGCGGCCGCCCTCCGGGTCAGTATTCAAGGACAGACGCTTGCCGAAATCACGATCTCTCAGGGCGTCGCCGTGTTCCCGGGCAACGGAGAGAGCGGGGAGGAACTCCTGCGTGCAGCGGATGAAGCCCTTTACAGGGCGAAGCAACAGGGACGAAACCACGTGGTGCTTGCCAAATGAAAATGTGAAAATGGAGAAACCGGGGTGAAATCGTTCGGATCCTGGAGAGAGCGCGTGCGGGCCCTGAAAAAAGAGACCTTCGCGCTCACCCTGGCCTGCCGTCACCCGGGCGTTCCGTGGTATGCAAAGGTCCTTGCCCTGATCGTCGTCGGCTATGCCCTCTCCCCGATCGATCTGATTCCTGATTTTATCCCGCTTCTCGGGTACCTGGACGATATGATCCTCGTCCCGCTGGGGATCATGATCGTCATCCGGATGATCCCGGCGGAGGTCCTGGCGGAGTGCCGCCAGAAAGCGGAGGCAATCGTGGGGCGGGCGACACGGGCGGGAAAGATAGCGGCCGCGGTGATCGTCCTGATCTGGATCATGACGGCGGCGTTTGTCGTCTGGCT
>MICN01000124.1:10786-20584 GCA_001829875.1 Syntrophus sp. GWC2_56_31
ATTTTTCGGGGCACCCTGCCGCCGCAGCGGAGCGCCCGCAAAGACGACTGTTTGAGCGCTTCAGCGCGAGTTTCGTCTTTGCAGCGAAGCGAGGTCGGTGCAGGGTCGAAAAATGTCCAGCGCGCGGAGGGATCCGATTGTCGAAGGTCTCCCTATTATCCCAGACGAAGACGGACGGATTTTCCGTGGCCGTCGAGGCCTTCCATCTCTGCAAAGCGGGCTGTCTGTTTCCCGTATCTCGCAAGCGCGTCCCGCGAAAATGAAATGATGCTGGTCCGCTTGATAAAATCGTAGACACCCAAAGGGGAAGCGAAGCGGGCCGTCCCACCGGTCGGCAGGACATGATTAGGCCCCGCCGTGTAATCGCCCAGCGCTTCGGGGGTATACATTCCCAGAAAGACCGCGCCGGCGTTTCTGATCTCCGGGAGGAGCTGCCGGGGATCTTGCACCATCAGCTCGAGGTGTTCCGGCGCGAAACGGTTGGCCAGGGCGACGGCCTCGCCAAGATCCTTCGTCACGAAAGCGGCGGCAAAGGCCGCCAGCGAGCAAGAGGCGATATCCTTCCGCGACAGTTTTTCCAGCTGCCGGGTTGTCTCGGCAACCACAGCCTCCGCAAATGCCCCATCCGGCGTCAGGAGAACGGCGCTGGCCATCTCGTCATGTTCGGCCTGGGCGAGAAGGTCGGCGGCGGCAAAGGCGGCATCTCCCGTCCCGTCCGCGATGATGAGCACCTCGCTGGGTCCGGCGATCATGTCGATCGCCACCCTGCCGAAAACCATCTTCTTGGCCGCCGCCACGTAAGCATTCCCCGGGCCGACGATCTTGTCGACGCGAGGAATCGAGGCGGTGCCGAAGGCGAGGGCCGCGATCGCCTGGGCGCCGCCGATCTTGAAGATCCGATTTACCCCGCATAGCTCTGCGGCGGCGGCGATCAGCGGGTGGAGTTTCCCTTCGCGGGCGGGCGTCACGAGGATGATCTCGCCTACGCCCGCGATCCGGGCCGGGATCGCCGTCATGAGGACCGTGGAGGGGTAGCAGGCCAGCCCCCCCGGCGCGTAGATGCCGACACGGGAGAGGGGAATGATGGTTTGACCGAGTTCCACCCCCTCTTCGTCCGTCGCCGACCATCCCTCCTGGCGCTGCCGCTCGTGGAACCGCTCGATTCTTTTGGCGGAAAGACGAAGAATATCCAGATCTTCCGAGTTGACACGTGCCGCCGCGGCTTTTTTCTCCTCCGGAGAGGCTTCGACCGTTGCGGCGGTCACACGATGCCCATCCCACCTGGCGGTATAATCAAAGAGGGCCTCGTCCCCCCGCAGGGCGACGTCTTCAACGATTCGCCCGACGGATGTCCAGAGCTCGGGATCGAAGAGGCGACCCCGTTCCCGAATCTGTCTAAAGAAGTGTTCAAATTCGGCTTCGTCCGTTCTGATGATCCTCATAACCATCCTCCAACCCAACTATAGGCTGTTCAAAAATGTCCAGATGCAAGGCCCCCGAAATCCTGAGCCGTGAGGCGTACTTTTCTGTACGTTGAACGGCGCGGGATGAGGGAAACGCCGCAGATGGGCGTTTTTCAACAGCCTTATCCTGCCACCCGCCGGATGTCGGCCCCGAGTGTCGACAATTTCTTCTCGATCTGCTGATAGCCCCGGTCGATGTGATAGACGCGGGAGAGGATGGTCGTTCCCTCCGCCGCGAGACCCGCCAGGATGAGAGAGGCCGAGGCCCGCAGATCCGTCGCCATTACCGGCGCCCCGTGAAGCTTTGGCACCCCACGGACGATGGCGCTCTTTCCCTGAATGACGACGTCCGCCCCCATCCGCATCATTTCACTGACATGCATGAAACGGTTTTCGAACACCGTTTCCGTAATCACGGAAAGCCCGTTTGCGACCGTCATCAAAGCCATAAGCTGGGCCTGCAGGTCCGTAGGAAAACCTGGATAGGGAAGGGTTTTGACGTCCACGCTCCGCAAGATGCCGCCGCCTTTTACCCGAAGGCTGTCTTTGGCCACATCGATGGATATCCCAGTATCGCGCAGTTTAGCGATCAGCGCATCGAGATGGAAGGGGACACAGCCGACGATTCGGATTGCACCGCCGGTGATTCCGGCGGCGATCAGGAAGGTGCCGGTTTCTATCCTGTCCGGAATGACCTGGGCCTCCACGGGATGGAGGCTCTCCACCCCCTGGATAGTGATCACATCGCTCCCCGCCCCATGTATCCGGGCGCCCATGCCGATCAACACTTCGGCTAGATTAACGACTTCCGGCTCGCGCGCCGCATTCTTCAGAAAGGTGGTCCCCTCCGCCAGTGTCGCGGCCATCATGATGTTTTCCGTTCCCGTGACCGTGGAAATATCGAAATAGATCTCCGCCCCTTTAAGCCGGGAAGCCTTCGCCTCGACATAACCGTCTTTCAGGATCACCTCGGCCCCAAGCTCGCGGAGGGCCTTGATATGGAGATTGACCGGCCTTGCCCCGATGGCGCAGCCGCCCGGCAGCGAAACCCTCGCCTCTCCCCTCCTTGCCACAAGGGGACCGAGCACCAGGATCGAGGCCCGCATCGTCCGGACCAGATCGTACGAAGCCTCGCAGCTCGTGATCCCGCCGGCGTTGATCCGGAGAGTCTCCCCCCCTTCGATCTCCACGCCGAGGCTTTTGAGGAGCTTTTTGATCGTCTTGATGTCGAGGAGATCCGGGATATTGTGAAAAGTGTTCCATCCATCGACCAGAAGCGATGAAGCCAGTATAGGCAAAGCGGCATTCTTGGCGCCGCTGATCCGGACCTCCCCTTTGAGTTTCTCGCCTCCGACGATCACGATCTTGTCCATTACTCAGTACCTTTTTCCGTCTTTCTTGCCATCGCGACACGGTCCATCCCCCCGTAGTCGGCGCGGAACCGGATATTATCATACAATCCCTTCGCCTGGAAGAGGGCTGCGACAATCCCTTTTTGCCCCTCGCCGATCTCAAGGAAAATCCGGCCGCCCGGTTTCAGGCGGCCCGCTCCCTCCCCGATGATCTTCCGGTGAAAGGTGATACCGTCGGGACCGGCGATAAGGGCCTCGCGGGGCTCGAACGCCCGGATCCCCTCCGGCAGCAGAGGGTAAACGTCGTCCGGGATGTAAGGCGGATTGGAAACAATGACGTCAAATTCTCCTACAGCGGACGCAAAAAGGTGTCCTTCCAGGAATTTGATTTGCCCGGCCACACCGTGGCGGTCGGCATTTCGGCGCGCCACTGTGAGCGCCCCCCGTGAAATGTCCGTCACTACCACGCGGGCCGAGGGGAGCTCCTTGGCAAGAACGACGCCGATTGCACCACTCCCCGTCCCGATGTCGATGATTTGCAAATGGCCCGCCTCGCGGCCGCAGCACTTCAGGACCTCCTCGATGAGGCATTCCGTTTCCGGCCTCGGGATGAGGACGTTGCGATTGACTTCAAAAAAAAGCGACCAGAACTCTTTTCCCCCGGCAATATAGGCGACCGGTTCGCCCCGGCGCCGCCTTTCGATCCAGCGTGAATATCCGGTGCATTCTTCCTCCGTGAGTTCCCTTTCCGGTCGCATGCAGAGCTGCAGACGGTCGGTCTCCAGAAAATTCATGAGGAGGACCTCGGCGTCGAGCCGGGGGGAGGGGCTGCCGCCGGCGGCGAGTTCGCGGGTCGACCGATGGAGGAGGGTTCTGATATCTGTCATCAAGAAAGAAGCCTCAGTCGGACTGCTTGAGCGCTTCGGCCTGGAAATGGGTCGTCAGGGCGTCGACCATGAACCGGATCTCTCCGTTGATAAAATTTTCCAGGTTGTAAGTGGTCAGCCCGATCCGGTGATCCGTCACCCTTCCCTGGGGGAAATTATACGTCCTGATCCGCTCGCTCCGGTCCCCGCTTCCCACCAGATTTTTCCGGGTTTCGGAGATCTCGGCATTCTGCTTCTTCACCGCCAGATCCAGGAGCCGGGCCCGAAGAACGCCCATCGCCTTGTGCTTGTTCTTGAGCTGGGATTTTTCATCCTGGCAGGTCACGATCATCCCCGTCGGCAGGTGGGTGATCCGGACGGCGGAGTCGGTGGTATTGACGCTCTGCCCGCCGTGGCCGCTCGAATGGTAGACATCGATTCTAAGATCGTTGGGATCGATATTCAGCTCCACCTCCGCTACCTCCGGCAGGATCGCGACCGTTACGGCCGAGGTATGGATCCTCCCCTGGGCCTCGGTGACCGGGACCCGCTGGACACGGTGGACGCCGCTTTCGTACTTCATCCGGCTGTAAGCGCCCCTTCCCGAAATCAGCGCGATGATCTCCTTGAACCCCCCCATCCCGCCGGCAGGGGTGCTGCTCATCACCTCCACCTTCCAGCCGCTGTTTTCCGCAAAGCGGGCGTACATCCGAAAGAGGTCTCCAGCAAAGAGCCCTGCCTCATCGCCTCCGGTTCCGGCACGGACTTCAAGGAAGACATTCTTTTCGTCGTTCGGATCCCGGGGCAAAAGCAGAATCCTCATCCGGCTTTCCAGAGATTTCAGGGTTTCCTGCAAAGCGGGCAGCTCTTCCTTGGCCAGCTCACGCAACTCTTCGTCGCTGTCTTTGAGGAGGGCCTGGTCCTCAACGATGCGGGATCCGGTTTTTTCATATTCGCGATACGTCTCGACAAGCAGGCGCAGATCGGAATGCTCTTTGGCATACTTCTGGTAGACCCCGGGCTTGCCGACGATGCCCGGATCGCTGAGAAGCTGTTCCAGCTCCTGGTACCGCGTTTCTACATCTTTGAGTTTTGCAAACATGAACTTCGGATGGAAGAGTGTTACGCGGGTTTTTCCGTCTTTGTCTCGTTGCCGGCGTATCTTTTCTTGAATCTTTCCACGCGCCCCGCGGTATCCATGATTTTCTGTTTCCCCGTCATGAACGGGTGGCACTGGGAACAGATTTCGGTCTTGATGTTCTGCCGGGTGGATTTCGTTTGAATCACATTCCCGCAGACGCAGGTAATGGTGGTTTCTTTATATTCCGGATGAATGCCTTCTCTCATAAGCGACTGTTCTCCTGTATAAAATGAACGAATTATTTCTTTGCAAACGATCGAGAGCATCGAGCCCCCGAACAATGTTAGCCAACACTTACAACTGTTTGCACGTTAAAGCAAGCTCTTTTTGATCAACTACGAATTCATGGAGTCCAGGAAGATCTGGTTGGTATCCGTTTTCCGAATCTTGTCCATGATGAATTCCATCGCGTCGACCGGATTCATCTCCTGGAGGAGCCTTCTCAAGATCCATATCCGATTGAGGTTGACCTTCGGGATCAGAAGTTCCTCTTTCCGCGTTCCGGAACGGATCAGATCGAAGGCGGGGAAGACCCGCCGGTCGGCGATGCGGCGATCCAGGTGGAGTTCCATATTGCCGGTCCCCTTGAACTCCTCGAAAATCACTTCATCCATACGGCTCCCGGTGTCGATCAGGGCGGTGGAAATGATCGTCAGGCTCCCGCCGTTTTCGATGTTCCGCGCGGCCCCGAAGAACCGTTTCGGTTTGTGGAGGGCGTTGGAATCAACGCCGCCGGAGAGGACCTTGCCGCTCGGCGGCACCACCGTGTTGTATGCCCGTGCCAGACGGGTGATGCTGTCGAGGAGGATAACCACATCTTTTTTGTGCTCGACGAGCCGTTTGGCCTTTTCGATCACCATCTCGGCCACCTGAACGTGGCGGGTCGCCGGTTCGTCGAAGGTGGAGGAGATGACCTCGCCCGCGACACTCCGCTGCATGTCCGTCACCTCTTCAGGTCGTTCGTCGATCAGAAGGACCATCAGGATCACCTCCTTGTGGTTGGCGGTGATGCTATGGGCGATGTCCTGCAGAAGAACGGTCTTTCCGGCCCGGGGCGGGGAGACGATCAAGCCCCTCTGTCCCTTTCCTATCGGGGTGAAGAGGTCCATAATCCGTGTCGAGAGGTTCTCCGGATTGAATTCCAGATTCAGTTTTTCCTCCGGGTAGAGGGGGGTGAGGTTGTCGAAGAGGATCTTGTCACGCGTCGCCTCCGGAGATTCGAAGTTGACCTCATCCACCTTGAGGAGGGCGAAATACTTCTCTCCCTCTTTGGGAGGCCGGACCTCGCCGGAAACCGTGTCTCCCGTCCTCAGGCTGAAACGGCGGATCTGCGAGGGGGAGATGTAGATATCGTCCGGACTGGGGAGGTAGTTGTAATCGACCGCGCGGAGGAATCCGAAACCGTCCGGAAGGATCTCCAGGACGCCCGAACCCGAGATAACCCCGTTCTTCTCGGCCTCGGCCTGCAGGATGGAGAAAATCAGGTCCTGCCTTCTCATACCGCTGGCGCCGGCGACTTCCAGTTCTTTAGCCAGTTTAGCCAGTTCGCTGATTGGTTGTCGCTTGATATCTTCTATGTTCATCATCGCACCTTTGCATCGTTACTTTTATTCGTGTTTACGGACTCGAGGCACCCGCCGCGCATGAAAAAAGCGCTCCAGCGTTCGGTTTGCCAATCCATCATAAATGAATTCAGATTTTATGGTATAACGGCATATAAAAGAGGGTCACTGATTTTTTTCAGGTTGCTAATTGGGTCTCTGGAATCAATCCACAAGGAAGGACTTAGCATACGCCTTTCTGAATTTTGTTTTTTCTCTATACCATCAAACCCGCTATGTCAAGCATTTTTTAACGGCAGCCATCCTTGATCATTATAAAGTTGAGTTGCCTGCCCGTCATACCGAGGCTTTCGCGGTGCGAGAAGAAGAGGTCCGATCGGCAAGCGGTGCAGTGTCCGTCCGAGAAAATATTCCCCGCGGGCGCCCCTCGCTCGATGAGCGCGATGCGATTGGCCAGGGCAAGGTCGAGCATCCACCGGCCATTCTCGCGGCAGGGATGGAGAAACCTGTCCGCTCCCGGCCTCGCGGAAAAGGCGGCGTAGACCGGGGTGTCGACCTGGTAGCAGCAGACGCCGATGGCCGGTCCGACGGCAATAACAATATTCTCTGCCCGAGAGGCATATCGCTGCTCGAAGAGGTCAATCACTCTGGTTGCGATACGCAGGGCCGTGCCCCGCCACCCCGCGTGGGCGACTCCGATCACCCTGCGGACGGGATCCACAAAGAGGAGCGGGACGCAGTCCGCCGTTTTGATTCCTATGGCCACCCCCGGCCGATCCGTGATCAGGCCGTCACACGCGGGGAAGGAACCGGACGAGGGGCCGTCCCCATCGAGAATACAGACCCGGTCGCCGTGGACCTGATCCATCAGGACCAGCCGGCTGGCCGGGATCGAAAAGGAATCGGCGATCAGCGACAGGTTCCGACGGACATTTTCTTCCCGGTCAGCCACGCGAAAACCCGTGTTGAGGCTGGAGAAATGTCCCTCGCTTACCCCTCCCAGACGGGTGCAGAAGGCATGGGTCACCAGATCCAGTGCCGAGATACCCTCGGCCTCCAGATATTGTATGGCGCCTCTCTGCTTAAAACGGAACATGCGTTACCTTTGACGGCTTCGTAAAAAGTCCATATGCTGCGTTGCGCTGCATCCTTCGTCACTGCGGCGTACGTAAAAGTACGCCTCATTCCTCAGGCTTTGCGCGCCTTGCCTCTGGCGCTTTTTACGAAGCCGTCCCACATTGGACACTTTCCCGACTTTTTACGAGGTCGTTACCTTTTTTTTACCTTCTCCCGCAGGAAAGAGCAGAGCGAGGCGATGTCCTCCGGCAAGGGCGCGGAAAACTTTAGCGCAGTTCCCGTCACCGGATGACTAAAGGAGAGGCGACAGGCGTGGAGGGCCTGACGGCTGAGTTCCTTCATCCTTGCCCGCAGGGCGGCGTCCTCGACGCTCCTGATTCTACCCGCTCCGCCGTAAACCCGATCCCCTACGACCGGATGACCGAGCTTGGTCAGATGGACACGGATCTGGTGGGTCCGTCCCGTTTCGATATCGATCTCCAGAAGTGCGGCGACGCCGAAACGTTCCCGGACACGCCAGAGGGTCACCGCCGGCCGGCCCCGCCGGCTCGCCGTCGACATCTTTTTGCGGTCCGTCGGGTGCCTTCCCACTGCCGCCTCGATCCTCCCTCCGTCGGTCCGCGGATTCCCGTAAACCAGGGCCAGGTAAGTCTTTTTCACCTCGCGGCGCTTAAACTGTCCCGCGAGCCCCCAGTGGGCTGCATCGGATTTGGCCGCCACGAGAAGGCCGGATGTCCCTTTGTCGAGACGATGAACTATCCCCGGGCGAAGGACGCCGCCTATCCCCGAGAGATCCCGGCAGTGATGGAGGAGGGCGTTGACCAGCGTCCCGCCCGCATGGCCGGCCGCCGGGTGGACGACCATCCCCGCCGGCTTATCGACAACCAGCAAAGAGGCATCCTCGTAAAGAATGGTCAGGGGGATCGCCTCGGGCATCAACCCGGAGGGCTTTGCCTCCGGAATGCGAATGGCGATGACATCGGCAGTCCTCACCCTCCTTCCGGCCTTGATCGGGCGGCCGTTCACCAGGACCCTCCCTTCCGCGACGGCCCGCTGGATCTGGGCGCGTGAGAGTCCCGGTTCTTTTCCGGTGAGAAAGAGGTCGAGGCGCAGCCCCTCCTCTTCGGGGGCGACCGTGAAGCGATGATGCCTCTCATTGTCCTTTGTCATGACGTCCGCCGTCATCCCGCCGCTCCGTCCGTCATCATCGCGCGGAGTGCGTCGCGGATTTCGATCGTTTCCTCTGCGTCCAGCGTTCTTAAATCCAGCAGGACTCGATCGTCGGCAACCCGGACAATGATCGGCGTTTTCCATTTCCGGAGACCTTCCTCCAAAGCGGCCGCAGAAAGGGATGTCGCACGGATGCCGATCAGGAAGGTGGGTATCTCCTGTGTGGGCAGCGATCCTCCGCCGGCCATCGATACGCCCTTAATAAGTGAAACGGTCAGCGTTTGTGGGAGGGTGCGCCTGAGCAGGGTCGCCAGACGATTCGCCCGTCGCTTCACGGCTTCCAGAGGTTCGGTCAGGGCCCGAAGGACACGGATGTCGACAAGGGCCTCCTCGGGCCGGAGGTACTTCACCAGTGTCGCCTCCAGCGCGGCGAGGGTCAGCTTGTCGATCCTGAGGGCGCGGTTCAGTGGATTTTTTCGGATTTGTGCCAGCGCTTTCCTTTTTCCCAGAACGATTCCCGCCTGGGGGCCGCCCAGGAGTTTGTCGCCGCTGAAGGTCACCACATCCACTCCCGTGGCGAGCGTGTCGCGGACGGTGGGTTCCCGCTCCAGTCCGTGACGGTCCAGTTCGATCAGGCAGCCGCTCCCCAGGTCATCCATGACGGGGAGGCCATGTTTCTTCCCCAGGGCGACGAGCGAGAAGAGATCCGCTTCTTCGGTAAAACCCATGATCCGAAAATTGCTCGTGTGGACCTTGAGGATCAGTCCCGTCTCCGGGCCGATCGCCCGCTCATAATCGGTAACCCTGGTCCGGTTCGTCGTCCCCACCTCTTTCAGGTGCGCGCCGCTTTTTTCCATCACATCGGGAATGCGGAACTCGCCCCCGATCTCGATCAGTTCTCCGCGGGAGACGATCGCCTCCTTCCCCTGCGACAGACTGTTCAAGACCAGAAGGACCGCGGCGGCGTTGTTGTTGACGACCAGCGCATCCTCTGCGCCGGTCAGGGCGCAGAGGAGCCGACTGACATGGTCGTAGCGAAGACCGCGCTCCCCTTTCTCCACATCATATTCCAGGTTGGAGTACCCCCGGGCGACTTCATTGATCCGCTCCAGGGCTTCCCGGCAGAGCGGCGCCCGTCCGAGATTGGTATGGAGAATGACCCCGGTG
>MICN01000125.1 GCA_001829875.1 Syntrophus sp. GWC2_56_31
CCGCGGGGGCATGGAAAGGGTCAGCTCCGGATCGACCACGGCCGCGCGGGGCAGGATATAGGGACTGACAATGCCCTTCTTGAGCTTGGCCGCCGTATCGGTCAGAATGGCGTTCGGCGTGACCTCGGCGCCGGTCCCGGCGGTCGTCGCCACCAGAAAGGTGGGGATTCCCTGTTTTCTCAGAAGATTGACGCCGAAATAATCGTTCACGCTGCCTGGATTTGTGCACAGGGTAGAGGTCACGGAGGCGATATCCATCGCGCTGCCGCCGCCGACGCCGACAACCAGATCGTAGCGACCGGCTTTGGCTTTTTCGATGCACAGCTCGCAGCAGGCGATATCGGGATCGGGGATGACCTGATCGAAAAGATCCACGGCGATCTTCTGGTCCGTCAGCACCTTTTCGACCTTCGCGCTGACCCCCGACGCGATAATGCCCTTATCGGTGACCAGGAGCGCTGTCTTGGCTTCGAGGTTTCCGGCCTCCTCGCCCATCTTATCCAGCGCGCCAAAACCGGCGAGGATGAGGTTCGGTGATTTGTGTATGATCAGCTTGCGATCCATCGCGGCACCTCGCTTAATGACTGTAAACACCCATTCATTCGCACACAACTGAATGAGAGATATTTCACAATCAGCGGGGCTTGTCAATCAAAATGACATAAGGTGCATCAATGAAAAATGTGAATCCTCATGACCTTAAAAAAGTGCTTGACAGCCTTTTTTGAAAATGTATACATGTACGCAACATGAAATCTACACCGAGCCATCTTCGGAATTTGGGCATTCAAATCGAGTGGAAAGAATTCGCCAATTCTTCGTTAAGCAATGCACTTTACGTCTCCATGCGCAGGGCCATTGTCTCTGGAAAAATCCCCCCCGGCACCCCCATCAAAGAGATGGACATTTCCAGAGAGACCGGGGTCAGTCGAACACCGGTGCGGGAGGCCGTTCGGAAATTGGAATCGGAGTGTCTGCTTCTGCGCATGCCGGGTCGGAAGCTCGTCGTGACCAGGCCGAACCGCACCGAGATGGCGGAGATCTTTTTGGTAAGGTCCGTCCTGGAAGGTTTGGCCGGCCGGATTGCCTGCTCAAAGATAAATAGTACCCATATCGAGAGTCTGAAAAAGATTGAAAGAATGATGAAACGGGGAGCTAAAGAAAAGCAATTGTCCCTGTCCATCAAATCCAACCTGGAATTTCACAAATTGATCGTAGATATCTGTGACATCAGCGTCCTTTCCGAAACATTGAAGCGTTTTTGGGATACGGTCCGGATGATGAGCATGGCCAACCTGGATGACAATTCCTGGATCCATACGTCCATAAAAGAACATAAGGAAATTATCGATGCCTTGGAAAAGAAGAATGGATCGGCCGCGGAGAGGTTGATCCGGAAACATGTCATTCATGCCGGCAAAATCTTCACTCACACCGGCTCTCGGGCGGAAAAGCAGGGGAAGAAAGATTCAGGCCGTTTGAGATCAGAATAAGAGGAGGGTTTATGTTATACGGTTACAAGGGAAAGCTTCTGCACATCGACCTAACAAAAGAAAAGACGAAGACGATCCCTCTTTCCGAGACGATATTGAAAAAATATATCGGAGGAAGGGGCCTGGGGGCCAAGCTATACTGGGACCTCATCCCGCCGGGAACCGATCCCCTATCACCGCAGAATGTGCTCATGGTGCTTTCCGGACCTGTCGGGGGCGCCCTTGTCCCCGGTTCGGGGAAACATGTCATTGTCACTAAATCTCCGGCTTCCGGGGGGTGGTTGGACACCTATTCCAGCGGCCGCATGACCCCGGAAATGAAATTTGCCGGCTATGACGGATTGGTCATCACCGGCAGGGCCTCTCGTCCGGTCTTTATATTCATTGAGGATGAAAAGGTAGAGATCCGGGATGCCAAATCCTTCTGGGGGAAGGGCTCTTTCGAAACGGAGGACTATCTCAAGGAGGCCTTCCATCCGGATTGCGGCGAGATGTGCATCGGACCCGCGGGAGAGAACCTGGTCAAATATGCCTGTGTGAACAGCGAATATTTTCGACAGGCCGGCCGGGGGGGCGCCGGGGCGGTCATGGGGTCGAAGAATCTGAAGGCCGTTGCGGTCAAGGGAAGCGGCGGCATACGATGCGCCGATATGGAGCGGATATTCGCATTGATCCAGGAGCATTACAAAATATTCAAGGTCAGCCCTATCGGGATCGCTCGCCATCGCTACGGCACCCCTCTGACGCTCAACATCACCCATCCGGCGGGAATGCTGCCCACCCGCAACTTCTCCACCGGTCAGTTCGAGAGGGGCATCGGGACGATCGATAAAGACGGGGTTGCCAATGCGACGACTTCGGATCGCGCCTGCTATGGATGTCCAATCTGCGGCTGCAGCAAGTTTGTCGAGGTAAATGAAGGCCTTTACAAGGACACAAAGCTGGAAGGGCCCGAATATGAGACGATCGGACTGCTGGGATCCAACCTCGATGTCGATTATCTGCCTTCGATCATCAAGGCGAATTACCTGTGCGATGATCTCGGCATGGATACGATTTCGGCGGGCAACGTGATCGGATTTGTCATGGAGTGCATGAAAAAGGGTCTCCTCACCGAAAAAGAGACTGGGGGACTGGATCTCAGCTTCGGCAATTATCAGACGGCGAACGAGCTGCTTGAACTGATCGCTTTTCGGAAGGGATTCGGCGACTTTTGCGCCGATGGCGTCAGAGATATGGCGAAAGCCATCGGCAGGGGTTCGGAAGATTTTGCCATGCATTCAAAGGGGCTTGAATTCCCGGCCTATGACCCCCGCGCCGGCTGGGGAAGCACGATCACTTACTCAACCACCGCCAGGGGCGGATGTCACCGCAGGGCTTGGCCGCCCATGAAGGAAGTGCTGGGGGGAGTCCACCCCTTTACAACCGAGGGAAAAGGCCAGATGGTCAAAGAGTTGATGGATGACAATTGCATCATGCATTCGCTTCTGGTCTGTGACTTCCAGGGTAAGTTTATCCCGCTGGAAACGCGTCACTTCAGAGACTACCTCCATGCCGTTACCGGATGGGATTATTCGGTCCAGGATCTTTACGGGTGCGCGGAAATGATCGAGACCCTCATCCGCCAGATCAACACTCGCGAGGGCTTCACCGCCGCCGATGACAGTCTGCCGAAGCGGGTCATCGAGGAAAGCCATCCTGAAGGTCCTACGAAGGACAGGGTGATCGGCGCGGAAAATTTCAAGAAGATGAAGCAGGATTTTTATTCGGTTCGGGGTTGGGACAGCAACGGCATTCCCACCCGGGAGACCCTCCATCGGTTCAAGTTTAACGAGGATACAACATTCAAGCTCTGATGGGGAACGGAATGTGAAAGTCCAAGTAAGGGCCTTGGGGGCTTTGACCCACAGCTTGAGGGAGGGAAGAACCGTGATCGAGGGGGATGATCTGACCGTCGACGGTCTTCTCGAATGTCTGATCGTCCGGTATGGTCCGCAAATGGCGGAAGAATTGATGGACGACGGCGGACTCAGAAAGGGGTTGGCTCTGCTCGTCAATGGTCGCAACGTCCTGTCGTTGCCTGAAAAATTTGAAACACCCCTCCAGGAAGGAGATGAGGTGATTGTCACCATCATCGTTGCCGGAGGATAGTCCAGAAGAAGGGTTGAATGTTGGGAGGATCTCGTATGGGTCGTGCTATAGTCATTGATGAGAGGAAGTGCACCGGGTGCCGGTCCTGTGAATTGGCATGTTCCGGCGCCAAAGAGGGGGAGTTTATACCCGATCGTTCACGGATCCGCGTGATCAGCAATGCGTTGAAAGGATGGTCGCGTCCGTCGGTTTGTCTGCAGTGCGAAGAGCCGATGTGCATGCCTGTTTGTCCGGTTCAGGCGATTTCAAAAACGAAGACGCCAGGGGGGGATCCCCTCATTTATCTCGACCAAGACAAATGCATCGGCTGCCACCGCTGCATCGTGGCCTGCCCGGTGGGGGCGATCGAGTTTTTCCCGAAGCTGAAGTCCGTCAAATGCGATCTGTGTGGAGGATCGCCGAAGTGCGTTCAGTTCTGCTTCTACGGATGCCTCCATTTTATCGACCTCTCGGAGGAGGAGCAGGCCAAACGTTCGAAAAAAATCAAGACCCTCTTCAATAAAGCAGCGGTGGAAATCGCCAAGCAGGAAACCTATCGTCGCCGCAAAGATTTTTCACTGGGGGCGTCTGAGGTGACGCCTCCTCCTCCCGAAAAGGAAAAAGTCGAAGTCTCTTTCTTTAAGGATAAGACATAATACGAAAGGAGATATTATGGATACTGTAAAGATTATTGATCGGTCGGCAATGGTCTCCACATTGAATCAAAACCTGGTCATCAATCCCTCCACTACAGCCATTATTCCCATCGATATGCACCGAGGTCATCTGGATCCTTCCATTGCAACGATGCCGGCTGCTCCGGAGGATTGCAAAAGGGTGATTGGCTTCACGAAAGAACTCCTCAATTTTGCGCGTTCCAAGAAGATTCCGGTCATTCATGTCATACTCATTCAGCGTAACCTTACAGGATTTGGAGCGGAGGGATTAAATCTCAAGTTTTGGAAAGCCCTCCATCAGATTGCTGAAGAAGAGAATCGGCTTACGCCGGGTCGTAAGAGCACTGCGGCAGACCACAACCTTGAGGGGTCGCCCGGCACGCAAATCATTCCGGAACTTTTAGTAAAGGGCGACTATGTGATAAACAACAAGAAGCGCCTGGACTGCTTCTACGGCACCGATCTCGAAATTCTCCTCCGCATCCTGAAGATAGAAACCGTTGTATTGATAGGCATCAATACAAACACATGCGTATTGAACACAGCATTTACTGCCTGCAACCGGGATTTTCAGGTTATCGTAATCTCGGATTGCGTTGCCAGTATGTACGGGGAAGACCTCCACATACTCGGTTTAGAAAATGTGAAACGTTGTTTGGGCCATGTCCTGACGGTGGAAGAATTTAAGAAGAAGATTGTCTGAATAAAAGAGGAATCGATTCGATGGATCCATTTGTCGTTGGTGTTATCGGCGTCGTTGCCCTCCTTGTTTTTATTCTTCTGAGAGTTCCCATCGCTTTCGCTTTGGCAGGGATAGGGATTGTCGGGTCAATCGAGTTGATGGGTTTTGATCGCGTCCTTTCATATTTTCCCCATCTGGTATATTCCCACACTTCAAAATTCACGTTTACCGCAATTCCCCTTTTTCTTTTGATGGGTTATTTTGCATTTTATGCCGGAATCACAGACGAGGCTTACGATGCCGCCAGGGCTTGGATCGGAAAGATACGGGGAGGGTTGGGGATTGCTACCGTGGGAGCGTGCGCCCTTTTTGCCGCTTCTGCAGGTTCAAGCCTGGCGGAATGCGCAGCCATGGCGAAGATAGCCGTGCCGGAGATGGTGAAAAGCGGCTATAGCAAAAGATTCGCAACCGGAATCGTCGCCTCGGCCGGGGGACTGGCGGTCGTCATTCCTCCGAGCATCATCATGGTTATTTATGGAGTCGCTACTGAAACATCGGTAGGTCAGCTTTTAATTGCGGGTATATTGCCGGGCATCGTATATACAGGCGTCTTTATGCTCGGAATATACCTGTTCGCCGTGATCAAACCCTCCTCGGCCCCTATCGATCCAAGCTTGGATACTACATGGAAAACCCGTTTCACCAGCCTGAGAAAACTTATCGACATCGTGATCATGTTTAGTGTTTCCATCGGAGGAATTTATGCGGGAATCGTTACCCCGACGGAAGGGGCCGCCCTCGGCGCGATTGCCGCCTTAGCTGTCACTTTGGTTAAAAGAAAACTCACCTGGAAAGCCTTTAAGACGGCGGTTATGGAGACGATTGTCGCAAGTACGATTATCTTCCTGTTATTCGCGGGCGCCAACATTTTTACGATCTTTATCACCTATTCGGGTATTGTTGACGCATTCGCCACTTGGCTCATCGGCTTGGGACTCACCAAGACCATGCTTTTTACAGCGATCCTTGTGATGTACATTATATTGGGGTGTTTTCTTGACTCCATCTCCATGATGATCCTCACATTGCCTTTCGTCATCCCGATCATAGAGGCTCAGGGTCTCAGCCTCATTTGGTTTGGTGTGATCATGTGCATGATCGTTGAAATTGGCTGCATCACCCCTCCGATGGGGCTGAATGTTTATGTCATGAAGGCGGCCATGGGCGATTCCATTGAATTAACTGAAATATTTGCCGGAGCATTACCCTTTGTGATCTTGATGGTGCTTGTGGTCTACATCTTATATGCATATCCCAGCATCGCGTTATGGTTGCCAGGTTTGATGAAATAGCGAATGCAGCGAGGTATAAAAAAATGAACAAAAAGATATTGAGCATGATAGATCATCTCTCAATGTATGGCGTCGCCATTGCCGCGTTTGCTCTTGTGCTCATGCTGATCGTCGAGTTTCTAAACGTCTTGGGACGCGAATTGTATGTTCCCTTGCCCTGTGCCCTCGAAGCCTCTGAATCCTTGCTGGTGGTAAGTATCTATCTCGGCGTGGCCTACGTGAACCTGCATTGGCAGCATACCAATGTGACGATTTTGACCATGCATTTTTCAAACAGGGCGCAAAGATATTTGGATTCGCTCGCTTATATATTTGGGATTGTCATTTACTCGATTTTGGCAGCGGGGGCATGGAAGATAGCTATTGTACAGACGGGACAACTTGAAATGAGAATCGGCGTCTTTCGATTCCCGATCTGGCCTTTTCGGATCCTTTTTGCTATCGGCCTGACGCTGCTGGTGCTTCAATCTTTGTCCAATGCGATGAAATGTTTATCACAAGCGCAAGAGTCAAAGGGAGTTGCAAACCTGAGAGAGGGGGATATGTATTACGGTTGACGTCGATCAGTGGTGAAATTTGACCAAAAAGGAGGATAAAGATGAAAAAGGTAAAAGGCTATATGTTCATTATGGTTGTCTGTTTACTGGCTGTGACGCTGATGTCGGGGTCGCTCTTGGCGCAGACAAAAGACAAAAAACCCATGGTCCTTAAATTTGCGGGGGTTGTTCCGGAGAAGTCTTTCCAGGGGCAGAATCAAAAATGGTGGGCAAACGAAATAGAGAAAAGAACGAAAGGTCAGGTAAAATTTCAATTTTTCTGGATGGAATCCCTGGTTCCATGGAAGGATTCCTTGCAGGGAACCACGTCAGGGGTTTGTGATGTGGGCGTGCCTTGCTCCACCTACAACCCGAGCGATTTTCCGCTCTATATGGTTCTCGATATGCCCTACAATGTGAAGGACTATTGGGCCGGGAACATGGCTCTCATCGACACGGTAGAAAACGAGCCCAATCTGAAAGCGGAATTAAAGAAGGCGGGCATTAAGATCATCGGCAACCACAACAGCGGGTTCTTCCAGTTCGCCACGAAAAGACCCTTTAATAAATTAAGCGATTTAAAGGGGAAATCTTTCAGAACCTTTGGGGGCGCCCGTATCAAATGGATGGAAAACCTGGGGATCAACCCCATCTTTATGAGCTATGCAGAGATTTATGAGGCCGTGGATCGGGGGACCATTTTTGGGTATGACCTCGTCTTCCAGCTCAGTTCGGCCTTCAAGCATTATGAAGTGACGAAATTTATAGGTTTGGGCGACACCGGACTGGTGCTGACCTGTGCGACGGCTATGAGTACGAAACTATGGGACAGTCTGTCTAAAGAGAATCAAGATATCATCACGCAAGTGAGGTTTGACTATGCCTCTCATCTCGCTGAGGAGCTTTACAAGTTGGAGGGGGGCATGATCAAGGATTGGCAAGCGAAGCATGGAGTCACGATGAAAAGGCTCAGCCCGGAAGATGATAAAACATCACGCGAGGCTGCAAAACAGGCCCAAGACTGGTTTTTGGCTAAACAAGAAGCGAGTGGCGCGCCGGCAAGAAAAGTGTGGGATTATTTCCAACAATCCCAAAGAAAATATGAGGCGGAGGTCAAAGCCAAAAAGTATCCATGGGAAAGAAAATAGCTTTAATCATTCATGTCCAGGACAGGCAACAAGAAGAACGCGATGACAATGGGGTGTTTGCGCCAAAGCGAGCGAAGCTCTCCTCCCTCTGAGAGGGGCTTCCCGCGAGGAGATATTCCATCTTCGGTATACCCCGTTCACGGGACGGGGTATACTGCGCCTCCCGAGGTCATTCTATAACAACGCGTGTTGACACGACGGCGAAAAGGAGGAGCTGTCAATGCTGATTGAAACAAAGCACGGTGTATTGGATGTGGAGCAGGAGGGTCTGGGTCGAGACTTGGTACTTTTACATTCGCTGCTTGCAGATCAAACAGCGTTTGATTTGGTGCGTCCCGCTCTTGCCAGAAATCACAGGTTGTGGGTGGTCAATTTGCCCGGTTACGGGAAGTCGGATCCTATCGATTCGAGTATTGACAGCTACGCCGACCAGATTGCCGATATGATGTCTACACTGGAGCTGCCCCAACAGACCGATGTATTGGGTAACGGCCTGGGGGGCTTCATCTCCTTAGCGCTCGCCATCAGACACGGCGAGAAGTTCGATCGATTGATTGTGGCCGACGCTCTGTCCGCCTTTCCGGAAGCAGGCAAGGAATCCCTGCGGGTCATGGCGGGGACGGTTAGGGATAAAGGAATGGCCGCAGGTTTGGATACGGCGATCCAAAGGATGTTTCCTCCTTCTTTCATCCAGGCGTTTCCTGAAATCGTGAATGAGCGGAAAAAGAGGCTGCTCCAGATGGATCCCTCCATATTCTCGGGATTGTGCATTGCCTTGACAAGGGTCAATTTTGAGCCTTCCCTCTCTGGTATCCGTAACCGCACTCTGGTGATGGCAGGTGCATTGGACGGCACAACTATCCCGGAGCTGGCGAGCAAAATAGCCGATGGAATTCCCGGAGCCCATTTCGTCAAGGTTCCCGATTGTGCACATTGCCCTCAGATTGAACAGCCAATATATTTCGTGAAACTTGTGGAAGATTTCCTATCCGTTTAAAAGCCTGGTTCTGCAAGAAGTCGCTATCCCATTCAGGTCATCTTGGACATACCACCTGCTAAGAGTGGTTGCTTCCTCTTAGAACAACCGGAGAGAGATAACCCATGTCCCGTGTCATTGTCAGAGCGGCAATCTATGACTATCATGCGCTTCGGCCGCTGATCTTCGAGATGATGGAGGCGATGGGGGGTGGGCAAATACATGGGGACAGCCGTGTCCTGATCAAACCGAATCTTCTCGCCCCGGCGTCGCCGCGCCAGGCAATACTGACCCATCCCGCTATCGTCCGGTCTGTTGTGGAGTATGTCCTGTCGAAGGGGGCGCGGCCGCTCGTTGCCGACAGCCCCGCGATCGGCTCCTTCGAGATGATCCTCCGAATGAGCGGTATCCGTGACGCCCTCGAAGGACTCGACTGCGAATGTCGGCCGTTTCAAAACTCGGTTCTGGTCGATGTCGGCGGCCCTTTCGGTGAGATCCCCATCGCCGAGGAGGCTATCCAAGCGGATGTGATCGTGAACCTCGCCAAGCTCAAGACCCACAGCCAGATGCTCCTCACCCTCACGGTCAAGAACCTCTTCGGCTGCATCATCGGCTACCGGAAACCCGAATGGCACATGCGGGCCGGCATCGATCGGCAGACTTTCGCGCGGCTCCTCGTGCAGATCGGCAGGACCCTGAGGCCGACATTCAACATCCTCGACGGCATCTTGGCCCTGGAGGGGCAGGGCCCCGGCCGGGGCGGCGTCCCGAAGCCGCTCGGCGTCCTGATGGCCGGGCGCGACCCGTTTGCCGTCGATCTGGCTGTCTGCCGGATGCTCGATCTCGACCCGCAGCAGATGCCGGTCCTCAAGGCCGCCGCGGAGACGGATGGCCTTCTGATCGAACCGAAGATCGACGGGACCCTCCCCGAGATCCGGGGCTTTTGCCTTCCCCGCCAGACCTCCCTCGTCTTCGGCCCGCGATTCCTCCACGGCTTCATTCGCCGTCAGCTCCTCCAGCGACCGGTCTGCGATGGGGTTCTCTGTCAAATGTGCGGTGAATGCAGCAAAATCTGTCCGGCCGGAGCGATCACGCCGAGGGGGACATTGCTGCAGTTCGGCTACGACCGCTGCATCCGCTGTTACTGTTGTATCGAGATCTGCCCCTTCGGCGCCCTCAGGAGCGCCGAAACCATCGCCGGAAGGCTCGTCCGCCGGGTGGCGGCCTTCCTCCTCCCGACCGGTCCGACGCGATAAAAGGATTTACCTTTGTCGCAGCTTATGCTACTGACCAGGGCATGATCACGAAAGGGAAACGGACCTTGATCGATAGGACTCTACCCGGACTTATAAGGAAGAAGGACGAGGGATGATAGACAATTTCATAAGCGGTCTGTCCGGCTATCTGCAGGACTCCTTTCTTTTCGCCTATCTGGCCGTATACCTCGGCGGCATCTTGGTCAGCTTCACCCCCTGCATCTATCCGCTGATTCCGGTCACCGTCGCCTTCATCGGCGCGCGCGGCAGAGGATCGCGAAGCCGGGGGTTTGTGCTCTCGGCGATTTACGTCCTGGGCATGGCCGTCACCTATACACTCCTTGGCGCCTTCGCCTCGCTCTCCGGAAAGCTTTTCGGCCAGATTCAAACCAATCCCTGGACCTATTTTCTTTTCGGAAACCTATGTATTCTCATGGGTTTATCAATGATGGGCCTGTTTTCCCTCCACATCCGGACGCCCGACTTCGTCACTCGGGTGCAGCGACAGAAAAAAAACCCGGGAATGACGGGCAGCTTCCTCGTCGGGGCGGCCTCGGGACTCATCATGGGCCCCTGTACGGCGCCTGCGCTTGCAGTCGTTCTCGGTTATGCGGCAACGCGGCAGAATTTGGCCTTTGCCTCCAGTTTGATGTTTGTCTTTGCCGTCGGGATGGGGACCCTCCTCATCTTCCTCGGCACTTTTGCCGGTCTTCTGGCCGGAATACCAAGGTCCGGAAGATGGATGGTCCGGATCAGTCAACTCTTCGGCTGGATACTCATCGGAACCGGTGAGTATTTCCTGATCAACGCCGGTATTCTCTGGATCTAAGGAGATGAGATGCTAGTTACATATCTGCGAGAAACTGTATCGAGGATCTTTGTTATCGTGCTGTTCGCCTCCGTGTTTGCCCTTCCCTCAGACATCGCAGCCGCAAATCCCAAACAGTTTGATATCACGAAGCTGACCAAGGAAATCAAGGCCCCGGACT
Organism: Syntrophus sp. GWC2_56_31; assembly: GCA_001829875.1. Classification (GTDB taxonomy): domain Bacteria; phylum Desulfobacterota; class Syntrophia; order Syntrophales; family UBA5619; genus JAKAFS01. The sequence goes on from MICN01000125.1 coordinate 11,240, forward strand.
TCGTCCTTACCGACCTCAAGGGTCAGCAATTCCGTCTGAGCGACCGAAAAGGGAAAAACCCGGTGCTGATCATCTTCAGCGCGACCTGGTGCACCTTCTGTCTCCAGGAGATCCCCCACTTCAAATCCCTCCATGCGACATATGCAAAGCAGGGGCTGGAGGTCGTCAACGTCGACATCCAGGAATCGAAGGAAAAGGTCGCCAAGTTTGCCGCCAAATACGAACTGCCCTATCGAACCCTTTTAGACCTGGACGGCACGGTAAGCGGTATTTACGAGGTTCGGGGGGTCCCGACACTGGTCCTCGTCGACAAAAACGGCCTGATCGTCTGCCGCCAGTGCCGCAACGTAGAGACCGTCCTCAAGGCAATAATGAAAAAATAGGCGGTTGCAGGACCGCCGCAGCCTTGCATGTATCAGGAGACGATATGAGCGTACTGATCCATTTTTCAATGTTCCCCACCGACAAAGGAACGAGCGTCAGCCCCTATGTGGCCAAATCCTTGCGGATCATCCGGGACAGCGGTCTCCCCTACAAGCTAGGCCCGATGAGCACGGCCGTCGAAGGAGAGTGGGGGGAGGTCATGGCGGTAGTGGAGAAATGCTTCGCGGAACTCCGGAAGGACTGCAGCCGGATCTACATGACGCTGCAGATGGACTACCGCGAGGGGGCTCTAAACCGCATCGAGGGGAAGATCAAATCCGTCGAAGAGAAGCTTTAGCGGGCCGCATGAGCGGCCCTGTACCAGGCAACAGTTTTTGTCAGTCCGGCACGGAAGTCGGTCCGTGCGCGGAAGCCGAATTCATTGAAGGCGCGCGTCGTATCGAGCATCCGCCGGGGCTGACCGTCGGGTCTGGTTGAATCCCAGACGATGCGGCCCCGAAACCCCGTCAGCTCAACGATGAGACTCACCAGGTCTCGGATAGAGATCTCGAAACCTGCGCCGATATTGACGGGATCGGACTTGTCGTATTTCTCGGTCGCCAGGACGATCGCCTCCGCGGCATCCTCCACGTAAAAGAACTCCCGCGTGGCGGCGCCCGTCCCCCAGACGATGATTTCCTCATCGCCCTGCTGTACCGCATCAACACACTTCTTGATCAGGGCGGGGATCACATGGGAGGAGCGCGGATCGAAGTTGTCGCCGGGACCGTACAGATTCACCGGGAGCAGGAAGATGGAATTGAAGCCGTACTGCTGCCGGTAGGACTGGGACTGGACGAGCATCATCTTCTTGGCGAGGCCGTAAGGGGCATTGGTCTCTTCGGGGTAGCCGTTCCAGAGGTCTTCTTCTTTAAACGGCACGGGGGCGAATTTTGGGTAGGCGCAGATCGTGCCGAGAGCAACAAACTTCTCTAATTTCCGCAGGAAGCCCTCATGGAGCAGCGGGACCCCCATCATGATGTTCTCGTAGAATAGGGAACCGGGATTCTCCTGATTGTAACCGATGCCGCCGACCTTGGCAGCGAGGTGAATAACGATGTCGGGGCGCTGCCCATCGTAGAGCCTGCGGATGTCCTCCTGTCGGATGAGGTTGTATTCGGGGAGGTCGGCAACGAGGATATTTTCATAGCCCCGCTCCTCGAACGTCCGGATGAGATGTTTCCCCAAAAAACCTCTGCCGCCGGTGATCGTAATACGTTTTTTTTTCATCAGATCACCCGGGTGTTCCCGCAGGCGTAACCGGCATCGACGAGGGTTTTTTCCTTTTCAGCGGTCTCCAGGTCAGCGGCGATCATCATATCGATGAGCTGATCGAAGCTGACCTTCGGGAGCCAATGGAGAGCCTTGCGGGCCTTTGTTGCATCGCCGAGAAGGACATCCACTTCGGTGGGACGGAAATACCGCGGATCGATCATGACATACTTCTGATAGTCGAGGCCGAGTTTGTCGAAAACCTTTTCGGCGAATTCCCGCACCGAATGGGTCTCGCCGGTGGCGATCACATAGTCGTCGGGACTGTCCTGCTGGAGGATGAGCCACATCGCTTCGACGTAGTCGCCGGCGAAGCCCCAGTCGCGCTTCGCCTCGAGATTCCCGAGGTAGAGCTTCTCCTGGAGGCCGAGCTTGATCCGGGCGGCGGCGCGGGTGATCTTCCGGGTGACGAAGGTCTCACCGCGTCGGGGGGATTCATGGTTAAAAAGGATGCCGTTCGCTGCAAAGAGCTGATAGGCGTCTCGGTAGTTGCGGACGACGTAGTATGCGTAGACCTTGGCTGCGGCATAAGGACTCTGCGGTTGGAAGGGGGTGGTCTCGCTCTGGGGGGGCGGCGCCGCTCCGAACATTTCGCTCGAGGACGCCTGGTAGAAACGGGATTTGATCCCTGTCTTCCGAATTGCCTCGAGCAGGCGAATCGTTCCGAGGCCGGTCACGTCGCCGGTGTACTCGGGCATATCGAAGCTGACCCGGACATGGCTCTGAGCGCCAAGGTGGTAAATCTCATCCGGACGGACCTCCTGGAGGAGATCGGTGAGCTGTCCGGAAATCGAGAGGTCGCCATAATGGAGATAGACCCTCGCCTGAGGGTCGTGAAAATCTTTGTAGAGATGGTCGATCCGATCGGTGTTGAAGGTGCTGGCCCGGCGGATGAGCCCGTGAATTTCATAGCCCTTCGCAAGAAGGACCTCGGCCAGATACGATCCGTCCTGGCCGGTGATACCGGTGATCAGTGCTTTTTTCATTTAAAAACCTTTCAATTTTCTTATTATCATAACGGACTTATGTTGTAAATCACATTGTCGTCATAAAAATGTTAAGAAAGCCGTCATTTTTGGCAGGCAGGGCAGAACCAGGTCCCCCGGCCGCTCAGCTTCATGTACCCGATCTTCCCGCCGCAACGACGGCATGTCTCGCCATCGCGTAAGTAGACTTTCAGGTGCTTCTGATTCTCGCCGCTTATGCCAAAAAGATCGCGCCAGTCGGAAACCGTCGTCCCTCGGCAGGCCACTGCCCTCGGAAGGATGACGGCGGCAGCCTTCTCCACCTTCCGCCATTCATTGGCCGCCAGGCTTCCCGACGGTCGCCGCGGATCGACACACGCATGGTGGAGAATCTCGCAGGCATAAATATTCCCGATACCGGCGACGATCCGTTGATCCATGAGAAAGTGTTTTACCGGAAGCCGCCGCATCCCGGCGATCTCCCCGAGACGGCGCGCCGGCAGCCCTTCCAGTGGATTCGCCAGAGGCGGCAACGCGGCCCCCCGAGACCGCGCATGAAAGGTCGCAAACCGCCGTGGATCGATCAGGAGTAGCTTTCCAGCCGAAAAGGTCATGACCAGGCGCGTATACGGAGGTAAAGACGTCGCGTCGGTCTGCCAGAAGAGGCGGCCGGTCATCCGGAGATGCAGCTCCGCCGTGAATCCTTTGTCCATCCGAATTTTCTTGACTTTTCCACGATCCGTTTCGGGCGACATGTCGGATAATCGGTCTCTTTTGCCGATTTCGATCCGGATACTTTTCCCGCGACGATACACGGCCGCAATTTTCCGGCCGATCAGTCTTTCGCCTTCCCCCTCACCCAGGCGAGGATCAAGAATCTCGACGGCAAGGACCTTCTCACCCGGAAGGATAGCGTTCAACTGGCGGCAGAGGGTCTCGACTTCAGGGAGTTCCGGCATCATTTCCTCTTTAAATGGCAATGAAAAAATCCTTCGGAATGAGGTCCTGTATTCTACACGAGGAGCTGGTTATGTCAATCAATGAAAACAGGAACTATCTGTTCCTGTCATAAAAATATCGGAACTAATGGTTCCGTTTGTGTATTTATCAATGATATCAATGATAATAACCTTAGAATTTCTTATATTGTTGCTGAAATGGCAAATCATCCCGTAGATATCGGAATTACGTGTTCCTATAAGGCATTGGCCATTTCGGTAAATATCCTTAGTTAACGTACCGTTATCATCATGGCATGGATATTCCTTATCATTACCAATGAGGAACAGACCTGATGGCGCTTAAAAAAAGGGTTCAAAGCATCACACTCACGGGGATCGTTATCCCGGCGGATTGGAATGACAACCATGATGTGATCGTGGCGGCCCTCGCCACAGCCGACGAAAAAGAGTATCGGATTGCCGGTAACAGGAAGGGAAAGGAGCTCTTTGCTTATCTCCAGCGCCAGGTGGAGGCGACGGGCGCCTTGGGAGAGGATGAAGAAGGTAGGGTGGTCATCACCATCAGGCGCTATATCGTCAAGTAAATATAATGGTCACGACCATGCAGGCAGCGTATAATTATTTGTTGACAGCCTATAACAAAAGGAGTAGAGCGACGTCGAAAATCAGCAAGGATGGGATGGACACTACATTTTAGGAGGCATCAATAGATGGAAAGTGAAACTCTTTTTGCGGAGGAGGCAGAACCTCCAGGTAGGTTGACCGGCATTGTCGGTCTAAACCAGTACAATGATTTTGGCACGTTACTCAGCACCATCAGCACCCCCACCGCCCTGCCGGCCAGACCGATTCCCAGGCCGCTTTTTTTTAGCGACGGCCGGGTGCGGATCTTCCGGAAACGTTTCTTCCCGAACACCACCCCCACAGAATGGCAGGATTGGCGCTGGCAGCTTCATAACCGTATCCGCGATGTGGATACCTTGGGGCGGGTGATCCGTCTATCGGACGATGAGCGCCATGCGATGAGCGGCCAGGCGAGTTCCCTGCCGCTGGCAATCACCCCCTATTACGCGAGCCTCCTCGATCCGTGGAATCCTCGGCAAGCGCTGCGCCGGACGGTTGTGCCTACCGTGCATGAGCACTTCCGCGGCAGCGGGGAGTCGAACGATCCTCTTCACGAAGACGAGGACAGTCCGGTCCCCGGAATCGTGCACCGCTATCCGGACCGTGTGTTGTTCCTGGTGACCGGAAACTGCGCGACCTATTGCCGCTATTGCACCCGATCACGAATGGTCGGCCACCAAAGCAACCACTGCCCAAGCGTCAATCTATGGGAAACCGGTCTGTCGTACATCGCATCGCACCCCGAGATACGCGATGTTCTCCTCTCCGGCGGCGATCCATTGATCCTGGCCGATGAACATCTGGAGTGGCTTCTCGCACACCTGCGAAGGATTCCCCACATAGAGTTGATCAGGATCGGCACAAAAGTGCCTATCGTCCTCCCCCAGCGGATCACGCCCGCTCTGCTGAAGATGCTTAAGCGCTATCACCCTCTCTGGATCAGCATCCATGCCACCCATCCGGACGAACTGACACCGGAGACGGCCAAAGCCTGTATGCATCTTGCGGACGCGGGAATTCCACTCGGAAGTCAGACGGTGCTCCTTTCCGGGATCAACGACGACACCGAGACGATGAAGCGTCTCTTCCATGGTCTGCTGAAAATACGTGTCAAGCCCTACTACCTCTACCAATGCGATCCGATTCCCGGTTCGTCCCATTTCCGGACCCCGGTCGCCAAAGGATTGGAGATTATCCGGGGGCTCAGGGGATTCACCACCGGTTACGCGGTTCCGACTTACGTCATCGATGCCCCCGGCGGCGGCGGCAAAATCCCTCTTCTGCCCGAGTATGTCGTTGGGCAGGAAAACGGGGACTTGATTCTGCGAAATTACGAGGGACAGGTCTTCCGCTATCCGGACTGCCCTTCGGAAGAAAACGTCATCCACTAATCATCCTGGACAGAACTTTGAAAATAGGAATGACCTATGACCTTCGGGACGATTACCTGGTCGAAGGCTATGGAGAAGAGGAAACAGCCGAATTCGACCACCCGGCGACGATAGCGGCAATTGAGGACGCCCTGCGCGACCTCGGACATGAGACGGAGCGGATCGGCTGCATCCGGGAGCTGACGAAGAGGCTGGTTGACGGTGAGAAGTGGGACCTCGTCTTCAATATCGCTGAAGGGCTCCGAGGCTTCGGCCGCGAGGCACAGGTTCCAGCATTACTTGAAGCATACGATATTCCTTACGTATTTTCCGATCCACTCGTTTTGTCGCTCACCCTCCACAAGGGGATGACAAAACGGGTGATCCGGGACCTCGGGATCCCTACCCCGGATTTTACTGTCGTCGAATCTCCGCAAGAGATCGAGCGGGTGGCTCTGCCGTTTCCGCTTTTTGCCAAGCCGATCGCCGAAGGGACGGGAAAAGGCGTGACGGCTGCTTCGAAGATCACCGACAGGACGGCGCTTAAACGCGTCTGCCTCTTGCTTCTTGAAACATTTCGACAACCCGTCCTGATCGAAGCTTTCCTCCCCGGGCGAGAGTTCACCGTCGGCATCATCGGAACCGGCAGGGAGGCATTTGTCCCGGGTGTGCTGGAGGTCCACCTCACCGAGAAGGCCGAAAAGGAGGTTTACTCCTATACAAACAAGGAAGACTGGCACGGCCGGATCGAGTACCGCCTTGCGTCGGACGAAATGGCGCAGCTGGCAGGAGAGACGGCGCTCGCCTCCTGGCGGGGACTTGGCTGCCGCGACGGGGGAAGGGTCGATCTTCGCGCCGACGCAAATGGGATTCCTCACTTCATGGAGATCAATCCCCTGGCCGGTCTCCGCCCAGACCACTCGGATCTTCCGATCCTGTGCGAGCTCGCCGGGATGCCCTACCGGGAGATGATTGACAAAATGGTGCGCTCCGCGATGAGGCGCATCCGGACTGCATCATGAAAATCGCAATCCTGCATGGAGAGGTGGCAAAAGACGCGTGCCCCGACGAGAAGGATGTTCTCGTGCAGGTGGATTACGTCACGGAGGGCCTTGCCAGGCTGAGCCATGAGCCGGTCAATGTGCCCGTTTCTTTGGATCTGGCAGCGGCCGCCCGGACGCTTAGCACCCTCTGCCCGGCGATCGTCTTCAATCTCGTCGAGTC
>MICN01000126.1 GCA_001829875.1 Syntrophus sp. GWC2_56_31
ATCATGCGGGGGATCTTTCGCTTTTGCAACGAATACGCAAAAAAGCGTATCCAGGGCGGCAAGCCCATCATCGAACATCAGAACATCCAGAGCCAGCTTGCCAAGATGCTGATGGATATCGAGGTGGCCGAGCAGTTCATGTGGCGCATCTGCTGGGGGGTGGAGAATGACCCGACGTTTACTCCCCGCTTCACCCGTTACGGAAAGGTGTTCAGCGATCAGGCATCCCTTAGGGTCATCGGCAGGGCGCTCGATATCCTGGGCGGGGTCGGCATCCTGCGCGACTATCCGGTCGAAAAGATGATCCGCGATCTCCTCACGTTTCTGCATGGAGACGGCACCGATTCGCTCAATCTCCTGCGCGCCGCCCAGACGCTGGATGATCCCGCATAGAACGAGAATGCCTCTGTATAAGATGGTGACTGATACGTGATAGAAATTGCTTTTCTTATCCGGCAGCCGCTGCTCCGGGTTCCTTGAGCCTGCCCGATATCTTCCGGGCTACCATCGGCAGCAAGACAGCAACCGTTATTGCCAGGCCGATTGCCTTGACGGATAACCAGGGCAACCCCAATAGAACCCCGGCACAAACGAGGATCGCCCTTAGCGCGTAACTATAGTATTTGTATCCTGCGAGCGACCCTCTTCCTGTTCCGGGCCATAGTTTGCCCAGGCCCTGCATGTATCCCTCCAGCGACGTTCCGATAATAAAGATGCCGAACATAGTCGTAACGAACGAGAGTAAAATCGCCGAAGGCTTCCCGATGAGCAACAACCCGGGATCGAGCACAAAGAGGAAGGGCAAGAGGTATTCAGCCCCCGCCAAGCGGCATGCGCTGAGTCCCACTTTCATGGCTGAAGCCCTGGCCAGGACGGCTGCCGGAAATGCAGCCATGGCGATCGGAGGCGTAATGTAGGACAACATCCCCACATACAGGCAAAACATGTGTGCGCTCAGCGGCTGGATTCCTGCGACGATCAGGGCAGGCGCCAGAACCACGGCGAGAAAGATGTAAACGGCCAGCAGAGTCATCCCCATCCCCATAATGAGGCCTGCCACCGCCGATAGGATAAGCAACAAGGTCAAGTTCCCATGCGAGAAGTTCATCAGTTCCCTTGCGAACGAGACACCGATACCCGTCAGTGAAAAAACACCGACCAGCATTCCCACCCCTGCGATGACAACGATCAGGTCGATCAACGTGCCCGTGGCATTTTCCATAAACTGAAGAAATTTCGGCCAGGTAAACCTCGACTTTTTGGGGATTTGGGCCAAAGCCAGGATGCATGCGCTTCCGGCGATTGCAGATACGCCGATCATCCTCTCCCAGAACAAATAATAAATCAATACCGCCGCTCCCGGGAGATAAATCCAGCCGGTCTTCAGGGTTTGCAAAAATGACGGTATATCCTCTTTTTTTTGCCCCCCGAGTCCATGCTTTACGGCGTAACCATCTATCTGAATATATAGCCCGAAATAGTATAAGAACGCGGGTATGGCGGCTGCAATGGCCACGGTAGAGTAGGGAACATTCAGAAAGGAGGCCATGATGAATGCCGAAATTCCCATGATGGGTGGTGTAAAGGTGCCGGCGGTCGAGGCACACGCTTCTATCGCCCCGGCGATATGCGGCGCGAAACCCGCTTTTTTCATGGCGGGAATCGTCACCACTCCCGTGGTCAGGACATTCACTATCGGCTGACCATTGATGGACCCGAACAAAGCGCTGGCGATAACGGCGACCTTGGCTGTCCCACCTCGCATACGTCCGACCATCGACAGTGCCAAGTCCAGGAAGAATACGCCCCCCCCGGTCTCGGCAACCACGATGCCAAACAAAACGAAGCCCAGCACAATCTCGACATACGTTCGCAACAGAAGCCCTACGGCGCTCTGCGGGCTCAGAATGTGGAACGTGGCCGTCACGACAAACGACTGTTCGATGCCCTCCAGAAATCCCGGCATGTGTGCTGCGAATAACGGGTAAAAGGAAATAACCGCAATGACCGAGAACAATACCGTGCCGAAGATCCGCCGGATCGATTCCAGGATCAAAAACCACGCGATGACCGCCATTATCTTGGCATCAGGGGGAGCCGAAAATGACCAGCCTTTGACGATGATCTCCATCCCGTGCCATGCAAAATACGCAAACATGACGACCGTCAATAAAAACAGGCCGACATCGACCCCAAAAAACCTTGAAGCCCAGGGTTCGGTCAGGTTCGACCTCAACGGATACCTCAGAAAAGAACCCGACAGGAGAAGCCCTAACATGATGTAGTACAATGTAAAGTTATACAAGTGGTACTCGACGAAGAACCGTAAGTCAAATACCTGATTGATTCCCAGTGAAATAACGATAAGCCCGGATATGATGATTATCGCGCGCCAGAACCCTTGAAGCTTCCGTTCCTTGCCCACGCTTAGCTTTTCCGCTTCGTCAAGCGCTGGCCCATCATTCGCGTTCTTTTGTCGATCCTTTTCCATGTATCGGTATCCCCCTATTTCGGCATTTGATTCTTCTATTAAATCAGGGCCGTTTCAGATTTCGCTTTGGATGCCGGGCTCCGGTAAAGCCTGTAACAACAAAACAGGATTGGGAGGAATCACACCGGAAACTCCACGCACTTCGCTTGCCGATACCGCCCCGCCGACAGGCAACACCTCAATTTTTACGGCCGTTGACGTCGCCCTGTCGTGGCTATCGATGATCGATGCTTCGCGCGTTTAGCGGAGCGCCCGGCGCAATTCCTCCCGGATCGCTACTTTTTATACCGCGCTTCGTACTTTTTCAACCAGTAACCCGGAAAGGCCTTTGTTTTTATCTTCTCTTTCTGAGCCTGCTGAACCACCTCATCCCAATAGGCCCGGAGCTCCTTCTGGTGCGCGATCCGCTCCTCGTTCAGTTTCTCGCGCGCCGGAGTCCATTGACCTATCTCTTTGTAATACATGATAGCGCCTTTATGCATCGGGGTGATGCCCCCTTCCCAGAGGCGCCAGTTCTTCTCCATCGTCCAATCGTTCTTGAGCGAATGGTCCTTTGCTTCCCACGAAGACCGCGTTTCAAGCAGGGCTCGGAGGATCCAGTAAATAGTGGCTTCGTCCTCCTTCTCGTAGGTGATAATTTCAGGATAAGCCACGGTCATGATTTCAGCCGGGTCCTCCTTCGATATCCCCGGGCCGACAATCAGCGTTTTTGGCATGTGAACGGGCACCACCTTCCGAACCCGTTTCCAGCCTTCTTTATTACTCGCCGGCATGTCTATCCAACGGATACCGCTTGGCATGGAGGCCATCTCGGTCGCTATGTTGGATGCCGCGTTCATGAAAGCGGTATCAACATGCCCGTCTTTCACGGCTCGGTACCCCTCGGGGGGGCTGGACATCGCAATAGGTTTCACATCCTTCCACGTCAGACCAAAAAAGGCCAGGATCGACTCATTAATGAGGGTAGGGTATGGCGAACCCGGGTAGGTCGCTACGGTTTTACCCTTTAAATCATAACCGGTCTTTATGGATGAATTCCCTTTTACAACAAAACCCTGTCCGACATGCTCGGGGAGGTAAACCTCTCGGATGGGTTGGGGGCCCCATTCGATTTCGGCATAATCGGACAGGCCCTCCTGGATCAACCAGCAAGACCCCGCCGTGTGGAGGGTGGTAGCCGCTGCCGCGGTACGGACCATCATGGTTCTGGCCAGATCGACGCCCGAAGGTATCGACCGCCATTTGATCTCCGGGTACTTTGCGACCAGGGACTCGGTTACCAGGGCCAGCAGACGATAGCCTCCGGTTCCAATATCATGGGTGCCAAGGATGATGGTGGCCGGTTTAGGCGGCGCGCTGATCCCTTTAGAGGGAATGATTACCAGCACGAAAACTAAGCAAACACTTACTAACAACACAAATTTTTTTGTTTTCATAAAACCCTCCTATTATTTAATAAACTCAACTGCCTCGACCGTATGCCGGGGCATTTAATTTTGGTTGATTTCAAGTGACCGATAAGAAATTGCTGCTGCGTGAATTAAGGCTACAGGAAGCGATCTTGCGTGTCAAGGAGATTATACGGGAGTGTTATACAGGAGATGCAAGCGCAATATATTGTCTTGAGGAAGGCGGCTATACCCGCGGTGGGGCTACGCTGAGGTGTTATGGGAGATCCTCAACCCCCGAGGGGCGATTTTCCCTTCGGCCTGATGTTCAGCACAAGAACGACCGAAAAGCAGGAAGCGATCCCGAGACCGATCCAGGCGGCATGATAACTTCCCGTGGTGTCGAAGATAAAACCGGTCAGCGTCGGACCGATCATCGCACCGATCGCCCCTATGCCCATCACCAGGCCGATGAGGCGGCCGAAGACCGCCCTGCCGAAGTACTCCCCGAGGAGCGCCCCCCGGACGGACGTCCCACCCCCGTAACCGATCGGAAACAGGAGAAGAAAAAGGACCATGACCCACCAGAACTCCACGTAGAACAACAGGAACATCCCCAGGCTCATCATCGTCATGGAGATGGCAAGGGTGTGCGGCTTATCGAACAAATCGGCGAGCCAGCCGAAACCCAGCCGTCCCAGTATGCTGATGACCGACAGACCCGCGGCGATCAAACCGGCCGTTGCACGCGGGATGTGAAGGACATTCAGATAAGGCATGATATGGGTGATGACGGCGGCCACCACCATCATCCGGACCGCCTCGCTCAGGGCGAGAAAAAGAAATGCCCTTTTCTTCAGGGCATCCGCGAACCGGATCTGATTCGTTCCTGCGTCGCCCTTTTCCGATCTCCCTGTCTTCAGCATGTCTGTTTTCCTGCCGTCGGGATGGAGACCGCACTCCTCAGGGGTATTGCGGATGACAAACACGAGGGGAATCCCGATCAGCCATGTCCCCGCTCCAAGGATGATCACGGCTGTCCGCCAGCCGAAGTCGTCTATCAGCCAGACGATGACGGGAACCAGGAAGCCGCTGGCGCCGAAGCCGGAGGTCAGGATCCCGAGCGCCAGGCCCACCTTCGACTGGAACCAGCTCGTGATGACATGCATCATGACGACGCCGGTGCAGCCGCCCCCCCCGAAGGCGATCAGGATAATGCTCGCGTAGAACATCCAGAGCTCCTGGGTGAAACTGAGCATGATAAAACCGATGCCTATGGTAATCACGCCGCACAGGGCAAGCCGACGCGAACCTACGCGGTCGACGAGAAAACCGACCACGGGAGAGAGCATGCTCATCTCGATGCCCCGAAGGCTCAGGGCAAAGGAGATCTGGGTAGAGCTCCAGCCGAACTCCTTGACGAGAGGGTCGAAGAAGGCGGTGAAGCCGAAGAACGTGACGGCGCCCGTCACAATACTGATGATGAAGCAGGCGAGGAGGATCCACCATCCGTAAAAGATATCGTTTAGTCCTTGAGAAAACCGGGATCGCAATGTATCGTTCATATGCAGCGGAGTCAATCAGAGAGACGGATCACTGTCAAGGCGAAAATGGAAATTATTTTCTCTGAAATTCTTTTTGACATTTTTTCTTGACAACCGGCGGGGACTGTGTTTTTATACGCCCACTTTCTAAGGAGCGTTGGACCGTGAGCAGAAAAGAGAGGACAGGCAAAGTGTATAACACGAACTTCTTTTGGTTTTATTATTTTTATACACAGGTCTGCCCGCTGCTTAGGAGGACATAAGGGAAAACAAACAACCCGATCAACTAAGCCATGGACAGACCGAAAGGACGCTGCCCATGGCTTTTTTGTTTCTCCATGGCCGTGGTGGCAGCGCCGAGATCACCACGGCCATTTTATTTTGCGAGGTGAACCATGATTATTCTGATGAAAAAAAATGTCACACAGGAACAGATCGACCATGTGATCGAATGGATCACGTCCGTGGGTTACAAGCCACACATTTCCCAGGGCGTGGAGAGGACGATCATCGGCGCCGTCGGCGACGACAGAGGCAGGGTCCATCTGAAAGCGGCGGCCTTCCTCCCCGGCGTGGAAAGGTGCGTCCCTATCCTCAAGCCATACAAGCTGGCCGGTCGGGAGTTTAGAGAAGAAAACACGGTCATCCGGATCGGGGAGGCGCAAATCGGCGGGGGCGAATTCGTTGTCATCGCCGGTCCCTGCTCGGTAGAGAGCGAAGAACAGCTGATGGAATCGGGCTATATCGCTAAAAAGGCGGGGGCGAAGATCCTCCGGGGCGGGGCCTTCAAACCCCGGACATCGCCTTACAGCTTCCAGGGAATGGAGGAAGAGGGGCTGAAGCTACTCAAGATGGTCGGCGAAAAAGTGGGGATGCCGGTCGTGACCGAAGTCATGAACACGGCCGATGTCGACCTGGTCGAAGAGTACAGCGATATCCTCCAGATCGGCGCACGGAACATCCAGAATTTCGCCCTCCTGAAGCAGGTCGGCCGCTGCCGGAAGCCCATCCTCCTCAAGCGGGGGATGATGACGACGATCGAAGAACTTCTCATGTCGGCGGAATATATCCTCTCCGGGGGTAACGAGCAGGTGATCCTGTGCGAACGGGGTATCCGCACGTTCGAGACAACGACGCGCAACACCCTCGACATCAGCGCGGTACCCGTCCTGAAGGAGCTGACCCATCTGCCGGTGATCATCGATCCGAGCCACGCCTCCGGACACGCCAGATATGTCATCCCCCTCACCAGGGCGGCCGTGGCCGTGGGGGCTGACGGCGCCATCATCGAGATTCATCCGGAACCGGAAAAGGCACTGGTGGACGGGCCCCAGTCGCTCCGGCCGGAGGAGTTCTACCGGCTCATGGACGAGGTAGCTCTCCTGACGGACACGATGCGCAACGGCATAGGGAGGCTTTGATGAACAGGCTGAAAGTGAACCTCGACCGGAAGCTCGGAAACTCCTACGAGATCCACATCGGCGAGCGGATCCTCGACCGCATGGGGCTGATCCTGGCAAAAAACAACTGGGCCGAGAGGGTGGTCGTCGTCACGGATACCCACATCGACACCCTCCACGGGGAGAGGGTCGAAGCCGCCATGAAAAAGACCGGGCTTCGCGTTGACCGGATCACCGTGCCCCCCGGAGAAGCCGCAAAGGAGATGCGGACGGTCCTTTCCATCGTCGAAAAACTGATCGCCCTCGGCGCAGACCGGTCCACCGCGCTTATCGCCCTGGGCGGCGGCGTCATCGGCGATCTCACAGGGTTCACCGCCTCGATCTACATGCGGGGTATCCCGGTCATCCAGGTACCGACGACCCTCCTGGCCCAGGTGGACAGCAGCGTCGGAGGGAAGACGGGGGTCGATACCGGCGCCGGCAAGAACATCCTTGGGACATTCTACCAACCGAAGGGGGTCTTCATCGACCTCTCCTTCCTGGAGACACTCCCCGACGGGCAGTTCCGCAGCGGCCTTGCCGAGGTGATCAAATACGGGGTTATCGAGACCCCGGAGCTGCTGGACGTCATCGAGGCCGCAGCGGCTTCCGGCGGCCTTCGGGAATCCGCGTTTCTCGAGAAGATCATCACGACCGCCTGCCGGATCAAGAAAGGGCTTGTCGAGCTCGACGAATGGGATCGAGGGCTCAGGCGTATTCTGAATTTCGGCCACACCGTCGGCCACGCCGTCGAAGCGGCATCCGCCTACGTGCTCTCCCACGGCGAAGCCGTCTCGATCGGTATGGTGGCAGCGGCGATCCTCTCGGAGGAGCTTCATCACCTGCCCCAAGACGACCGGCGGCGGATCGTGTCGGTCATCCGGGCGGTCGGCCTCCCCGACCGGATCCCCAAAAACCTGGATCTGGAAGAGATTGCCGCGCGCATGACGAGGGACAAGAAGAAAAAGGGAGAGACCGTCCATTTTGTCCTGCTGAAGAAACTAGGGGTTCCCCTCGTGAACGGGGGGATACCGGAAAAGATACTGAAGAAAACACTGGAAGGATTGCACTCATGAGCCAAGATATCTTGCAGGAGTTCAGGGCGAAGATCGAACAAACGGACCGGGAGATCGTCCGCCTCCTCAACGAGCGGGCGGCCGTCTCGGTCGAGATCGGCAAGACCAAGCGGGCCGCCGGACGCGAGGTTTACGATCCCTCCCGGGAGGCCATGGTCTACCGCCATCTGGAGACACTCAACGACGGCATCCTTTCGGAGGCGGCCCTCCGGGGGATCTTCCGGGAGATCCTCTCCGCCTCCCGCTTTCTCCAGACGCCGACCACCGTCGCCTTCCTGGGACCGGAGGCCTCCTTCTCCCATGCGGCGGCCCTGGCCCACTTCGGCGGGGGGATCGCCGCGATACCCACCGTTACGATCCCGGAGGTCTTCGACGAGGTGGAAAGGGGGAGGGAGCAATGGGGGATCGTACCCGTCGAAAACTCCGCCGAGGGTGCGGTCAAGACCACGCTCGATCGTCTCATCTCGACTCCGCTCGTCATCCGGGCGGAGGTGTTCCTCCGGGTCCGGCACTGCCTTCTGGCGAGCTGCGACGACCCGGATGCGATCCGCAAGGTCTACTCCCACCCCCAGGCCCTCGCCCAGTGTCAGGTATGGCTGCGCACCCATCTCCCCGGCGTCTCGCTCGTAGAGGTGGAAAGCACCGCGGGTGCGGCCCGGCGGGTTCGGGATGATAAACGGGCCGCCGCCGTTGCGAGTTTTCTGGCCGCAGAAACCTATGGCCTCAAGCTCCTGGCGGAAGGAATCGAGGACAACCCCGCCAACACGACCCGGTTTCTCGTCATCGGACCGAAGGCGGACAAGGCCGGCGGAGGGACCACCGGGCACGACAAGACCTCGCTTCTCTTCGGTACGCCCCACGTCCCGGGAGCCCTGCAGCGGGCGCTTACCCCCTTCGCCGAGGCCGGGCTCAACCTGATGCGCATCGAGTCGTTCCCGATGCGGGACCGGATATGGGAATACCTCTTCTTTGCAGACTTTGCCGGGCATATTGCCGAGGAAAAGACGCAGGAGTGCCTTGCCGAGTTGAAGAACCGAACGGCCTTCCTCAAGGTTCTGGGGTCATATCCCCGGGGTGAGGAGCTCCCGTGATCTGCATTCCCATCGCCGCCGCGACAACCGATACGGCCATTCTAAGGATGGGGCGTGCCGCGCTTCTGGCCGGCCTTGTCGAGCTTCGGATCGACAGGATTCCGGCCGCCGATCTGGAACGGCTCTTGACCGCACGCCGTCCCCCGGTGATTGTCACGAACCGAAGCCGTCAAGAGGGCGGAGGATTCGCCGGGACGGAGGAGGAACGGGTCGAACGACTCAAGGAAGCGGTGCGTCTGGGCGCCGATTATGTGGATATCGAAACGGCCACCGACCCCGCCCTGAAGTCGGGACTGCGGGAGGCGATTGTCGGAACCTCCGCGAAGTTGATCGTCTCCTGGCACGATTTTTCCGGGACGCCTCCTTCGGAATTCCTGAAATTTAAGCTTGAAGAGTGCATGGCCGACGGTCCCGCGATTGCCAAGATCGTCACCCGTGCGGACGACGTCTCCGACTGCCTGAGGGTTCTGGAGCTCATCCCGTTCGCCCGGCAGAGGGGCCAGGCGATCATCGCCTTCTGTATGGGAAGACCGGGAAAGATCAGCCGGATCATGGCGCCCCTGCTCGGCTCCGTCATCGCTTACGCTTCGCTGGAGGCGGAAGAGGCGTCGGCCCCGGGCCAGATGACGATCCATCAGATGCGCGAGATCAACAGGCTCCTGGAGGAAGGATCATGCAATGAATAACGGCTACGTAAAAAGCCCGGATGCGGCGTTACGCTTCATCCTTCGTCATTGCGGCGTACGCAAAAGTACGCCTCACTCCTCAGGATTCGCGCGCCTTGCCTGCGGCCTTTTTACGAAGCCGTTTCGTTTTTATGACGTTTATGAGTTTTCACGAGGTCGCCAATGAATAACGGCTACGTAAAAAGCCCGGATGCGGCGTTGCGCTTCGCCCTCTTCGGTGATCCCGTCGCGCAGAGTCTGTCCCCGCTCATGCACAGCGCGGCCTACGCGAAGATGGGGCTCGCGGCCACCTACACCGCCTACCGGGTGAAGGATGCCGCCGATGTCGTCCGGCAGGTACGGGAGCGCGACATCCGGGGGGCAAGTATCACCATCCCCTTCAAGGAGACGGTCATGGCGCTCCTCGACGAGGTGGATGAAAACGCTGCCGCGATCGGGGCGGTCAACACGATCGGCAACCGCGACGGGAGGCTTGTAGGCTACAACACGGACGGTCCAGGGCTGGCGCGGGATCTGGAAGACTGGATCGGGATACGCGGCAGGACCTTCGTCGTCCTCGGCGCCGGTGGCGCGGCCCGGGCGGCCCTCTTTACGCTCATTGAGCAAGGGGGAACAGCCGTTGTCGTCAACCGGACGGCGGAGAGGGCCAGGGCGCTGGCCGGAAGTCTCGGATGCCGCTGGGCGCTTCCCGGGCAGATCGGCCGCCTGGAGGCGGACTGCCTGATCAACACAACGCCGCTGGGAATGTTTCCGGACACCGACCTGACGCCCCTGGGGGAAGAATTCCTTGTCCATTTTCCGCGGGTGATGGACATGATCTACAACCCCGTCAGGACACGGCTCCTGAGGGAGGCCGAGGCGGCGGGATGCGCCGTCCGTTCCGGGGTTGGCATGTTCGTCCACCAGGGGGCGGAGCAGATCCGTCTCTGGA
>MICN01000127.1 GCA_001829875.1 Syntrophus sp. GWC2_56_31
TGGTATTTGAATCACGATTCAATGATTCAGCTTCAGTGGCTTCGGTCTTGTTCGTTAGTTCCCGGCGGATCTGTTCGAGGAGGTTTCGGTTTCGGGGGCTCAGGATGCCGTAATAGCGGACCTTGTGAAAGCCTCGGGGAAGGACATGCCGAAGGAAGCGACGGATGAACTCCGATGCCTCAAGAGTCATGATCTTCCATCGGCATTCCCTGGAATCTTTGTAGCGGAATGTGACCTTGCCCTGCTCTACGGAAAGGATTCGGCTGTTGGTGATTGCGGTTTGGTGAACGTACCGGGCGAGATAGGAGAGGGTCTTCTCTGTTGAATGGCCACAGAGCTTGCAGTAGACCACCCAGGGAATGTTCCATATCGACTGAGGGAATACCTTTTGGGGAAGTTTCCTGCGCGCCAGGGCAATAAAAGTGGCCCGAAATATATCAGACAGAGCGCATACCGGCACAAGATAATTCTTTCGAGACTCAATCCAATATCGTTTGTCGTGGGAAAGCCCCCCTGCCGGGATGAGACAGTGGACATGGGGATGATAGACCAATGCCCGCGTCCAGGTGTGAAGAACGCAAAGCATGCCGATCATCCCTCCTACATAGCGGGAGTCTGAAGCCAGTTTCATAAGAGAAAGGGCGGCAGCCTCCATCAGAAGGGCATAGAAAATCTTCTGATGTGATCGGATGATCTCGTGCAGTTCCCTTGGGACTGTAAAGACGGCATGATAATAGGGAACCGGCAGTTGCTCCCGCTTCCGTCATGCCCTGGAAGAGGAGATGCTCTCTTTTGAACGTAAGTACGGGATTCGTTCGGAAACATTTTACGCCGCCTACCACAATGGTGAAGAACCGGAAGATGAAAGATGGGTCCTGGACTTTGGCGAATGGGCCAGTGTTTACAAGACGTGGTTGAAACGTCGAGGCGGCGATGGAGACGGCTATTGCGAATTGCGCCCCGGTGGAGGAAATCCACGCCATCATTGCCAGGAAAAAGCGTTCATGATTCCGTTCGGGTCCAGCATCGCTTT
This sequence comes from Syntrophus sp. GWC2_56_31, assembly GCA_001829875.1. GTDB lineage: Bacteria > Desulfobacterota > Syntrophia > Syntrophales > UBA5619 > JAKAFS01. Next base: position 1,034 of record MICN01000127.1, read on the forward strand.
CATGCGCTTTACAAAATCCAGATAACCAGGATCGAGTTTTTCGGTCAGGACGGGCAGAAAATCCGTTCCCACCCGGTGAGGGACGGCGCCGATTTGCATCAGTGCGTCCATCAGATCTCTTGCCTGGGCCAGCGCCTTTTCCCTGCTTTCCGGCCGTGCGGCTTCCCAGGAAATGCTGGCGTGGGCCAGCAGGACGGGTCCGCCGAAAGGGTACCCGCGCAGCTTCAGACTGAGGCCATGCGTTTTCCCGAACGCTTCGGCGATGGAAAAGGCTTCAACCACCCGATCGAAGGGCACCATCGCAACGATCATGATCCTTTGCCCCTTGCCCAGCGCTGCCGCCGGAAAAGACCCGAAGCGGCCCGCCCACCATTCGGGAAGATCGTCCTGGACAGCCACCTTGCCACCCTGTTCCCTGCACAGATGGCAGGCCCTGGCCATGTGCCTCTGCGCATCGCTTCGGTCTCCCTCCGTCCGGAGAACCAGCAGGAAAGGACACATTTCGGGGATGGATCCCTTCAGCCTGGGAATCGCGGCGATGAGCATTTCCTTGGGTACGAGACGCTGTTCGACGAGGGTGGAGATCCCTCCGCTTCTTTGCGCCCGCTGAAAGCTTTGTAACGTATCGACGGCCGCCTGAATATCGGGGAAACAGGCGATCTTCGTAAGCGATACTTCCGGTTGCCGGTATATCTTCAGGGAGGCTTCGGTGATGATCCCGAACGCCCCTTCCGACCCAATAAAGATCCCCGTCAGGTCCGCAGGGAAAAAGCGCCTGCCGAAATGGCCCGTGGCGGTGGCGAGGGCCCCGGCGCCGGTCGGAACGGTTTCGCCGGTGGGCAGGACCGCCTTCAGGCCCACAAGCTGGGTTGCCTGATCCTCGAATACGCTGCTGGTGTGGGGGCTGGTCCCCCAGGTCTGGATGTGCCCGCCCATCGTCGCCGTTTTGCCGCTTTCCGGGAAGATCATGAGCCTGTAGCCCTTTGATCCCAGCGCCTCCTCCAGTTTGCTGAAGGTGATGCCGGCCTCGACGGTGACCGTCATCACCGCCTCGTCGATGGTCAGGACCTCGTTCATGCGGGTCAACTGGAGAAGGATTCCGTCCGCCGGCGGTTGAGTGCTCGACCACCAGCCCGTTCCCCCTCCCTTCGGCCGGACGGGTGTCGCCGTCCGGTTCGCCGTCTTGAGGATGGCGGCAACCTCCTCCGTCGTCCGGGGTTTCAGGATCAACGAGGTGTCGTGCCGGGAAACCCATTTAGCGCCGATGCATTCGGAAAACTCCGCTTGCAGGCGATCGATCTTTTCTGCGCTGTTGCCCATCCTATTCTCCTTCAAAAAAAGTATGCTTGATGGTATAGCCGACAAAATTGTCCATCCGGGGGGGGCTGACCATCTCCAGCGCCTCTACATCCCCCAGGTATTCGATTCCGTGCATGGTGTTGGAGGGAACTACCCAGATATCGCCGGCCTTCAGGAGGCGGGGCGCCTCCTTTCCGGTCGTCACCCGGGCCTCCCCTTTCTGTATGAGGATAATCTGTTCCGCCTCATGGTGATGTCGGGGAATCGTCCCGCCCCCCTTTACGGTAATCTCGGTCAACATCATCCGCGCCGAGGACAGGATTCGAATCTTGATCGCATCCGCGTCTGGCCGGCCGGCCAGATAGCTGATGGTCCTTTGCGGAAAATCTTCCCAGCGATGGTATGTGGCCATGGCAGTTCTCCTTTGGAAAGTGATGGGGGATACACCCCGATCCGAATCAGTAACCATCGAGCACCGCGGCCGAAATGGCCCGGAGGTTGGCCAGGGGCGTTGTGAGGGGAATGGCGCACTCCGGCCCGATGATATCGACTCCGGCCTCGATGGCGTAACGCGCCTGCCTGTAGACATCCTCCGGCGTGCCCTGAAGCAGGGTCTTGGGGTTGTTCAGATTGCCGATGAGGGAAATCCGGTCGCCGATTTTCTCGACCGCCGCTTTGGCGTCCACCTGCCACTCGAAGTGGTAGGCGTCGACGCCGGATTCGGCGAATAGCTCCAGGCGGTCGAGACAGTTGCCGCAGACGTGAAGGATCATGGGCCCGCCCACACGGGCGGTGATCTCCTGGTGGATGGGGAGCAGATAGTCCCTATAGTGATAAGGGCCGACCAGGTTGCCGGTGGCGTGATCGGCCATGACCACGACATCGGCGCCGGCCTGAAACTGTGCGTTGGCGAAGGCGATGGTGACCGGCATGAGCTGCCGCAGCATACGGTTGATTTTATCCTTCTCGCCGAGGCCGATATGGAGCAAAAAATTCTGCGTTCCCGCCATATGGTAAGACAATGTCCAGGGACCCATGACCTTGCCGATGATCGCCGCCTTTCCCCCTATCTCCCGGCGGAGAATGGACAGGGCGTCGAGAACGACCCGCAGGGAAGGTTTTTCGAGGATGTTTTCCGGAACGATCACATCCGAAAAATCCGCGTGCGGCGCCGTCTTGGCATCGGGCATCCGCGTCTCGTCTCCCCAATCCATCTCGCAGCCCAGAGCGGCCGATTCCTGATGTACACTGTATTCCGGCATGACCGTGTCAAAACCTGCCAGCTCATGGCCCGCCAGGGCAAGGTCGGCCATGATGCGGGCGTTCAGATGGGCTTCCGGGAAAAAGGCCCCGCAGGCCTTCATCATCTCCACGCAGGCGACCGATGTGGGATTCCCCGCCGGCGGACGCGTCCCTTTCCTGCCGCCGTAGAGCGCCGACATGAAGAGGTTATAAGACGTTGCTTTCATGCTTCACCTTCCTTTCAGGCATCCATCAGCAGCTTCATCGCCATGATCAAGACCACCCCGATGAAGATTCGTTTGATCCAGACGTTTCCGATCCGGTCTGAATATTGGGCGCTCATGTACGAACCGATGCAGGAACCGGCAAACATGACCAAGGCCAGTGGAAGATTGATGGCGCCGTGATAGGCGTAGGTAGCCGCCGAAGTAACGCTCATCATGATCCCGGCAACCTTGGTATTGGCGGCGCTTTCCAGAAAGGTCTGATGAAAAACGAGAATCATGAGATAGGTCGTGAGCGTCCCCATTCCGGCCCCGTAAAAGCCGCCATAGGCGCCCGCGAGGAGGCTCAAAAAGGCGCCCAAAACGTATCTTCCGGCGGGTAGGGGGCGCTTCGTTGCCACCGCCGCTACACCCAATCTCGGATTGGCCACCACGAAAATCAACAGGATAATCGTCAGTGCCACGATGAACTTCTTCAGGAGTTCGGGGCTGACCTGAAGTGCGAGGTTGGCCCCGATGAAACCTCCGACAAGACAAGGAATGCCGACGATGAAGGCCAGACGGTAGCGCATCATCCCTTTGCGATGAAAGGAATAAAGGCCCGCCAGCGCGATCCCGGAAGTCCCCAACCGGTCCGTGCCGATGGCTGTATGGGGCGGAAGGCCCATCAGAATCAGAAGCGGGATTGTGATCAGGCTGCTTCCGCCAACCAGTGTTCCAAAGGTGCTGCAGATCAAACTGGCGCCGAAGACGACGATCGCTTGCGTGAGCTCCATTCTAAATACCGATCCTGTGCAAAATCGTCTCGACGGTCGGGCGATCTGCCGGGCCCTTGCCGACATGGTGCAGACGTACGATCCCGGTCGGGTCGATAAGCACATCACCGCCGCGCTGAAAGATATCGCCGGTCGGTTTTCTCAATTTTTGCCCCTTCAGCATCTCCTTCAAATAGACCCACCACGTTTTTGGCCCCCATACATCCCAAAAGGAAGCGGCGTACATCCCATAGCTTTTATACGTTTCACGGTTCGCATCGATAAGGAGCGGCCAGGATAAGAAGGTGTCTTCGACATAACCGCGAGCCACATATTCATTCTCAAAGGTAATGACTGCAAACTTGACATTTCGCTTACCGAAATCCGCTTCGTGATCACGCAACTGCATGATATGGGCTCGGCAGGGCAGTCAGCCAAGATGGCGGTGAAAAACCATCAAAAGCCAATTCCCCCGGAAGTTTTCAAGCTGATGGTTACGTCCCTCGCTGTCGGGAAGAGCGAAAGCAATAGCGGGTTTTCCTGTCAGGTTATTCATTGCGACTACCCTGTTTTGCGCATGGCGCCTGCGATTCACCGATGTTCGTTTCGGAATCGCGGTAAGGATTACCATTAAAACAAGTGCGCTTCAAGCTTAAAACCCTGGGGGGGCCCTTTTTTATTGTTGACAAAAGGCCGGCTTTTTGGATATATGCTCCACGCCCGTTACCCGCGTTATCGCCTTATCTCACTCAACCTTATCCCAAATTAGGAGGTGTCAAATGAAGACCACGATGCTCTCCTGGAAGTACACGCTGCCGGCCTTCCTGGTGCCCTTTATGTTCGCCAGCCACCCGAGCGGCATAGGGCTGCTGCTGAAGGGGGACCTCATGAATATCATCCTGACCAACCTGACCGCCCTGGTCGGCGTCGGGGTCCTGGCCGCGGGGATGAGCGGCTGGCTTTTCCGCAGGACTATTTGGGTCGAGAGTGTCCTGCTCATTGTGGCCGGTTTCATCCTGGTCTATCCGGCGCCGGCGGCCGATGCGGTCGGCATCGCACTGGCGGGGGCCGTCGCCGTCAGGCAATGGCGGACAAGAACGCCTGCGGGCGAGAATCAAAAAGGGGTCGCCATCGCTCCGTGATGGCAGAACAAGAGATCGTGAGAATACGCGAATCTTAAAACTGGAAAGAGCCATGAAACGATTAAAACCTTTTGAGTATCGTGAACCAAACACCCTGGGGGAGGCGATCGAGATCCTCATCGGCGAGGGACCGCGCGCCCTTCCCCTGGCCGGGGGAACCGACCTCCTGGTGCGGATGAAGCAGGGAGTTGTCGCTCCTTCGCTTCTGGTCAACCTGAAAAGAATCGCCGGACTCGACCGCATCGAACGATCGGCGGCAGGGGGCATGACCATAGGCCCCCTAACCCCGATCGCGGCGGTGGAGCGGTCTGAATCCCTCCGGCAAAGCTACCCCGTTTTGATCCAGGCCGCGGGTCTGTTGGGTTCGCCTTCGATCCGCAGGCTGGCGACGCTGGGCGGCAATGTGGGGAGGGCCTCGCCGGCCGCGGACATGGTTCCGGCCCTCATCGCCTTGAAAGCCCGCATCTTTGCCGAAGGACCCGCCGGGGAAAACGAGATTCCTATCGATGCGTTCTTCAAGGGGCCCGGATCGACCGTCCTGGCGCCCGCGGAGATCATCACGGCGATCTTCCTGCCCGATCCGGCCCCGGCCGCGGGGGCGGCCTACCTGAAGCTCGGCCGCCGGGAGGGGATGGACTGCGCCCTTGTCGGGGTCGCGGCTGCATTATCCCTTGGCAGGGGCGACCGGGTTGTTGAAGCCCGGTTGGCCATCGCCTCTTGCGGACCGGTCCCGCTCAGGACCGAAAGCGCCGAAGCGGTCCTCCTCGCCGGTCCCCTCGATGAGGACCGCCTCCGGGAGGCCGCCCGGGCGACGGCCGGGAATTCCTGTCCGATCACGGATATGCGGGCGTGCTCCGATTATCGCAAGGAGATGGTTGAAGTCTTGGCGTACAGGGCGCTGCGTGCGGCCTGGCAGACGGCGCGTAGATCGAGATAAACCGAGGGAAACAGGATTGGATAAGGTAGG
>MICN01000128.1 GCA_001829875.1 Syntrophus sp. GWC2_56_31
AGGTCCACTTCGACGTCCTGATGACCATAATCGCCGATACCTTTTACAGCATGCTGGCCCAAAAACTCAGGGGCTTTGAACAGTGCGACGCTCAGAAGATCTTTCGCCATTTTATCCGAGGCAAGGCCGACGTCAACATCACCCGCGGTGAGATGCAAGTAACCTACCCCCGCCGGGCGCATAACCCGATCCTCCGAGACGTCCCCTGGCAGAAAATGCCGCAGACCATCTCCTGGCTGGACGGCGCTAAACTGAACTTGAGGTTCCAATAACGGAGGCATTAAAATCTTATCCAAAAATGACGGTTATAGCTCCGCGAAAATCGGTGTTCATCATAAAATCCACTTGACTTCCAGGACCGTTTTCCCTATCCTTAGCGTCCATGAAAGCGGTTTTGGATCTATTCAGTTGGTATCCGTTCGGTCATACACCTGCCAAAAAATCAGAGATCTTCAGAAGAAGAACGGGCTGTCATTTTAGAGTGAATTCGCTTCTGAGGGGATCCCGGATCGGCCGGGAGGCGAAATGACCGGTGAAAAGACCGGGCGGGCGGGAAGGCCCGCATAACGAATCCCGCAGGTGGTGGTGAGGCTGGCGGTTGAAAAAAACGGACCTCCATGCCCGATGGGATGCATGAATGATGGAGGAGGCAAGAATAATGAAGGAAAAAAAGGATCGCAAGGAGATCGGCCTGGCCGTCGTCGGGTCGGGAGCAATCGGGAAGATACGGGCTGCTTTTGCACGGGATTACCCCGGCGTCGGTTGGATCGGTATCTGTGACATCAACGAGTCGCTTGCCAAGAAGCTCGCCGAGGAGACGAAGGCCGATTTCTATACGACCGACTACAAGGAACTGCTCAAACGCCGCGAGATCAATGCGGCGATCATCTCCACCGATGAGAATAACCATGTCGAGCCGATCCTCGCTGCCGTGGAGCAGGGGCATCGTCTTTTCATCGAAAAACCCCTTGCGACGAATGTCAAGGATTCCCGGATGGTGTATGAGGCCATTAAGGAAAGCGGTGTCGACGCCGTGATGGGTTATACCAACCGATTCCGGAGGCGCTTTCTGACCATCAAGGAAAGGCTCCGCACCGGCGAGATCGGGGAGATCACGACGGTGACGACCCGGGCTTTCATGAATCGGATGGTGCCCATCGCCACCCTGAGGAGGACCGAATTAAAGGGCAATCTGCAGCCGATGGTCGTTTCCGGAACCCACAGTCTGGACATGTCGCTGTGGCTGATGGAAGGAAAGGAACCCTCCGAGATCTACGCCCGCTCCATCGACAAGGCCCTGGGGCACATCGGAACGAAGGATGCGACCTTCGGCATCTTCACGATGAACGACGGCACGCTCTGGAGCATGAACATCAGCTGGGCCCTGCCGATTGTCTGGCCGGGCGCGGTTTACGGTTTAGAGATCGGAATCGTCGGGACCCAAGGGGTGATCACGATCGATGACACCCACCGCGACCTGGTCCTTGCCTCGGAAAAACCCCAGTGGGCCGGTTACCGGCCGGAGGGTTACAAACCCGAATTTGAGCGACACGTCGAGTTCCTCACCAGCTTCCCGCCCGGGGATATGGCTTTCGGACAGCTCTGGGGTCCGATGCGCGAGGAGACCAATTCGTGGTTTGCCAGGCTCTACACGGGCATGGATACCCCCCACGCCACGGCTTGGGATGGGCATCGGAACCTCGTCCTGACGATGGCGATGTGTCTGTCCGCGGACAGGGGCACACCGATCAAGCTGCCGATCGATGAGGAGGAGTTCTATAAATAGAGAAGGATCATCGCCGACCTGAAGGGGAATCGGTTTGGTCCGCCCGCAATCCGCCGTTCGTCCATCCTGACGGTGGATTGCGGGTCTTTTCGGACCACCCCGCGCCGGAACACCCAAAAGGCGATGGTGCCCAAGTTCCTTTCCCCCTCCCACTGCTTCGGGGCATCCGTTCAGAAACCCCGAATTCGCCCGCATCAGCATCCAAACCGATGAATGGCCTGGCCCTGACGATGGCAACACCGCCCCCCTCCCGGACTGATATTTCCCGACCCCATCCCCTCAGCCGCCTCTGTAGCGAAAACCGGATACGGAGCCATCCCGTACCCGCATTTGAACCCTGAATCGCGGAGAGGGCGGTGATACTTCCGCCCGAAAAACGATCATACGGCACCACCTTTTTTTACTTGACAGACGGCATCGGTATTGATAAAAAGAAATTGTTAACAATCTGAGTAACAATTTTTCTGCACAGAATGCCTCAGCCGCCATCCACGCTGCCGCATTCCATGAAAGGCAGGTTTCCTGACCGTAATCGAGGAAAAGGGTCGGCCAATATCGATGAGGAGGATTCGGATCCGTGGGATCAAGGTTCAAAGTGCTTCTTTACGAGGCGATGCATGCGGAAGGAACGAAATTGCTTGAGGAGAAATGTGACGTTATTTACGCCAAGTCGTTCGAGGAATCGCACCTGATTTCCCTGGTCGGCGATGTGGACGCCATCGTGATCCGTGCCAACGGCGCTGTGTCCCGGGCAGTCATTGACGCCGCCAAGCGGCTCAAGGTCATCGGTCGGCATGGCGTGGGGCTCGACGGCATCGACCTGGCGGCCGCCAAGGAGCGCGGTATCCCGGTAGTTTACACGCCTGTTGCCAATACCGAAAGCGTGGCCGAACATTTCGTCGCCCTGGCCCTGATGCTGGCCAAGAAGATAAAGCTGGGCGACATCGCCGTGCGTCAGGGAAACTGGAAGGCCCGGTATGAGCTGATTGGGACGGAATTGCGGGGTAAGACCCTGGGCGTTCTCGGATTCGGCCGGATAGGCCAGCAAACCGCCCGCATCTGTCATTACGGTTTTTCCACGCGGGTGATGTATTACGACGTGATCGACTATCCCGAAACGGCGGCCGAGCTCAAAGCGGTTCGGGCCGAGATGGAAGAGGTCTGCCGGCGGGCCGATTTCATTTCCATCAATCTGCCTCTGCTGTCGGCTACGCGCGGCTGCATCAACACAGCTCTCATCGGGCACATGAAATCCTCGGCGATCCTGGTCAACATGGCTCGGGGTCCCATCTGGAACGAGGCTGACGTCCTGGAGGCACTCAAGACCGGGAGGATCGCCGCCGCAGGCGCGGATGTGTTTGAAGAGGAACCCACCCCCAAGCAAAACCCGCTCTTTGCCATGGACAATTTTGTGGGAACGCCGCATATGGCAGCCCATACCAATGAGGGGATGATCAGGATGAGCATGGTGGCGCGGGACGTTTTGGCGGTTCTTGAGGGGAAAAACCCGGAGTTTCCCGTTCCGGGATCGTGTTAGTTAATGACGGACTATCTTTTGAAACGAGGAGTTCGTATGCAGAAAGTGATCCTGTTTCCTCAATCATGCAAAGGGATGGAAGATTGCGGGATTTGCGCCTTCGTCTGCCCCAGGTCTCTGTTCGTTGCATCTGAGGAGATGAACGAATCAGGTTACCTGCCGCCGCTGCCTCCGGACGAGGAGAAATGCACGGCCTGCGGTAACTGTATGATTTATTGCCCCGATTTCGCCATTGCGGTTGAGGGTGGCGCCGTGGACGGAAGTGAGGAGTAGACAATGAGTGAGGCACGACGAGTCAATACAGGTACACATTTTATGATGGGCAACCAGGCGTGTGCGGAGGGGGTCATTGCCGCCGGATGCGGGTTTGCCGCCGGCTATCCGATCACGCCAGCCAGTGAGGTGTTCAATGCCCTGGCCAAGCAGCTTCCCAAAGCGGGCGGAACCCTGCTTCAGACGGAGGACGAGATCAGCGCGGTATGCACCGCCGTCGGTGCATCCTGGGCCGGATTGAAATCCTTTACCGTGACATCAGGACCGGGCATCAGCCTGATGCAGGAAAATATCGGTCTCGCCGTGGCCACGGAGACCCCTCTGGTCATCGTCGATGTTCAGCGGCTTGGACCATCCACGGGTGTTCCGTCGATTGGTATGGCCGGCGACATGGTGCAGGTAGCCCGCGGTTCGCACGGCGATTACCAGATCATCGCCCTGTGTCCTGAAAGCCCGCAGGAGATGTTCGACATGACGGTGCAGGCGTTCAACCTGGCGGAAGAGTATCGTGTGCCGGTCTTCGTGATGGCCGAGGGTTTTGTCGGCCACATGCGGGAACGCGTCGTCATTCCCGATGAAAGCGAGATCAGGCTCGTCTATCGCAAGATCACCCAGGGGGGCGAGCCCTTGACCCGCCGCGACTTCCTGGATCCAGAGGTGGCCTCCATGCCCGTCTTCGGCCGCGGATTGAAGACGCACGTGACCAGTTCCTGCCACGATGAGTATGGAATGCGGAACCTGAGCGACCCCGATGTGATGCATCGGTATATCATGACGCCTATCCAGAAGATCCTCAGCAAACGGGATCGGATCGTGGAGATAGAGGCCGATTATGAAGGGGCCAAGCTGGTCCTAATTTCGTATGGCGTAGTCTCTCGGGCATCTCGGCAGGCGGCTGCGATGGCACGCGCCGAGGGCCTCAAGGTCGGAACACTCCGTCTCAAGACAGCATGGCCGTTCCCGGACAAGGAGGTGAGGGCGGCGGCGGAATCCGCCGATTTCATCCTCGTTCTGGAGAACAACACGGGCCAGATGTATCCGTATATCAAGGCAGAGTCCGCCCATGCCTGCAAAGTCGGTTTCCTCGGACCGCAGGTGCTGGGCCAGATCCACGACCCGCAGTATATACTGGCCAAGATCAGGGAGATAATGAAATGAGCGAAAAAACCCATCCACTGAGAAAATACATGCGGCCGCAGGTCAAGAAAACGACCTTCTGCCCGGGTTGCGGCGCCGGCATCATTACCCAGGCCCTCCTGCGGGCGATCGATGAGCTGGGTCTTACCATGGACGATTTTGTCTTCGTGTCGGGCATCGGTTGTTCGGCGTGGATTCCCAGCCCCCTGCTCAACGCGGACACCCTGCACACGACCCACGGCCGGCCGATCGCTTACGCCTCCGGTGTCAAAATGGGATTGCCGGACAAACACGTAGTCGTCGTCAGCGGCGACGGGGACCTGAGCGCCATCGGCGGGAACCACCTGATCCACGCCGCCCGGCGCAACATCGATATGACCGTGATCTTGGTCAATAACGGCATTTACGGTATGACGGGAGGCCAGACCGCCCCGACGACCCCCTATGGGCTGACCACCATCACCAGCCCCTACGGCAATGCGGAACAGGAGTTCGATATTTCTGCCCTGGTGGTGGCGGCGGGGGGTTCTTACGTGGCCCGCTGGACGACCTACCATCCGCGACAGATGACCAAGTCGATCAAGAAGGCCATCCAGAAAAAGGGTTTTGCCATGATCGAGGCGATCACCCAGTGTCCGATGCAGTTCGGCCGGGTCTCCAAGCAGGGAAGCGCCGTGAACATGCTCAAGAATTACAAACAGAACGGCATCCGCATCGAGAAGGCGGCCAAAATGGATCCCTCGGAGTTGCAGGGTAAAATCGTCGAGGGGGTGTTCGTCGACTGCGACAAACCGGAATTGATTTCCTCGGTGGCCGCGCTGCAACGACGAACTGGAGGTAAGGAATAATGGCTCAGACGGATATCAATATCGCAGGCGTGGGAGGTCAGGGATCGATCCTGGCCGGGATCATCCTGGGGACCGCCGCCGTGACATACGACAAAAAGTATGCCGTACAGACCCAGGCTTACTCATCCGAACTCAGGGGGGGATTCGCCGCGACCTGGGTGATCGTCTCGGACGATCCGGTGGGGTTTCCTCGTGTGACCGCTCCGGATATCCTGGTGGCCCAGGCCCAGGACGCCGTCAACCGATTCGCCAAGGTACTCAAACCGAAGGGGCTTCTGATCATCGACAGCGATATGATCCCCGAACCCCCCGCAGGTATCGAGCGCGTCGTCAGAGTGCCGGCAACCTACACCTCCAGGAATGAGTTGAAGGCCCCGGTGGTGGCCAATATGATCATGCTCGGCGCGCTCTGGCAGGCAACGCATATAGTGAGCCGGGAGGCCTTTGAGAAGGCCATCGCCGACTTTGTTCCCCGCGGCAAGGACAAACTGAACCTGGACGCCTTCGAACGCGGCGCCCGGGCAGTGGAAAACCAGAAAATTTAAACACATCAAATTATAAGGGAGAAAGCAGATGGGATTGATGACAAAGAACCAATATATCGAGTCTCTTCGGAAATTGAAACCGACGGCTTACATGTTCGGGGAGAGGGTGGAAAATGTGGTCGACAACCCGCGCCTGCGGGCCGGGATCGAGGCCACCGGGGCCACGTACGCGATGGCAGAGGACCCAGAGTGGCGGGATCTGATCGTAACCCAGAGCAAGCTGATCAACGAGCCGATCAACCGCTTCAACAACCCCCCCATTTCCGTTGAAGACCTGGTCGCCCGCGTCAAGATCAACCGCGCGATGGGCCAGCGAGTAGGCACCTGTTTCCAGAGGTGCACGGGCCAGGACAGCATGTGCGCCCTGGCGGTGACGACCTTCGACTGCGACAAGAAGTACGGGACCCCGTATAACAAGCGCTTTACGGAATTCCTGAAGCATATGCAGAAGAACGATTTCGTGGCCAACGCCAGCGTGACCGACGCCAAGGGGGATCGCAACTTCGGTCCCATGGAGCAGCCCGATAAGGACGTGTACCTGCACATCGTCGAAAAAAGGGATGACGGCATCGTCGTGCGCGGCGCCAAGTGCCATCAGACGGGATCGCTTTCGTCCCACGAACTGATCGTCCTGCCCACGCGCGCCATGCGCAAGGGCGAGGAGGAATTCGCCGTGGCCTTTGCCATCCCCAGCGACACGAAGGGCGTCATCCACGTCGTCGGCCGTTCCAGCATGGACACCCGGGAACTGGACGGTTGCGACTGCGGCAACCAGCGTTATTCCAAATACGCCCCGACGGTCATCTACGACAACGTCTTCGTCCCCAGGGAACGTGTTTTCCTGTGCGGGGAATGGGAATTCGCGGCCGATCTGGTGGTCTATTTCTCCGCCTTCCACCGCCAGAGCCACGGCGGATGCAAGGCCGGAAAGATCGACTGCATGATCGGGGCGGCCATGACCATGATGCAGTACAACGGCACGGAGAAGGTCAGCCATCACAAGGAGAAGGTCATCGACATGATCCACCGCGCCGAAACCCTCTACGGATGCAGCATTGCCGCTTCCTACGAGGGTAAACAGATGCCTTCCGGAAACTACTATATCGATCCGGTCCTCGCCAACGCCTCCAAGATCCACGAAGGCAAGGAGATGGCCGAGGCGACACGGCTGATGATCGACATCGCCGGCGGATTTGTGGCAGACCTCCCGTCCGACAGGGACTTTGAAAACCCCGAGATCGGTCCGCTGCTGAAGAAGTACCTCAAGGGGGCCACTCAGATCCCGGTGGAGGACCGTGTCAAGATGTTCCGCTTTATCGAAAAATTGGCCATGGAAAGCGCCGACACCATCTCCGACATCCATGGCGGCGGGTCGCCTGCAGCGCACCGGCTCACCATCTTCAGGGAGTCGAATACAAAGGACAAGATCAAGGCGGCCAAACGACTGGCCGGCATTGAATCATAGAGGAAGGACCGGAACCGTTCAAAAAGCATTCAGCGACGCTCTCGTAGTTTGTTCGGCATGTGGCGCAGGGACGGCGGGCCGCGGCAGCCGAATTACCGAACGCTTGCGGTTCTGGATTTGACGCCGGAGTCGCACGGCAACGCCATAGGGATCGGTCTGGCCGATTTGACGACCAAGAGGGTCATCGACAGGGTCAATATCCAAAGCATCTAAACCAACATGCTCACCAGTGTAGGTCTCAATCCTTCAAATAACCGGCAAGCGCTGCTACGCAGAGGTCCGGCCCGGCCAGAACGGGTATGGGTATGCGTTTAGCGAGTTCCGGCACCAGATGGGCCATTGAGGCCTGGGCCAAGACGATGACGTCGCATTCGCGGCTCAGTTCGATCGCGGCCCGTATGACCATCTCGTCGTGCCGGACCTTGTCGCCGGCCATGATGGCCTCGAACGCTTCAGATTCGAGGCGTGCCCGGATATCGACCTTTCTGCCCAGGCGGGCCGCATGTTCCCGGATCAGATTTTGGCTCGGCAAAACGGTCGTCTTCGCCGTGCAGAGCACGCCGATCTTCTCCCCCGTCTGCACCGCCCGCTCTGCCAGCGGGTCGTCGATCTTAATGATCGGCACATCGCTGAGAGGTCGGATATAATCGACCGCCGGGGAGGTCGAGGAACAGGTAAAGAGAATCACCTCCGCACCGGCGTCCCGTGCAAGGCCCGCCTGTGCGGCCAGCCGTCGGACCAGGCCGGGGGTCATGACCCCTCCCGATGCCATCAGTTCCTGGATGAGGCTCTCATCGACCACATGAAAGCTCTGAAGACAGGGGTAGCTGACGGACAGTTTCTTCTTGAACATCTCGGCCAGCAAAAGGACCGTATGGATCAACGCCAGACGTTTCATGCTATCGGACTCCTTGGTTTTACTGCGGCAATGACGTGTCGGACGGGATTCACCCGTCCGACACGCGATCAAAAAGGGATATGGTTTTTACAATCTCGGCCTCCGGAGCAATTCCCCGTAGCCTTCGATCGGTTCTCCGATCCCCAAAAGCTTCATGAGATGCCAGGCGGTCGCCTGGTTGGCCGTCACCACGGGCTTGCCGGTATCCTGCTCTAACTGTTCGATCACGTCGCTGCAGCGGAAGTTGGTGCAGCCGATGAAGATCCCGTCGGCTTTTGGGTCGAAGACGTCCATGGCGGCCTTGTAGGCCTGGGAGGGTTTGGTGGCCCCCATCTCATAGAGGTCCTCGATGCCCAGACCGTTAACCTTGAGGACCTCGAAGCCCGAGTTTGTATAGAAGGCACGGAAACGCTCGTTGAGCTCGTCGATGTAAGGGCCGGTGATGACAATCTTCTTGAACCCCATGAAATGCATCGCCTCCTCCACGGCCGTCGCCGTGGTCGTGGCGGGGAAACCCTTGGACGGGACCAGCCGGCCGTCGATATAGCGGGTGCTGGGGCTGTCGGCCGTCGCGTTTTCCATCATCGCCACCTCTTTCTTGTCCCAGCCGGGTCCGCCGACCAGCGAACCGGCCGTGCAGGCGAAGGCGATCGCCGAACGGTTCCCGAGAAGGGGGGAACAGATTCCTTCGGCCAAAAGTCCGGCCGCATTGGCCAGAGGACCGCTCAGCTTGGAACACTCCGCGATGTTGACCACCGGATCCATGTGTATGCGCGTCTCCCGCATCTGGACGTAATCCGGCAGCATCCGTCTGATCTCCGGGGTCGGGTTGAGATTCGGTCCGACCACAACCAATCCGACCCGGGCACGATATCCGTAAGGTACTTCGTACGAATCCATCTTCTTCATCATAATCATTCCTCCGTTTTCATTTTCAGTATTTGTATCCGAACCCTCTCCGGCGACCATGCCGCCATACCGCAGAGCAGCGCCGAAGAGCAGGCCGGTCCCTCTTACTTATATCCGAACAGCGCCGGCAGCCAGGTCGCGACGCCGGGGAACAGGGCCAGCAGCATGACCAAACAGAACATCAAAGCCAAAAAAGGCCAGAGATCCTTTGCCGCTTCCTCGATCGTACAGTGGGCCAACGGTGCGGCGATGAACAGCGCCAGGGCCACCGGGGGGGTGATCAGGGCGATCTGGACCGTAATGACGATGATCAGTCCGAACATGTGCGGTTCCACGCCGTAACTCACGGCGATGGGAGCCAGGACCGGGATGAGCATGATCATGGTGGCCACCGCCTCCAGGACGAATCCCAACAGGATCAGGAAGATGACCGTGAACAGGATGAAGACGAAGGCGGAGTGGGTATACATCTGGAAGAGTTCTCCAACCTTCTGAGGCACCTGGTGGCTGACCAGGATGAAGGCGACGATCTTGGCCGTTCCCAAAAGCAGAAACACCACAGCGCTCATCCTCATGCTCTCGACGAAGCACTCGCCGATCGATTTCAACGTGAGCTTCCGGGTCAGAAACAACCCGACGAGGATGGCGTAGAACAGCGCGACCGCCCCCGCCTCGGTGGCGGTGAAAAAGCCTCCGATGATCCCGCCCAGGATGATGATCGGCACCATCAATCCGGGGATCGCCTTCACGAAGCATTTTCCCACGTTGCCGATGCTGAAGTGCCGATCCGATGTGACCGGGAATTTCCGGTAGAAGGACATCACATAGACGAGGGTCATCATGCTCAGGCCGATGATCACCCCGGGCACCGCCCCCATCAGGAACATCTTGCCGACGGAGATGCCCCCGCCGTAAACGTGGGCGAAAATCAGCATGGCCACGCTGGGCGGGATGATCGGCCCCATGATCGAGGCGCAGGAGGTCACCATCGCCGCAAAACCGCGCGGGTAGCCCTGCTTGATCATTCCGGGGATCAACATAGATCCGACGGCCGCGCAGTCGGCCACCGCGACGCCGGTCACGCCGGCGAAAAACATGCTGGCCACGATGGTCACATGGGCCAGGCCGCCCCGAAAATGGCCCACGATGCTGTCCGCCAGATCGATAAGGCCGGGCAGCACGCCGGCGCGCCCCATCATGTAGCCGGCCATGATGAAAAAGGGGATGGCCATCAGGGTGAAGGAGTCGATCCCTCCGAACATCATCGTCGGCAGAATGGTCAAAGAGTATTGGGGAGACATCAGGATAAAAGCGACGCCGGCTATTCCCAGGCAAAAGGCCACGGGTACGCCGATCATCACGGTGATGATAAAAACAAGAATGAGCGTTAACATGTGT
>MICN01000129.1:0-18029 GCA_001829875.1 Syntrophus sp. GWC2_56_31
CTTGTCGCACACCTGGCAGGCGAAGTTCTTCGCCATCGACACCTCCTTCACGGCATCCCTGCCCGCCTCCATCCGGGCGGCGACACGGTAGTTGAACTCCCGAGCGACCTCCACCTGCGTGGCCATGTCGACGAGCTTGTGGCGGGTCACCTGGAAGCCGGAGAGGGGACGGCCGAAGGCCTCCCGGCTTTTTGCGTATCTGATCGACTCCTCCAGGGCGAGGGCGGCCACGGCGTGGGCCATGACGGCCATAGCCAGCCGTTCACCCTGGAAGTTGGCCATGATGCCGTAAAACCCCTGGCCTTCCACACCGAGGAGATTCTCGACGGGGACCCGGCAGTCGACGAACGCGAGCTCCGCCGTGTCCGAGGCGTTCCACCCCATCTTGCGGATCTTCTTCGCAACCGAAAAACCGGGGGTTCCGCTGTCGATCATCAGCAGGCTGATCCCTTTGTGTCCCGCCTCGCCGGTCCTGACGGCCGTGGTGATGAAGTTCGCCCGGCACCCGCTGGTGATGAAGGTCTTGGCGCCGTTGACAACGTATTGGTCCCCTTCGCGGAGGGCGCGGGTCCGAATGTTGGCCACATCGGATCCGGCGTTCGGTTCGGTGATCCCGAGCGCCGAGATCCTCTCCCCTTTGAGCACCGGGACAAGAAACCGGCGCTTCTGCTCCTCGGTCCCCAGGTGGAGGACCGGCGGCATGGCGATGTTGAGACTCCCCAGGCCGGCGACCAGCCCTACCGAACCGGAGCGGATCATCTCTTCGGTAAAGACGATCGACATGAACCGGTCGCAGGGGGTGCCGCCGTATGCCTCCGGGTAGCCGATGCCGAGGAATCCCTCTGCGGCGCACCGCTGGTAGAGCTCCACGGGAAAGAGCTCCTCGTCCTCCCAGCGGTCGATATGGGGGCTGATCTCGTTTTCGACGAATTTATGGACCGAGGCCCGGAAGATTCGATGCTCCTCGGTAAAATAGTCTTCGTACATCTCTCGTCTCTTTATACTCGTTATACCCGCTCCTTGAACTCCTCCCCCAACAGGCCTTCGTGCCGAACCAGCAGGATCACGATGATGATCAGAAAAGCCAGGGTATTTTTGAAGGCAATCGAAATGTACCCCCCGGCGAGGCTCTCCGCGATACCCAGAATGAGACCTCCCAGGATTGCCCCGGGCAGGCTCTGCAGACCTCCCAGGATCGCCGCGGCAAAGCCTTTCAGGAAAGGTTCCAGCATGAAAAACGGGTCCAGGAGCAGGGCGGGGGCAAGAAAGAGCCCCGCCATCACCCCCAGGCCTGCGGCCAATCCCCAGGCGAGGGCGAGGATCCTTCGGGTCGGTATCCCCAGGGTCTGAGCCGCCGGGAGGTTTTCCGAGGTGGCCCGCATCGCAATGCCCAGGCGGGTTTTCTGCACCAGAAGGTAGAGAAGGCCGCTGCCCAATAATCCGATAACAAAGGTCCCGAGGCCCAACTCGCTGATCACAAGCCCCTGGTATTTCCAGAGCTTCGAGTCCGACAGCGGAAAGGCCAGGGTTTTCGTATCGGTTCCCCAGAGGTAGGAGATGAGCCCCTGGAGGATAAGGCCCAGCCCCACGGTGAGGATGATCTGGCCGAGGGGGGTGGCATTCCTCCTTTGGGCGGGCACCAGGATCGCGAAATAGAAGAGCATGGCCAGAACAGAGCCGGAAAGGATCGCCAGCGGAAAGGAGATGACCGGCGCCAGATTCATGCCCAGCAGCGTGAAGGCGACAAAGGTGCCCGCGGTGGCCATGTCCCCATGGGCGAAGTTGAGTATCCGCGTGGAGCGGTAGATCAGGGCCAGACCCAGGGCCACCAGCGCATAGATGCTCCCCGTTGCCAGCCCGGAAATAACGTATTGCATGAATTGTCGCATACCGGTCTCCTTTACCATTCGTAAGCCACGAAGGGCTGTTTATTCTCTTGTCACCGGAAGGGCCAGTTGCGGAAATAGAGGCGAATCTTGAGCCAGCGGCCGGCGATACCCTGGGGTTCAAAGATCAGGATGATCAGGATCGTGATCCCGAAGATGACCGGAACCAGTTCTTTCATCCCCCCGAACACCTGCGGCACCAGGATGACAAAGGCGGCCCCCATGATGGAGCCCCCGATCGAGGCCAGCCCTCCGATGATGACCGCCACAAAGACGGTGACCGACTCCATGAAGGTGAAGAGATTCGGCTCCAGAAATCCGATCAGCAGCGAGTAAAGCGCCCCCTGAATACCCATGTAAAAGGAGCTCATGGCGAAGGAAAGGAGCTTGTATCGGGCCAGGTTTACCCCCATCGCCTCGGCGGCGATGTCGTTGTCCCGGATCGCGATGAAGGCCCGTCCGGCATAGGAGGAGATCGTGTTGAAGGAAATCAGCGTGAATATCAGCGCCAGCAGCAGGGTAAAGTAGTAGAAGGTCACCTGCTGGGTCAGGCCGAACAGGGCGGGGAGCTTTGTAACCACAAGACCCATCCGTCCGCCGGAAATCACCTCGGAATTCAGCAATATCTGATAGATCGCAATGCCGAAGCCCATGGTGGCTATCGCCAGGTAGGGACCCTTCAGCCGCAGCGAGGGGAACCCCACGATCGCTCCGGAGATGCCCGCCATCGTTCCGGCCGCGAGAAGACCCAGCGGCACCGGTACGCCCAAGGCGGATGCATGGCCGAACGTATAGGCGCCGATGGCCAGAAATCCCGCCTGGCCGAAGGAAATCTGCCCCGTATACCCGATCAGGATGTTCTGACCCTGGACGCCGATAGCATAGATGAAAACCACCGTGGCCATATAGACCAGGAAGTCCATTTTTAACCAGGGAATGACCAGGAGTGCAACGACGATCAGGCTGATTCCCGTGCCGGTCCATGGTTTCCGGATCAGGCGCAGTTCCTCGCGGTAACTTTCAGTAAGATCCATAGAACACCACCTCGGTTTATTTCCCCCTCCCCTCAACCCCCTCCCGCCAGGGGAGGGGAAACGTGACCTTTCACGAGAGCGTCAATCTCTTTCTTTGTAAAGGGATTCGATGAGTTCCGCATAATGTTTCTCTACGAAACGCCGTTTGACCTTCTTTGTAGGAGTCACGTCGCCATCCTCCTCATAAAAACGTCTGGGAAGGAGGGCCACCTTCTTGATCGTCTCCACCTGCGCCAATGTCTGATTGACCTTATAGACCTCCTGATCGATCAGCTTTTTGATCTCCGGTCGGGTTGTCAAATCCTCAAACGTCGTAAAGGGTATCCGGTGATCCTGGGCGTACTTGGTGACATTGTCTTCATCGATCAGGATCAACGCGACCAGGTGTTTTCTCCGCTCGCCGATCACCACGGCATCCTGGACATAGGGGTTGAACTTCAGTTTGTTCTCAATGAAAGCGGGGGTAATATTCTTTCCTCCGGCGGTGATGATAATATCCTTCTTCCGGTCCAGGATCTTCAAGAATCCATCTTCCATGGCTCCCACATCGCCGGTGTAGAGCCATCCATCCCGGATGGTTTCCGCGGTCAGTTCGGGCTCCTTGAAGTATCCCTGAAACACCCCCGGACCGCGTGCCAGGATCTCCCCGTCCTCCGCGATTTTGACCTCCACGTTGGGGATCGGTTCCCCCACGTATCCCCAACGGGGGCGATCGAGCCGCTGTACGGCGATGACGCCGGTCGATTCGGTTTGACCATAACCCTCCCGCAGCGGGACACCCAGGGCATTGTAATACTCGAAAAGTTCGGGGGCGGCGGGGGCGGCGCCGCATATGGCCCAGCGGATCCGTTCGAACCCCATCTGCCGCTTCATGTGGTAAAGAACGGCGAAATAGAGGGGCCAGTACAGGAACCCCCACAAAAGGCGCTCCCTGGTTCCTTCTTTCGTCCTGACATACCTGAACCCCACCCCGACGCTGAGACGGTAGAGGGCCCTTTTGACCGGAGGGGCGTCGGACATGCGGATTTCAATCGCGGAGGCGAACTTCTCCCATAACCGGGGCACGCTGGCAAAAATGGTCGGGGAAACCTCCCGGAGGTTCTGGGGCAGCGTGTCCGGGCTCTCCACGAAATTGACCGTCCCCCCCGCCCAGATGGACTGGAAAAGGGAGATCAGGTTTTCATAGATGTGGGAGAGGGGAAGGTAGGAGACCACCTCGTCCGTTTCAAAGGACGGGTTCGCCTGTACAAAGGAGTCGGTAAGTTCGATGATGTTCCGGTGAGAGATCATGGCCCCTTTGGGACGGCCGGTGGTACCGGAGGTATAGATGATCATCGCCGTGTCATCCGACCGGACCGAGCCAAGGCGCGCTTCCACACAGTGCGGATTGTTCTTCAGGTACTCCTTGGAATCTTTAAGAAAGTCAGTATAAAAGGCGACCTTCTCCTGCGAAAACCCCCACAGCCCCTTGTTGTCCCAGACGATCACCTTCTTCAGATTTACTTCCGGCAGGATCTGCAGAATCTTGTCAACCTGCTCCTCGTTTTCGATGAAGATGACCTTCGACTCGGAATGGCCCACAATATAAGCCACCTCTTCCGGCGCGGAGGTGGTGTAAATGCCGCAGGTCACACCGCCGATGGTCATCACCGCCAGGTCGCAGATCAGCCATTCGGGGCGGTTCTCTCCCAGAATGGAGACGCGGTCGCCGGGACCGACGCCCAGCGATATCAGACCCGCCGCCACCTCGCGGACCCCCGCGGCATAATCCCGCCAGGAGATGCGGTGCCAGATTCCGAAATCTTTATGCCGCAAGGCGACGCGATCCTTGAAGCGGGCCGCCTGTTCGAAGAAAAGCGTCGGGAAGTTTACCGCTCGCATTACCAGCTCCTTCGTTTCTTGTATAGCCGCCAGCCCTTTGGAGATGCAGTCTCTCCCCCCAGGCCGAGGTAGAGCTCCTGCACATCGGGATTCTCCATCAATTCCTGTGAGGTTCCCTTCAGGACGATCCGTCCGGCTTCCAGGATGTAACCGTAATGGGCGATCCGAAGCGCCAGCTTCGCATTTTGCTCCACCAGCAGGATCGTCGTTCCCATCTTGCTGATCTTGACCAGGGCGTCACAGACATTGCGGGCAATCAGAGGGGCGAGCCCCAGGGAGGGTTCGTCAAGCATCAGGAGTTTCGGCTTGCGGAGGTAGGCCCTGGCGATGGCCAGCATCTGCTGTTCGCCCCCCGATAGGGTCTCCGCCTGCTGGTTCCGTCGCTCCTTCAGGATGGGAAACAGCTCATGAACATAGTTCATATCCGTTTCAATCCCTTGATCGCTCCGCCCCCAGCAGCCCAGCTCCAGATTTTCCCCCACCGTCAATTCCCGGAAGAGACCCCGATCCTCCGGCACATAAACGATACCCGAAGCGGATATTCTCTCCGGTGCGAGGCGCTGTATATGACGGCCGTTGAACTCGATCGTCCCCTTTTTGGGCTGATCCTTCAGGAGTCCGGCAATGGTCCGAAGCAGGGTGGTCTTCCCGGCCCCGTTGGGGCCCAGGATGGCAAATATCTCCCCTTCCTTTATTTCCAGTGAGAGTCCATGAAGGGCATAGATGCGATCGAAATAGAGCGTTTCGATATTGGCGATCTTCAGAAATGATGTCATACGTGATACTCTCTCAAAAACAGCAAAACGTTAAATCCGGGACGGCTTCGTAAAATGCCCGCAGGCAAGGCGTGCGAATCATGAGGAATGAGGCGTACTGTTTTGTACGCCGCAATGACGAAGGATGAAGCGCAACGCAGCATCCGGGCATTTTACGAAGCCGTCATTCTTCTCCTAAGTAGGCCCGGATAACTTCTGGATTGCGCTGGACCTCCTCCGGCGTTCCCTCGGCGATCTTCAGGCCGTAATTGAAGGCCGTCATCGAATCGGCCAGGCGGGAGGCGATCTTCAGGTCGTGCTCTACCAGGATGATGGTGATCTTGAAGCGGCCCCGGATTTCGGTGATACGGTAAGCCGCCTCCTCCTTTTCCTCGGAGGTCAACCCCGAAATGGGTTCATCCAACAGCAGGAGCTTGGGTTCCAGGGCCAGCGCTCTTCCCAGCTCAATCCTCTTCTGGACGCCGTAAGGGCAATCGGCGACCCGCGACTTGCGGTATGCCTGCAGATCAAGAAAATCGATAATCTCCTCCACCCTTTCCCGGTGGCGGAGCTCTTCCCCGCGGAGCCTCAGAAAGGCGGCAAAGATGTTCTTCTTCATATGGACGTGACGCCCCAGCATGAGATTGTCCAGGACGTTCATGTTCATGAAGAGACGGAGATTCTGGAAGGTTCGGGCGATGCCGCGGATCGCGATGGCGTCGGGGGAGAGCCCGAGGAGACTCTCCCCCTGGTAGACGATGTCGCCCTCGTCGGGGTGGTATATCCCCGTGAGGCAGTTGAACAGCGTGGTCTTTCCGGAACCGTTCGGGCCGATGATCGAGAGGATCTCGTTGTCACGGACGGCAAGATCGATGCCGTTCAAGGCCCTGATTCCACCAAAGTGGATGGAAAGGTTTTTTATTTCCAGCATGCCCATGAGCTCAGAAGAGCGGCTTGTAGATCACATAATCGCTCAAGGGCACATGTTTCCCCTTTTCGGCGTGGGTGAGCCTGGAGCCGTTCACACCGTGCCGCCGGTCCGGCGCATACGTGACCGGCGCCCCGAGTCCCTCGGGCTTCCAGTTTTTGATCATCTCCATCCCTTTGATCATCGTCTCGGGCGTGAGGTTCCGGCCGGCGTTCTTCAGCCCCTCAACGGCATGCATCATCGAAACGGCGCCGAAAATGCCAAGGTACTCCTTGCCGGCAATCTTGGGCTCGTATTTCTTTAGGATCTCGATCACCTTGTCCGAAGCCGGTTCGCCGGGGAGACTCATGTTGGCCGGGGCGGCGGGATAGACCCCCTCCCAGACGTCGGCGCCGGCGATCTTGTACATGATAGGATCCCCGAGGGGGAATGAAACCATTACTTTGGGCCGGTAATCCAGCTTGGCAATTTCTTTGAGAATAAGGGGGCCCTGGGTGGGAGTGGCGTAGACCAGAAGGGTATCCGCCCCTGCCTCTTTCAATTTCTGGGCGTGGGTCGCCAGGGCCCTCTCGGTCACATCATAAGGGATGGCGGCGCCCAGCGAGGCGCCGCCGGGCAGCTTGGAAAGGGCCAGTTTAACCCCTTCGAGACCCATTTTCCCATAATCATCGTTCTGATAGAAGACCGATATCTTCTTGGCGCCCAGGTTCTTGACCGCGTGACCGGTAAGAAATTCCGCCTCATCCTTGTAGTCCGGATAGGAGACGAAAACCCAGCGCAGTTTGTCCTTGGGATACTTTTCAAAGATCCGGACATCGCCATAAGGCGTAATCATAAGAATCTTGTTTTCGGCAAAAAAATCCTTCGTCGTATTGACGATCGCCGTCCCCAAAAGGGCCGCCACGGCAAATATGTTTCCCTTCATCTCCGTCAGATTAGCCAGTGCCCGCGACGGGTTGTAGCCGTCGTCCCGGAGGATGACCTTGATCTTCCGTCCATGAACACCCCCCTTGTCGTTGATGTAATCGGCCCAGGCCTTCGCCGCCACGCCGGTTGTCCCCCAGAGCGCCGCCGGGCCGGAAAGGGGGTTGGTGATCCCTATGGTCACCTCCGTATCGGTCACGCCGGCGACCGAGGCGGCTTGGCTGAGCGAAGGCATCCATAAAACAACAAACAACAGCACCCATATCTTCTTTCCCATCACTTATCCCTCCTTCATTGGTTAGAATGTCCAAATCGTCGATAACAAAGAACGATTCCCTTGAAGACCGTTTAACAAATCCAAACTTCGTCCGGAACGATGGAAAACTCCGGCGGGAGCTCGCAACAACTTCCGTTGACTGGGTCACCGCTAATACAGAAAGAAAAAATACAGAAACAAAACAGACTATGTCACAAGTCCGTCCGTCAAGACAAATGAAAAAATGGATTGGTTCAGCCTATACCCGTTGTCTCGGGGGAAAGTCAACATCTTTTTTGAGGGAGGAAATGAGCGATATGCCTGATTAGTCCTCACCAAGGGCTTCGATGTCCGCCAGATCCTTCTTTCGGCCTATGGCACGTTTGTTGGCTATATACTGGTCTTTACCCAGAAAGTGCACGGGAACCACGCCATAACAACCCAGTATCTTTCCCTGATCCGCTTCTTCCCAGGAAACTCCGGTTATCGATGTGATAATATCGATACGAACGGGAGGAACACCAAGCTGCACCACATAATTCGGGGTCTTAAATTCCTCAACCGTCAGCCCCAGGGAGCCAAAACCAAAATCAGCCAAGGCAGATAAAATCTTATGCGCGTTTCCGGGCGATGGATGCACGAGGAGATCGATATCACCCGTAAAGCGCGGGACACCATGAAATGCAAGGGCATAAGCCCCTACGATGATGTATTCAATCTTGTACTCGTTGAATAACTTGAGCAACTCTTCGAAGTCTCTTTGAGCTTCCATAATATTGCTTTCGAAGAAAATCAACGGCGGCTACCCGTTCTTCCGGAGGACGGCTCATCCAGAAGGCGAGATCTCGCTTGGGTAATTGGAGATCTTGAAGACCACTTTTTCGAACAACCTTTTTCATCGGAACCGCCTTTTTCATGATGATTAATAATTGAATTGAATCGATTTGCTTTTGTATAAATTGAGGATACGGAAAGGAGTTATGTATGTCAAGGGGATTTATCGCAGTATCATTTTGTTACGCGTTGCAGGAAGAACGTCTCAGAAAAGTACACTTACGCCGTCGTCCAGTACTCCCTGAGTTCGAAGACCCGCAGCCGCGACGCCTCCTCCCCTTACAGCCCCATAAACCGGGCGGCGATCGTCTTCATGATCTCGTTCGTCCCGGCGAAGATCCGGGTGACCCGGATATCCCGCCACGCCCGGGCGATCGGGTATTCCTCGCAGTAGCCGTAGCCGCCGAATAGCTGCATGCAGCGGTCGGCCACGCGGGAGGCCATGTCCGTCGTCCAGTACTTCGCCATCGAGACGTCGACGACGATCTCTTTTCCTTCCATGTGGTCGGCGATCAGCTTATCGATGAAGGTCCGCCCCAGCCTCGTTTCGGTCGCCATCTCCACAATCTCGAACTGGGTGTTTTGGAACTTGGTCAGGGGCCTGCCGAAGGCGGTCCTCTCCTTGCAATACCTGATCGTCATCTCGAGCATATATTCGGCAGCCGCCACGGCGCCGATCGCACAGACAAGCCTCTCCTGCTGGAGCTTCAGCATGAGCTTGAGAAAGCCGGATCCTTTCTCGCCGAGGCGGTTCGCCTTCGGAATCCGGCAGTCGGTGAAGTAGAGCTCCGCCGTGTCCTGACTGTGCCAGCCGACCTTCTTGATTTGCTTTCCCTTCTCGAAGCCGGGGGTTGCCGCTTCGACGAGGAAGAGGTCGACCGCGGCATGGGGGTTCTCCTCTGACGGATCGCGGGCGGCAAGCACCAGGAGATCGCAGTTGATCCCATTGCTGATGAAGGTCTTCTGGCCATTGATGATCACATCGTCGCCGGACTCCACAGCCGTCGTCTTGATCGCCGCCAGGTCGCTTCCGGTGTTCGGTTCGGTCATGGCGATCGCCGTGATGATATCGCCGGAGATGC
Organism: Syntrophus sp. GWC2_56_31; assembly: GCA_001829875.1. GTDB lineage: Bacteria > Desulfobacterota > Syntrophia > Syntrophales > UBA5619 > JAKAFS01. Next base: position 9,581 of record MICN01000129.1, read on the forward strand.
AGCCGGGGAGGTATTTGTGCTTCTGCTCCTCGGTGGCAAAGGAAACGATATAGGGGACGATAATGTCGGTATGGAGAGGCGCGGCAAGCCCCGAGTGGTTCGTCCGGACCAGCTCTTCGGTCACGATGACGGAGTAAAGGAAATCCGCCCCGAGGCCGCCGTACTCCTCGGGCACGCTCATCGCGAGGAAGCCCTGCTCGCCCATCTTCCTCCAGGCTTCGCGGGGGACGATCCCCGCCTCCTCCCACTGATCGACGTGAGGGGTGACTTCCTTGGCAAGAAATCGCCGCAGCGCATCGCGGAACATCCGGTGTTCATCCGTGTATTGCAGAATTTCCATTCTTCTCACTCCTTCGCTCAGTTCTCATAGCGCCCGACGATCGAAATGGCGCAAACATTCTGGTGCGGGAAGCCGCCCAGGTTGTGCGTCAGGCCGTAGCGCGGATCTTTCAACTGCCGCTCGCCGGCCCGACCAAGTAGCTGGAGGTACATCTCGTAAATCATCCGGAGGCCCGAGGCCCCGATCGGATGGCCGAAGCACTTGAGCCCCCCGTCCACCTGGGCCGGCACCTTCCCGTCGTGGTCGTAGAAACCGTCGAGGGCGTCCTTCCAGGCATGGCCCCTCTCGGAGATATGGAGATCCTCGTAGGTGACAAGCTCTGTGATCGAGAAGCAGTCGTGGAGCTCCATCATACTGATCTCCTCCCGGGGATTGGTGATCCCCGCCTCCTCGTAGGCTTTCGTGCTGCACTTGCTGGCCGTGACAAAATGCTCCCCGTCCCACTCGTTGAAACCCGCCTCGTAACCGCTGGAGACGGCAAGCTGGATTGCCTTGACGGAAACGAGTTCCTTCTTCCCGAGCGATTTGGCGATCTCCGGCGTCGTCACGATGGCGCAGGCGGAGCCGTCGCTCACGCCGCAGCAGTCGAAAAGCCCCAGCGGGTGGGCGATGATCGGCGCGGCCATGATCTGCTCCAGCATCACCGCTTTGCGCAGATGGGCCTTGGGGTTGAGCGCGCCATTGGCATGGCTTTTCCAAGAGACGTGGGAGATCGCCCTCTTCAGATCCTTGTCGGAGACGCGGAATTTCGCGGCGTACGCCGAGGCGAGCTGGGCGAAGAGGCCCGGCGCCGATCCATTGGGGAACCACTGCCAGATGAGCGAACCGAAACTGGAGCCGGAGCTGGGCAGGCCCCCGTAACCGGTGTCTTTGAGTTTCTCCACCCCGATGGCGAGGCAGATGTCGTAGGCCCCGGAGGCCACCGCGTAGACGGCCCCCCGGAAGGCATCGGTCCCCGTGGCGCAGAAGTTCTCCGTTCGCGTGATGGGAAGGTTGGGAAGGCGCAGGGTCACACCGAGCGGCGTCGCGGACTTCCCCATGCCGATCTCCTCAAGACAGTGGCCGAACCAGGCCGCCTCGATTAGATCTTTTTCTATGCCGGCGTCGGCAAGACACTCCTGAAAGGCCTCGACCAGAAGCTCCTCCGCCCCCATATTCCAGCGCTCCCCGAAACGGCTGCACCCCATCCCGAGAATCGCCACCTTGTCCCTGATTCCAGAAGCCATGATTCATCCCTCCTCGTTGAGCACTCCCATTAGAATAAACCCCTCACCACCTGGTCGGCCTCGAAGGTGGGTTCCGGAGGCGCGAATTCGATATTTTTTCGGGGCACCCTGCGCACGCAGCGGAGCGGCCGCCGGGAAAACTGTCTGAGCGCCGTAGGCGCGAGTTTTTTCCCGGCAGCGAAGCGAGCAGCGCCAGGGTCGAAAAAAGATCTTGAGCGCGGAGGAATCCACCTTCGAGGCCGACCACTCCTATTTCCCGAATACAAAGAGCTTCCCGATGAGCTGGGATTTCATGATGTCGCCCTCGACCTTCAGCTTTCCCGAGCTGTAGGCTTGCATCCCGTCGAGCTTCCCTGCGATGAGCTGGAGGAAGTCCCCGTCGGCCATCCTGATCGTCGTCGTGGGCTTCTCCGCCTTGCCCGCCTCGACAGTGCAGGCCCCGTCCTTCACGGCAACAGCCCAGTCGCCGCCTTCCGGGCCGGAGATGGAAAACTGGAAGACGACGCTCACACCCGACGCTTTTTCGGGTCGGAAGGCCCCCGGCATTCGCGCGAAGACCGTTTTGACGTCGAAGGTCTCCGGTGCTCCGCTTCCGGACGCCCCTCCTCCGGGCGCACCTGTATCCTCCACTGCGCTTCCTGCGGCTTCCTGTTTCGGAGCCGGGGGGGTCAGGAAAGACGTGATCGCCGCATTCGCGTCGCCGATCACCCGCGCCCCATCGAGGCTGTCGATCCGCGCCCACTGGTCGCGGATCTCCTCCGGCGTCGGGATCTTCTCGCCGCCGCCGAGGATTGCCCCCGGACCGGTCAGAAGCGCGGCCCGGCTGTAAAAGCCGGCTCCTGCATTGAAGATCTCGCCCGTCTCTGCGCAATACTCGGAGCAGAGGTACAGGACGATCCCGGCAACGAACTCGGGCTTCAACTGCTGGAACATGTCGGGCGGCATGACGTCCTGGGTAAGCCGCGAGGCGGCCATCGGGGCGATCGTGTTCACCTTGATGTCGTACTTGGCCCCTTCGAGTTTGAGCGTGTTCATGAAACCGACCAGGCCCATCTTCGCGGAGCTGTAGTTCGTCTGGCCGAAGTTGCCGTAAAGACCTGCGGCGGAGGTGGTCATGACGATCCGGCCATAGCCCTTCTCGCGCATCTGGGCAAAGGCGGGCCGGGTGACGTTATACGCGCCGTTCAGGTGGACGGAAAGGACCGCCTGCCAGTTCTCCGGATCCATCTTGAAGAAGCTCTTGTCGCGGAGAATTCCGGCGTTGTTGATGAGGATATACACCCCGCCAAATGCCTGAATAGCGCTCCGGACGATCTTTTCGCCCCCCTCGGGGGTGGCGACGTTGTCGTGGTTCGCGACCGCCTCGCCCCCGGCGGCCCTGATCTCCTCCACCACCCGATCGGCCGGTGCGCTGGAGCCTTCTCCCGCCCCGTCGCGGGGACCGCCGTAGTCGTTTACGACCACCTTCGCCCCCCGCTTGGCCAGTTCCAGGGCGTAAGCCTTGCCGAGGCCGGCGCCGGCGCCGGTGACGATCGCCACCCGGCCGTCGAATCGGATCTCCGGGAGGGCCACGGCCGACCCGGGCTGGGGCACCGCCTTCCAGAAATAGCCGGTGAAGCCCCGCTCGTCGTCGGTGAACCGCCGCCGGAAGACCATCTTCACCGGGAGCCCCACCTTGCAGTCGGAAAGTTCGCAATCGGTGAAATCGGCCATGAAACGCCCCCCTTCGTCGAACTGGACCATCCCGTAGATGTTCGGCGGGTCGACGGAAACGGCGAGCAGGTCGCCCGTGAAGGTCTTTATCCGGGCCGTCCGGTCGGCGAACTCATAGTCGTCCTGGGTGTCGACGTGGTTGCATTTCGGGTTCACGCAGATGTCCATCCGCGGGTACTGGGGGGTGCCGCAGTCCCGGCACCGCCCGCCGACGAGGCCGGTGAGCATCTTGCGCTTCCGCCAGAGGACCGTCATCGCCGTCTGGGTCGGGGCCTCCGCCCGGATCCCCATCTCGGGATCGATCAGGTTACGGAACTTCAGGAACTTCATGTAATTGTCGATGCTCTTCTTGTTTTCCAGCGAGCCCTTGAAACCGGCGCGGGGGACCAGCTTCGTAATCGCCTCCGTCGCCTTGAAGTAGAGGGCGTCGCACCCCTGGCCGAATCCGGCGAGGAGGATCCCGTCGCCGGGCTTCGCCTGCTCTAAGGCCGCGACGAGCATCAACAGGGGATGGGCCGTTCCCGTCTCCCCGCACACCTCGTGCATCTGGTCTATAATCTTATTGGGCACCTTCTCCGGGGCGGCGCCCAGCAGCCTGGCGATCGCCTTGTGTTCCGCCTTGAAGAGGCAGGGAAAGACGACCTTCTGGACGTCGTTCATCGTGATGCCGATCTTCTTCATGAGGCCCCCCACCGCCTCGGGGATGAATTTCGAGTAGGCCTCCTCCCTGAGCCAGCGCTCCTCCCACATGTAGTCGTAAGCCTTCCCCGTGCCACGATAGTGGTCGACGAAGTCATAGGAAACGGTATAGGAGCCCTTGAACTCGGCGATGACCTCCTCGCTCCCGACGAGAATGGAGGCAGCGCCGTCGCCAAACCACATCTCGTAGAAGTAGGCCGGCCTTGTCTCCCGCTTGTCGGCGGCGGAGACAAGGATGTTCTTGCGGTTTCCCCCCTGAACCACCTCGAGGGCGGTGAGGAGCCCCGTCGTCCCCGCGCGGAGCGACGAGGTGAAATCCGCGGTGATCATGTCGTCCCTGAGATTCAGGGCCGTCTTGAGGATGCCGGCGTTCTGGCGGTCGGAGAAAGGGAGCGTGGTTGACGCGAGATAGCTCCCGTCGATCTTCCGCTTGTCGATCCCTGTCAGACAGTCCCGCGCGGCGGCGACGGCCATCGTCAGGCTGTCTTCATCATGGTTGCACATGGAGCGCTCCCCCTGGGCGACCATGACGGTGGCCGGGGCGAACCAGCCCATCGCCTGGAAGATCGCCGTGCGGCTGAGTCTCAGGCGGGGGATGTAGGCGCCGTAGGATTGGATTCCGATCATACCATGTCCCTCCTCTACTGTTGCTTTGGTGTGAGGGCGGCAAGCATATCGCCCATCAGATCGCCGAGCTGTCCATATTCCCTGGCCCCCTTTAGGCTGCGGATCCTCTCCCAGGCCGCCGCCACCTCCTCGAGTGCCGGGACTTTCTTCCCGTCGCCGATGACCGTGCCGGGGGTCGTCATCACCGCGGCCCGGCCGTAATAGCCGACACCGGCGTTGTAGATCCGGCCCGTCACGGGGCACTTCTCCGACGCGAGGAAAAGGACGAGCGGCGCGACGAACTCCGGCTTCATCTTATCGAGGACTTCGGCGGGGATGATGTCCGCCATGAGCCTTGAGGCGGCGATTGGGGCGACCGTGTTGACCTTGATGTCGTACTTGGCGCCCTCGAGCTGCAATGTGTTCATGAGGCCCACAAGGCCCATTTTGGCGGCGCTGTAGTTCGTCTGGCCGAAATTCCCATAAAGGCCGGCAGCGGAGGTCGTCATGACGATCCGGCCGTACCCTTTCTCCTTCATGACGGCGAAGGCCGGTTTTGTCACGTGGTAGGCGCCGTTCAGGTGGACGTCGAGGACCGCCTGCCAGGTCTCCGGTTCCATCTTAAGGAGGCTTTTGTCCCGGAGGATCCCGGCGTTGTTGATGAGGATATCCACCGTCCCGAAGGCGTCGAGGGCGGCCTTTACGATCCGCTCTCCTCCCTCGGGTGTGGTCACGGTGTCGAAGTTCGCCACCGCTTCCCCGCCCAGGGCCTTGATCTCCTCCACGACCTTCTGGGCTGGGCTCTGCGATCCTTCCCCCGAACCGTCCCTGGCGCCGCCGAGGTCGTTCACGACGACCTTCGCGCCCCGCTTCGCAAGCTCCAGGGCGTAGACCCGCCCGAGACCGCCGCCCGCGCCGGTGACGATCGCCACTCTCTGGTCGAACCGGATCTCGTCCCTGGGGATCTCGCCGTATTCGAAGACGCCGTTGTCGATGACCGTCTCCCCGTTGCGGGTATTGACCGTCCGCCACAGCGCCTTCCCCTCGGCGACCTTCCAGATCAGGGTCCGGATCGGATCGCCGGGATAGAGGGGCTTAGAAAAGCGGCAGGCGAGGCGCCGGACCAGTTCCGGCCGCCCCGGTGTGAGGCTCGCCATCAGGGCGCGGCAGGCGAAGCCGTGGGTGCACAGCCCGTGCATGATCGGTTTTTCGAAGCCGACCATTCGCGCAAATTCGCTATCGACATGGAGCTGGAACATGTCGCCGGAGAGCCGGTAGATCAGCGGCTGATCGGGCGAGGGGGCGGCGTCCACCGAAAAATCGGGTGGCCGGTCGGGGAACTCGACGATGTTCGGAGGGGCGGCCGGTCCGCCGAAATTGCCGTCGAGGCGTGCGAATATCGTGATGATGTTCGTAAAGAGCTTCTTCCCGTTCGAGTGGACCGTTTCGGTCTCGCCCACGATCAGCGCGCCTTTTTCCCCCTTGTCGTAGTAGTGGGTGATCTTCCCCTCCGTGCTCAGAGTCCCCGAGGTGGGAATAGGGTTGTGGAAGATCAGCTCCTGTTCCCCGTGCAGCAGTCCCGCGATGTTCAGGTTCGAGGCGACGCCGAGATGACCGAGGAAATCGAAGATCGCCGCGATGGAGAAGCTGGGGATCACCTTGAGATTCTTCTCATAGGTGTAATCCAGATCGTCGAATCCGGCCCCCACGCCGATCGCGTAGAGGACCACGTCCTTCCAGCCATAGTCCTTCTTCAGGGGGCCGATCTTTTTGCCGATTGCATCCATGTTGAGTGCCATTCGTACCCTCCTTATCCATCATGACAGACGGCATGACAGACGGTTATATTTCGCTTCGTTCTGAGTGAAGGCCGGAATGTGGATGAACTTCAGGGTCGCTTTCACCAGGGCGATGTACCTCTCCCTTTCCGCCTTCACCATCGGGCGAAAAAAGTTCTCGCCGGATATAAAGTTATGGATCGAGTTCATCACCGCCAGGACCTTCATCATGGTCTCGGGTGGAACGTTCTTCTTGTCCCGGGCGAGACCCATGGAGCGGGCGATGTCGGCGGTGAATTCGGGAATGATGGAGTCGAAGTTTCCCTCGGAGCGGGTCTTGCCGAAATAGCGCAGGAGGATCAGGTTGGAGATTTCCGGGTGCTCGAAGAGGTAGTCGGTCGTCAGGTCGATCGAGATGTCGAGGCGCTCGTTCAAGGGCAGGGCATGGATCACCTTCTCCACCTCGACAAGCTTCTGCCGGAGGTCCTTGTTGATGTCGACCACAACGGATTCGTAGAGGTCCTTCTTTCCCCCCCAGTGATAGTGGAGGGTGGAGATGTCGATCCCCACCTCCCGGGCGATCATCCGGGTCGTCGTGCCGTGAAAACCGTACTGACCGAAAATTCGGCGGGCGACGTCGAGGATGCGGGCCTTCATCGACTCGGGGTCTTTGCGGGCTTTTTCGAGGGGGGTGGTCATAGGCGCCTTCCAGCCTGTGATTCAATCATTTGATGGATAGATACCGAAAAAGGGAAGCACTGTCAAGAGGAATTGTTGCCCTCAACGTTTCTTGACTTGATACAAAAAAGGTAATACACTTACACTAAAATAAGTATTACGGGAGTGATTCGATGACGATCGTCAAAGCCACGGTTAAGGGACAGATTCTCATCCCGGCGTCGATCCGGAAAAAGCTCTCCATCGTTAGGGGTACGCAGCTCCGCATTTACGAGGAGGGAAACCGCATCCTCGTCGAGCCGGTGCAGTCGGATGCTGTGGAGTCGGGACGGGGAATCCTGAAATCTGGGGGGCGCGTCCTGAAGGCGCTGGCTGAAGACCGGAAAGCGGAGGCGCAGCGGTGAAGCGGTACGTCCTGGATAGCTACGCGATGATCGCCTTTTTTGAGAACGAGCCGGGCGCCCAGGCCGTCGCCTCCCTGCTCCGGGAACTTCTGGCCAACCGGGCAAAAGGGTATATGTCCGTCGTCAACTGGGGGGAAATGTACTATTCGGTGATGCGGGAACAGGGCCTTGTGGAGGCGGAAACAATCCTCTCCCAGTTCGAGAAGTACCCTATCGAGCTGGTCGATGCGGATCAGGCATTGACCCGTGAAGCGGCGAAACTTAAAGGCTCCTATCGGATCGCGTACGCGGATTGTTTTGCCGCCGCCTTGTCCATAAAACTCAATGCGATCCTCGTGACCGGAGATCCGGAGTTCAGGCAACTGGAAGAAACGGTTTCCATTCATTGGATCGATTTAGATGCTCTATAATGAAGTAAAATGCTTGATGGAAAGGATGTGAGGGAATGAACAGGGAAGAGCTATTGGGGAGAATTACGATTGATCCCGGGGTCATGGTCGGAAAACCTACCATCCGGGGGATGAGGATCACCATCGAGCAGATATTGAAGTCCCTGGCCGGCGGCATAACGATGGATGCGCTATTGGAAGATTATCCCGAATTGGAAATGGCGGATCTGCAAGCGGCGCTTCTCTATGCATCGGAAATTGTCAGCGATGAAAAGGTATTCGCCATTCAGGCCGGATGAATTCATGAATCGATGAGCAACATGAAATTTCTGATCGATGTCGGTGTGGGCAGAAAAGTTGAGCAGTGGCTCATTGAAAACGGATATGACGTCCGCACGGTAAGGGAGATCGATCCGTCCGCCAGAGATATCGATATTCTAAATATCGCCGCCTCCGAGATGCGGATGGTCATAACGATGGATAAGGATTTCGGCGAATTGGTCTATCATTCCGGTAAAGCTCACGCCGGGGTGATGATACTGCGGATCGAAGAAGCTGACGGCGAACAAAAAACGGAAATTGTCAAACGAATTCTCCGGGATTATACAGACAACAT
>MICN01000129.1:18075-19083 GCA_001829875.1 Syntrophus sp. GWC2_56_31
TCGGGAAGCCGTGCCGCTTGCGATGCCACTCCAGATAGTGTTGTTCTGGCCAATACCGCGGGTCGTCTGGCAGAAAGATTCTTCGTCCTTCAAAGTCCGAGAGGCGCTGTCCAGGTATCCCTTCCTCTGTGAATTTTTCTCTGTTTACAAGTACACGATAATCATTATTCAACGACCAGAGGCCACGATCAAACTGCCAATGGGCGTTCTTCGTTAGGGCCATTCCGTTGCAGGGATCATTGTTTCGGGAATCATGGAATTGATGAATATGCGCGGCATCAACGATACTTTCCATCTCAAGGGTAGTCATCCGGTAACCCGTTAGCGCACAGTTGTGTTTGTAAGCAATAACGACCACCTCAATACGGAAGCGGGCATCACGGCCTGTTTGAACGCTTACTTTGTAAAGTTCTTTGTCTTCCTGAATTTCAGACGCAGCTGGTTTCATCTGGAGCATGCTGTATAGTGCAATTTTTTCTTCCGGTTGGAAATACGGTTCAGTTTCGATCAGTGTCCTTCGTGCCCGGTCGCGAAATTTATAATCCTGAAGACAGTGAAAGAACGTCTCGTCCATTCTGATTATTAAAGTCATTTTCTTGTCGGGCGAAGGTTTGTAGTCCGCCGTCATCGGTTGCCATATTCCGGATGATCCAAGGTGGTGAAATGGTAAGCGGACTTCTGGCGGTTGATTGCGCCGCTGTGCCACAATAGACCAAAATACACTGAATCTGAATGCCAGATCAGGCGAAAGGGTAACTTCACGGCTCGTGATCTCACCCTTTTCCACCATTTCCAGAATAACCAACAAGAGGAGCGGCTTGTGGGGCGCAGGATTTCCGCGCGCCCGGTCAATTCGCAACGTCGCGAGTTTGTATAACCAGTAATGTTGGTCCTTAATAATCATCATTCATCACTAAACAAAGAAACCTTTTTTATTGTGCCCCCTATCCCCATCGACAACGCGAGCTGCACGAATCGTGCCCCCGGTCAAATCATCGAAATTCCCGA
>MICN01000130.1 GCA_001829875.1 Syntrophus sp. GWC2_56_31
CTATTTCGTCGGGCGAGGTGTAGGGGCGGGCTCAAACCAGAACGATTTAACGGCGATCGTCGCGCTCGCGGTAGTGGTGTTCATTAACGGGGGATTCATCGTTGCATACGGGTCGCCTGCCTTCAAGGCGGCGCTTTTCCCGCTTCTGTTTCTGACCTTCATGATTCCCATCCCGAGTGCACTCATGGATGGGATCGTTTACTTTTTACAGGTAGGGTCCACGGAATTTACACATATGCTGTTCCTGGCAACCGGTGTTCCCTTCCTGAGGGAAGGGTTCGTCTTTCACCTGCCGGGCATGAGTATCGAAGTCGCCAAAGAGTGCAGCGGGATACGGTCGAGTCTGGCGCTCCTGATTACGGCAATCCTGGCGGGGCATCTGTTTCTGGAGACCGGGTGGAAGAAGGTCATCCTGGCGGTTCTAATTATCCCCGTTACGATGTTCAAGAACGGGATCCGTATCCTGATCCTGACGCTGATGGGCACCTATTGGGATCCGCGGTGGTTAACCAGCAGCAGCCTCCACCGGGACGGGGGTATTCTCTTTTTTATCCTGGCTCTGACACTGATGGCGCCTATACTTTACTTCCTGAGGAAATCGGAGGAACGAAGGGGAGAGAAGGTGACGGGCGAATAGTCACGAGTAACGAGAGATGAGAGACGGACTGGGCCGTAATGATCCTCCTCCTTAGAGTTATGGAAATAGATGCAATATAGCGTCGAGATATCACTTTTTGCGGCGACAGTGACGGCGGGGATTGGCGTCATGGCGCTGTGGCGGGAGCCGCGCTCCTTTGTTCACCGTGTCTTTGCTGCCGGGATGGTGCTGTTTGCCCTCGATGCGGGGATTAGCGGGCTCGCCAACCTGGGACCGTCGGCGGATGAATTTCTGTATTGGCGGCGATTCCAGTTCCTGCTCGCTTCCTTCGTGCCGGCGCTCTGGCTCCTCTTCAGCGTCAGTTTTGCCCGGATTAATTATCCGGAGCAGATATCGCGATGGAAATGGGTCCTGATCCCGTCCTTAGTGCTGCCTGTCACCCTGGTAATCCTTTTCAGCGATGGCTTCTTTGCGGGGCCGCCGATTCCGGTGGAAACATCGATGCAGTTTCTTCGGATCGGGTGGTCCGGCTATCTCTGGCACTTGCTGTGGATCATCTTAGCGGTGATGATCCTCATGAACCTGGAGCGGACATTCCGCCATGCCACCGGCCATATGCGCTGGCAGACGAAGTTCATGTTCCTTGGCATCGGGGGGATCTTCGCGGTTCACCTGTTCACCGACAGTCAGACCGTTCTTTTCAACGGCGTCAACACCGGTCTGGATATTGTCGAGATAGGGGCCCTTCTTGTAGGGGATATTCTTATCCTTCTTTCCCTCTTTCGGGGAAAGCCTCTCAGTATCGGTATCCAGCTCTCTCATCAATTTCTTTACAGCTCCCTGACATTGCTCATTGTCGGGGTCTACTTCATCGCTGTTGGGGTCGTTTCGTGGCTTTCTATCCGATTCGGATGGATCGGAAATATCCATGTTACCATATTTCTTATCTTTCTGGCGATGATTGGAATGGCCGTTATCCTTCTTTCCGACAGGCTCCGGATGAAGCGGAAACGTTTCATCAGCCGGCATTTCAAACGCCCACAGTACGACTACCAAAAGATATGGGAGGGTTTTACCACCAGGACCACCTCCGTGACGCAGACACGGGATCTATCTGATATTATCGTCAAGATGGTCTCGGAAACGCTGGAAATACTCTCGGTCAGCATCTGGCTCGTGGATGAAAAACAGGAGAGGCTCACTTTCGGGGGGTCGACGGTGTTTACCGATAATCAGGTTGCGGAATTGAAGCTTTTCGGCCAGGGGAGCACATGTCTGATCCAGGCAATGGCCGCTCAGACCATGCCGGTCGATCTGCTTGGGATAGAGGATGACTGGGCGGCCGATCTTAAGCGGATTCATGCCTTTAAAGACACGAAGGAATCCCGGATACGCTACTGTGTGCCCCTGAATGCCGCCGGCCAGCTTATCGGAATCATGACACTGAGCGAGAAGGTGTTTTATGAGCCCCTCTCTTTCGAGGAATCCGAGCTCGTTAAAAACATTGCCGATCAAGCGGCAGCGGGCCTGCTGAACATGAGACTCTCGGAACAACTCAGACAGGCAAAGGAGCTTGAGGCGTTCCAATCCATGTCCGCCTTCTTCATGCACGATTTGAAGAATCTGGCCTCAAAGCTCTCTCTGGTCACACAGAACCTGCCCGTTTACATGGACAATCCCGAGTTCCGCGCCGACGCCCTCAGGACGATCTCCCAGAGCGTCGACAAGATCAACGCCATGAGCAGCCGTCTTTCCCTTCTGAGCCAGAAGCTGGAAGTGGTGTTTAAAGAGACCAGCGTGCATGAGCTGATCGAGGCGACCGTTGCCGATGTAAAGAATTATGCCAAGGTGACCGTGTCGCTGAATCTTGAACCTGTGCCGCCCCTATGGATAGACCGCGAGCAGATTCGCAAGGTCATTGAAAATCTCCTGCTGAATGCATCCGATGCCCTGGGGCAGGCTGGAGAGATTGCTGTTTCGACGAGCCATAAGGATAACCGGGTGGAGATATCGGTCCGTGATAACGGCCGCGGCATATCCAGGGAATTTATCGAGAAGTCTCTTTTCCGCCCTTTCCAGACAACAAAAAAACAGGGAATGGGGATCGGGCTGTATCACTGCAAGACTATCGTCGAGGCCCATGGCGGCCGGATCGAGGTGGAAAGCGAAGAAGGCAGGGGGACGACCTTCAAAGTTCTGCTGCCGGTGAAGTAGGAAAAATACCGCTCAGGCGTGCGTCTCGGAAACGGCCCGTTGCAGCAGGTCTTTAACGAAGGTGTTCAAAGTCTTCCCCTCACTCATGGCATTGCTAACAAGGCGCTTGTGGAGCTCGGGATCAAGGCGAAGATTGAAGGAGCCTTTGAATGGTTTTTCAGGTTGCCTGTCCGTCTCTTTGCAGAATTCGAGATAATCGTCTACGGCTTCTTCGAAGGCCGCTCGCAATGAAACAACATCCGTTCCCTCATAGCTTACCAAGGTGCGAATGAACTCCAGTTTTCCGTAGAAAACCTTATCATCATCGTTGTAATGGACGGACCCGAAATAGCCATTGTATTCCATCATGTCTTTCATAGGAGATTCCCCCTCTTTAAAATTTCTTCTACCTGTTCAATCTGGTATCGTTTCAATGTCGGTGCGGGGTGCGGTCTATGTAGGATGATCGGATCTGATGTCCGATGGTCGAAACGAACGCGCGATCCTCCGGTTTTCCCTGCCTTGACCCCGATATATCCGAAGCCCATCAACAGAGCAGTCATTTCATCCCATGTGAAGTCAATGGGATGCGCAAGAAATCGCTTTATCAGCTTGTCATGTTTGCTCATGGATGCCCCTTGGGGTAGCAAGATAGCAGAGACCAGAAATAAAGGCAATCTGAAAAACTAAAATTAGTTGCAGGTAAAATGATGAAAAAACAGAAGCTTCTGATCGTCGATGACGACGAGGATCTGCGGACGCAGATGAAGTGGGCGCTGGCCCAGGATTATGAGATCCTTCTGGCTGAAGACCGGTTAAGCGCCGCGACCGTGATGACGAAGGAAAGACCCGCGGTGGTGACCCTCGATCTCGGTCTCCCTCCGCTGCCGGCGGGCGTCGAGGAGGGATTTGCCGCCCTGGATCAGATCCTCACCGAGTATCAACAGGCCAAGGTGATTATCATCACGGGGCGCGGCGAAAAGGAGAATGCCCTGCGCGCCGTAGAAAAAGGGGCCTACGACTTCTTCTACAAACCGATCCAGATCGATGAGCTCAAGGTCGTTCTCCGCCGCGCCTTTCATCTCTCCCAGATCGAGAGGGAGCAGCGGGCGCTGCAGCAGCGGCTTAGCGGCGGTACCTTCGAGGGGATGCTGGGAACCTGCACTAAGATGCAGGAGGTCTTCGCCGTCATCCGCAAGGTGGCGACCACGGACGCCCCCGTCCTGATAACGGGAGAAAGCGGCACCGGCAAGGAGCTCGTGGCCTGCGCTATGCACCGGCTCAGTGTACGTCCGAACAATCCATTTATCGTGATCAACTGCGGCGCCATTCCCGAAAACCTCCTGGAGAGCGAGCTCTTCGGTCATGAGAAAGGGGCGTTCACCGGGGCGCACATCCAGCGCAAAGGGCGCTTCGAAATGGCCCAAGGGGGGACCCTTTTTCTCGATGAGATCGGCGAGCTTCCGATCTCCCTCCAGGTCAAGCTGCTGCGCTTTCTCCAGGAGCGAGTGATCGAGCGGGTCGGCGGACGGGAACAGATCGAGGTGGATACCCGGGTCATTGCGGCCACCAACCGCGATCTCAAGGAGGCGATGAAAGAGGGGAGCTTCAGGGAGGATCTCTACTTTCGTCTGGGGGTTATCCTGATCTCCCTGCCTCCGCTCAGAGAAAGGGAAGGGGACATCATCCTGATTGCCAAGACCTTCCTGGAACGCTATGCCGATGAAGGCAGGAAGAAAATCAGAGGATTCAGCGACCAGGCGATTGAAGCCCTCGCCCAATGCGCCTGGCCGGGAAACGTCCGTGAGCTGGAGAACCGCATAAAACGCGCCGTGATCATGGCCGAAGGGGTGAACATCACTCCGGCGGATCTGGAGATGGAGACACCCCGAGGGAAATACGAAAATATGGGGCTCAAGGAAGCTCGCGAAGCCCTCGAAAAGGAGCTGCTCACGAAAGCCATCTTCCGCAACAACGGGAACATGACAAAGGTCGCCATGGAGCTCGGCATCAGCCGACCCACACTCTATGACCTGATGGAGAAGTTCGATATGCCAAAAGAATGATCGATTTGCCGTAATCCTTGTGTGTAAAATAGCAAAAAGGCAGAGCCCTGATTTGGCCCTGCCTTTTTATTTTTTATACTTTCCTGTCGATGTTCATGTTTTATTGATTTGATAAATAGCAACGCCTAGAATCGTACCGATTGCATTCATCACCACGTCTGTCATCGAGGAGTCTCTCGATGGGAGGTACGCCTGGCTAACCTCGATGGCCAGACTGAGGCCCACGCCGAGAACGACGACGGCAAAACAAGTCGATAATCTCCTCGGACGGATGGTCTTGAGCAACAAGGCGGATAAGGAGAATCCGAAGGGGATGAATCCGATCACATTGATAATGACATCTTGGACATAAGAGTAATTCCACCGGAAGCCCTGTCGGAGCGAGGCAAGGAATCTTCTTTGTACGGGTTCGAATACTTCCGGGATGAAGAGTGTGTCGTTGGAAGCGGCCATATTGTGTATCGTTGCGCCCTTTCTTTCGTCGAAGCGATACATTCCCAGACATCTATCATCGGCTGGAACAAAAGGAGGGGCTTCTCCTGTCCACGCCTGATGACTTTTAAAAATCTGAGTGGCGCTCAGCACCCGATTGTACACCGCAAATCCCATGAGATTTCCAATCCAGAAGCTTTCCCCTGTCGCAGAATTGCCGAGGATAAAACGTAGGGGTTTTTCTGAAACATCGGCGAGCATATTGTAATTCGCATAGGTCCGTATCCTTTTTCCATTGACATAGACGGCGGTCCCTCCAGTCCCTGAGGTGATAGTGATAAAAGTATCCTGATTTTTCAATAGGCCGTTTTGAAAACCGATTTCGCGGTAGGGCTTATCTCGTATTCGTGCGACCGGGTCTTCCCACCTGCTCCGAATGACCAGGTGGGATTTCCACTGGCCCACAAGAAAGAGTTCGGGCGATTTCCCGTCGAAGAGGGTCAGGATATTGGGAAGATTGGTCGTTTCCAAGAGAGGACGAAGCCAGATTTCCAGGGTGATTGATTTCTCGGAGAAAGGTGACGTTTGCCCCTGGTTCCGGATATCGGGGCCGACAATGATCCCCTGTCCGTAAAAATGTACTCCGTTTTGAGATTTTAACCAGGTCACCTTATTCCTGGCGTTAAAATTGAAAGGCCAAAGTCCCGCTACGAGGAGGATGACCAGGAGGATAAGGCAGATCAACCACAATAACCGGGGATTCCTATCGCTCAATTGGTTGATATATCCAAAGGTCAGATTCATGATTCGTTTCGATATCACTGTTCTATTCAAATGAAAAATCTTCCCACTGTCAAGACATTTCCTGAAGTATGTTCCAAAATATTTCTCAGCGATGATTCTTCAAAATCTTGAAATGTATGAGAAAAGTTAAAAAAATCCTTGACAAACACTCGTAATGCCAATACTAAATGCTGACACTATTATAGAAAAAGCCTCAAAGCGTTTTTTTCAGACAACCATCGCCATGATTGAAGAAGGAGGCTGAAAAACATGAAGGCGATAAGAAAAACCAAGAAACAACTTATTGATGAGATGGTTGCCTTACAGGCACGGATCTCCGAGCTTGAGACGATCGAAAGGGACTCTTCCGACCAGGCGCAGCGGGACTTCAGCGAAAGGATGAGCCGATACTTCCCGCAAGTGGAATACATGAATGAGGCTATTTATGTGATATTCGACAGGAAATACGAATTCGTCAGTCAGAAGTTTGCCGAGCTGTTCGGCATGACGCCCGAAGAAGTCTGCGTTCCCGGATTCGATCCGATGACATTGGTGGCGCCGGAAAGCCGACCATTCATCAGCGAGAGGCTTAAGGAGGGATATCGCGGCGACTTCGCGGCGCAGGAGTATGAATATACCGGTGTGAAGAAGGATGGATCAAGAATCGAATGTGAGACATTTATCCTGTTCATCCCTTACAAGTGGGGGGTGGCCATCCATGGAATGCTTCGCGACATCAGCCTGCGCAAACGTATTGACGAGGAATTGCAACGGTCCCGCGGCGACCTGCAGGTTGTCTTGAATTCCATACCGACCAGCGTTTTCTATACGGACAGGGATCACCGCTTTATCAGGGTAAATCGGGCGTTCTGTAAATCTCTCGGATTATCTATGGAGGAGATCATCGGGAAAACGATGACAGAACTGTTTCCGAATCTGCCGGCGGAACAGCTTTCTCCCTTTTTCGAGGTCAGCGAGTATGTCATGAGTACGGGCCATTCGAAACGGGGGTTTATAGAGACCCTGCCCTCTGTTCGCGGGAGGCGATGGATTCAGAACGACCGGGTGCCCTATCGGGACGAACAGGGAATAATCATCGGCGTGATCTGCCTGGCGGTTGATATCAGCGATTTTCGGGAGACGGAAGAGAAACTCTGGTATCTGAGCTTTCATGATGTGCTGACCGGCCTCTATAACCGGACCTATTTTGAAGAGGAGATGTCGCGGCGTGAGAACGGCAGGCAATTCCCGATCAGTGTGGCTGCAATACGGGTTGACGACCTGCAGGCAATCAACAATCGCGACGGCATCGCGGCGGGAAATGAACTGCTGAAACAAGCGGCCAAGGTTCTCAAGGCGTTCCGTACAGAAGATGTCGTGGCGAGGACCGGCGGCGATGAATTTGCAGCCCTCCTGCCCCTTGCCGATAGATCAACAGGGGAGAAGGTCATCAAGCGGCTCGCGGACGCCCTCGAAGCGCACAATAAGCATGTGCATAAGGCGCCACTGAAACTGTCGTTCGGCATTGCAACGGGTGAAAAAGGCTGTTCGCTATCGGAGGTTCTGAAAAAGGCTCAAGTTGCCGTGAATTAAAAGATGATGCGAGCAGAGTGAAAAAATCCTCACCCCTGTGAGCAGGGGTGAGGATTTTTTTTGTCTTACGTGGTCGGGTAGTATTCACCGGGTAATCCACAGACGATGATGTCCTTCGCGGGGAACCGATAGAAGGACTCCCAGACGCCGTCCTGGTTGATGAAACCGCAGTTCTCTATTTTCACGCCGTCCTTCATCCACTTCGTCCCGTCCCAGGTCGCGCAGCAGACCTCGACGGCGAAAGTGTAGTTCTTCTTGATCGAACCGCCGGGAAAGTTGCCGAAGATCTCGCCGGCGCCGAGGAGCGTGTAGCCGGGGTCGCCGGAACGCATGCCGATGGGATGGCCGCCGGAGCCGAAGTAGTAGCGGCCAGGCTCGGGGAACTTGTGCTCGCGGCCCCAGCCGCCGGGGAAGTCGCCCAGCTTCAGCCATTCCGTCTGGACATCCTTCGTCGTGTTACCCACCTTGATGACACTCTGCATGGCCATCAGGCCGTCATATGCGGCCTTGTAAACCTCTTTCTGGAACTGGGTGGGCTTGTCGCCGCAGAGGTAGGTCCGGTAGTAGCAGGTCCGGTACCCGTTGAAGCTCACGCCGTTGATGTCGATGACCACGAAGTCGCCCGGCCGGACCCGCCGGTCGGTAGGCATATTGGGTACGCCGTAACCGGACCGCTCACCGGTGCAGACCACGAAGCTTGGTCCCTCGAGCTCTTCGGCGCCGTGCTTGAAGCAGCTGTTGGCGGCGATGCCGGCGATCTCCAGCTCCGTCATGCCGGGGCGCAGGGCGCGGCAGACATCCCAGTGGGCCGCTTCGGTTATGGCGCCGGCCATGCGCAGGCAGAAGATCTCGTCCTCGGTTTTTTCGGTGATGATGTCGACCATGCAGTTGTTGCCGTCGACGATCTTGATGCCGCCCTTGGTGAGGACGTCCATCATGGTGGGGCTGACGACGTCGATGCCGATCGGCATGTCGGCGACGCCATGCTTCTTCAAGATCGGCACGATGTCGTCGACGTTCCGCTGGAAGGACTGAGCCATGTACTCGGGGTGCTCGGGCAGGCCGTTGCAGAGCTGGTAGGGACGGGCCGACTTCAAGGCATAATGGTCCTTGAACCAGGGCATGCGGAGCTCTTCCCAGGCATTCGGATACTTGTCGGTATTCACATAGGGGATCTCCTCGCCCTGAACCACGAGAACATAGGTGCCCAACCGGCGGCGTGCATACTGGTGGAAGGTGTAATAGCCCATGTAGCGGTGATAGTCGTAATCGTACAAAATCAACGCGCCCAGACCCCACTTTTTCATCCCCGCCTGAGCTTTTGCCCACCGCTCTTTCCGCATGCGCTCGGGGTTATAGGGGCGCTGTTCATAATCTACTGCATATTGTCCGTACTGCATTTGTCGTCAACCTCCTTCATGTTTAGGAATATTTCACTTAAATTACCAAGACCTTACCTTTTCTCCGGTTGAGAATAAGGGAGACGGTATTGTATGTCAAGAACATTTTAATCACCCGTATCCGGGGTCAGGTTTGCGGCACGGATGCCATAGACGGCGCAGGTTTCATCGTTATCGGAGGTATCCCCCGAGATCCCTACCGACCCGAGAATCTCACCCGCCTCGGATCTGATCAGTACGCCGCCCGGTACCGGGACCATGCGTCCGCCGGACATGTCTGAAAGCGCGCTGAAAAACCCGGGCATCTTTGCACCTCGCCTCGCGAGTTCGCGGCCGCCGAATCCCATCCCCAAAGTCCCCCATGCCTTCCCCATCGCGATCTCGGGACGCAACAGCGAGCATCCGTCCTCGCGCTTCAACACCTTGGTATGCCCCCCCGCGTCAAGAACAATGACGGTCAAAGGCGCAAAGTTGAGCTCCCTCCCTTTTTCCAGGGCCTTGTCTGCGATCTGATTTGCTTCGGAAAGCGTCAGGGTCTTCATGGTCGTTCTCCTTTTATCTAAGATAGCGGTTATTGTCTTAACCTTCCTGTGCTTTCAACGACACCTGTTCGCCGGTCTGGGCCGACTCGATGGCCGCCCTTATCAAGGCCAGGGCAGCCAATGCGGATTGTCCGTCGGTTTCCGGTTTGGCGCCGGTCCGGATACAATCGGCAAACTCGTCCACCTCCTCAAGGATGGCGTCTCCGACGGGCAGGGGGATCTCTTTTCCTCCCATTCCCTTCAGATCCGACATCACCAGCTGCGTGAATCGGTCCGCAGACGGCCACATCTTGAGATATTCGGCGAAGGGCACATTCGGCAGGGTCACGTTACACAGGAGGTTCGCTTTGGTGCCATACACATGGATAAAGTTTGCCTTGGGGGAGCAATAATTCGATCCCAGGTAGCCCAAGATTCCGGATTGAAACCGGAAGATGGTCATGGTTG
>MICN01000131.1:0-15971 GCA_001829875.1 Syntrophus sp. GWC2_56_31
GAAAGCATTCATACGCACTCCCGGGTCTTTTGTTGTAAGCGATCAATCAGATTTTTTTGCAAAAGAGTTGGGGTACCGGGACGGGGAGAAACCCGGCGGTACCCCAACTTCCCTACCGTACTTTGACTGATATCAAGCCAAATCCACGTTGATTACCCTATTTTTTCCCAGTGGGCGGCGCCGGCTGAGTCGGCCAGCTGTGTTTCCAGGTAGAATACTGGGGTGTCGTGTTATAGTATTTATCCAGTTCGAGGAACTTATTCCACACGGCCTTTTTCTTGGCGTCATTGCCAATCCATTTGTCGATGAGACCAGTTGTTGCGCCAACCCATTTAGTATATTCAGCCGGATTCTCTGCGCGCGGGTCGAAGTAGGAGTACCCCTGAAGCTTTTTCATGTACTCTAATCCATCTGCCTCACCCCATGTCCTCAACTGACCGTAGTATGCAGGCCAGACAGCGTTGACCTCATCAAAGATCTTTTTCACGCTTGCCGGCAAGCGATCATAAGCAGCCCGGTTCATTACCTTAAAGAACACGAAGTGGTAGCTGAATGGAGCGGAAATAACATGCCGCACGTATGCACCCAGACCGAAGCCCTTGGGCGTGTCAGTGGGACAGAGGATGCCATCGATCAGTTTGGCCTGAAACCTCTCAAGTGCCACACTCATGGGGGCGAACAGAGGTTTTGCTCCCAGAGCCTCTACAGTCGCCACTGATGCGGGGTTGGCCGCTCTGATTGTCTTGCCTGAAAAGTCGGCCTGTGTTCGAATGTCTTTACCCGGTACCATAAGGAAGTAACCCGGCCCAGTGGACCAGAAATGCATCAGCTTCATTTTCGTGGGGGCGAATTGCGCCTGAAGCTCGGGCATCTGATCATGAAGGGCCTGTATGGTCAATGACATCGTGTAAGCGTTCCTTCTGTAAGCTTCGCCTGGGTATTCGGGACCAGCCCACAGGGGGAATACGCCGGGACTATAGCCCGGACCGCTTGTCCCAACACTGTAGGTTCCGGCCTCAACGCCGTCCAATAGCTTCGCCGGATGCACACCATAGAACTCGGTCCAGGCGATCTCATAATCGGTGGTCTCGGCCATGACGCGATCCGATATGGTCTTCATCCAGGTCTTGTGCCCAACTGCGGCCTGGAAGTCGCCGGCCGGCCAGAAAGTAGCGAAATCGAGTTGGATCTTCGTTCGAGCACTGGCGGGCTCTGCCCAGCCGAAAACAACCATGCTCGCAACCACCACTATTGCTAACGCAATTAGACATATTCTCTTCACTTTTACCCTCCTTTTGTTGTTTTCGTGTTTGAGAGCTGTCTGAAATTACCTACGCACGAGGCTTTCACCGATTCGCGCTGTTTCTGCTTTTTCCCCCTCGAAGCTCACCCCCTTTCGGCCAACAGGTAATTTATGTATCTTAAGACATAATCAGCATTTCCACTCCGGCGCGTTGCTTCGGAGTCGTCGACTAAGATTGCAAGCGCCTCACCGGCGGCGGCAGGGAAGTCGGGTTGTATCTCTCACTGTTCCCTGATTGCCTCATTCAGACGATCATTGCAGGCGCCTCTATCTCTTTATTGAAAATTCAAGGCAAAGTCAATGGAAGATTGCATCTCTGCAAGCCCTACAAACATTGGCCGCCGCGTTTAGGCTAACGGACCTTAATGACCAGCGCGGCCCCTGTGTCTCCTGCCGCGCAGCCGGCCCAGAGCAGATATCCCCCTCCCAGCTTCACCGTTTCTTCGATGCCTTCAATAATGTTTCGCGCGGCGGTAGGGGCCTGGGGATGTCCGTAAACGATGGTGCTGCCGTAATTGTTCATCGTGTTGATATCCAGCCCCAGTTCCTTGGCCAGATAGATGTCATTTCCAGCAAAAGGGTTATGGGTTTTCACCGTTTTCGCCTGGTCTGCGGTGATCCCCGCCCGATCCAGCGCCATCCGGGCGGCGGGGGCGGTTGCCATGGCCATGAAGCCCTTTTTCGCCCGGGCGTACCCATAAGAGAGGATCTGAATCTCCACCGCGGGGTCGGCGCTAAGCTCCTTTGCCTGTTCCCTGGTCGTAACGATGACGGCAGCATTGCCGTCCGCCGGATGGGTCTGTGAACCAAAGGTATGGACCCCCTCCGCGATCACGGGTTTCAGACCGGCCAGTCCTGCGGCTGTCGTTTCCATGATCCCCTCGTCCTTTTCCACCCGGAGGGTTTTGTTTTTGCCGGCCTTCACATCCACGGGGAAGAGATACCCCCGTTGAAAGGCCCGGTCGTCGGCAAGGGCATCCAGGTATTGTTCATAACGCCTCAGGCTCACCCGGTCACACTCTTCCCGATTCATACCGGTCTCCCTGGCCACATTTTCCGCGGTCTGGATCATGGGACCCCTGGCCCAGGGGTCTCGCGAGAAATTGTCCATCAGCCAATTTTCCGAGATCACCTCGCCGCCCGGCCCCTGGGGATTGGGCCAGACCGTATGGGGGCCGTTGGAACAGCGATCCGTCATCAGGGTGTAGACGGTCCGGTAAAGGCCCGTTTCCACGCCGACACCGGCCTGATAAATGCAGGTCGTCGAAGTGGTGCAGGCCTGGCTGATGAGCATGCCCGGGATCGAGGCGGCGCCGATCATGGCCGCAGCCCAGGGACTTCCGTAAAACCATTGAGGCTGGCCGATCGTCATCCCCAGGATCAGATAATCAAACATGCCGGGATCCCATTTCCTTTCCGCGAAAAACCGTTTCGAGGTCTCGGCGGCCAGGACAATGGCATGCTCATTGGCCATCGCCCCCTGCCATCGTGAGAAAGGGGTGCTGTAATAACCGCGGTAGGGGATGAACGCCTTGGTCAACATATGTGCCTCCTCCTTAAAAATAGGGTCAAGCCTGCTAAAATGTTTTACGCCGAAGCCCGCGGCGGATTCAGATCGCGTCTTCAAGCTGTTCCATAAAAGCCTCGATATTGGTCCTGGCCTGCTCTTCGGAGTAACATCGCAAATCGTTCAGATCGCCGTTGATGGTCAATGCGGGAATGCCCAACCGCTTCATCAGCCTCTCCGGCATGCCGTAGCGGTTGTTCGAATTGTTGGGACAGGTTTTGGCGTCATGAAAAAGAATGCCGTCGAATTTATAGAAATCGCGACAACGGCTGATGTACTGCTCCTTGTACGCTTCATCCCGGACGATAAACAGTTCCGTATAAGCCCTGGCCATGCTCTCGAAAGGGTCGGCCGGATCGAGCTGATCGAAGATCCAGCTATTGCAATAGGTGGATGCGACCACCGATGCGTTCAGCTTGCTGAATTGCTCCGCGAGGGACCTCAGTTTCCCCCAGATGGGCATGCCTTCCCAGTATAACCGGTGTTTTTCGCCCGTTATTGTGGCAATACCAGCGGCTGCCCTCTCCTTGAGTTCCTCCAGAAGGGTCTCATAATACCCGGCGCTTTCCCTGGTCCCGCGGGCGACCACGGCGGGGCCCATGTGGATTGTCGCATCAAAGAATGTCCACGGTGCGGGGAAGAAGGCGTTCATTTCCAGGCAGGCCTTCCACAGCAGCGAGGTCTCTCGCGACAGGGCAACCGTCTCCTCGAGGCGATCCGTGCGCAATTTCTCTCCCGACACCTCTTCCAACGCCGGAACCATCTCCTCTATCTGCCGGGCGATGTCGCCGACCTGATACTCCCGGATTTCGCCAAGCTCACGATGGGTATGGATGCCCAGTAAAGGCGCCTTGAATTCACGGGCATACCAGGCAAACCAATCTTTCACATCCCGGCACTGGTTGGTGTTGAATACGAGCACATCCGGTCTCGGTACGGAAGCAATCTGGTAGGCTGCCGTCAGGGGCGTCTTTTTTCGCAGAAAAGACCCGATGTCCGAAGTCAGATAGGAGCAGATATCGGGTGAATAACCGATTGCATTGGCGTAGGGGATCGCTTCGGCAGCCGTTCGGGAAGCCCCCAGCATGGCGGCGTGATTCTCGGGAAAATAGACCAGAAAACCCATGCCCCGAAGCAGCTCGACGGGCCCCACACTGGTACACCAGGCAATTTTCCTGCCGCCGGTCATCGATGCATCGGCCAACTCATGAAAATGGGCCGCCATGAGCTGCTTCAGTTTCCCCGTCGACCGAAAATCCTGTCTCTCTTTTTCCCCGGGCATATCTTCTCCATTTCTCCAAGAGACGACTAATCCCGGCCGGCGTCCCTGCCCGCGAGGAAGGCCTTTTGGTTCATGTCCACGAATCGCGCGGGAACCAGGCGCTTTATCACCTGCAGCCAAATCTCCTGGTCGCCGCCCACCAAGTTGGACAGGGCGCCAAGCAGGACCACCCCCGACATGGCCGGATTGCCCGCATCCTCGGCCACGTCGGTGGCGTTCAGCCATTTCACCGTACCACCTCTCGATTGGAGCAGGTTCTCTATTTCTTTCTCTGAAGGATAACTCGCTTTCCCCAGGTTTACAAGAGGCGGCGGGATGCGAAAACGGTTGATGAGAGTGACCGAGTTTTTATTCAGATAGGTGAGCCAGCGGGCGGCCTCGAGCATTTCAAAACCGATCAGGTAATCCGCCATGCCATGCTCCACAAGCGGTGAATGCACCTTTTCTCCCCATCGTACATGGCTCTCGACGCTGCCGCCGCGCTGCGCCATGCCGTGAACCTCGGCGGTCTTTACATCATAACCCATCTCCAGGCCGGCGCTTGCCAGGATTCTGCTCGCCAGAATGGTCCCCTGGCCGCCAACCCCGGCCAGCAAATAGTCTATTTTTTTCACGCTCACTCTCCTATGGAGTTATTATTCTTCTTCCCGTGTGATCGCCCCGGCGGGACAGACCTGCACACAGAGGCCGCAACCGGTGCACATCGCTTCGTTGATGCTCACACAATCCTCATCCTGAACGAGCGGCGAGCAGCCGATATCAAGACATGTCCCGCAATTCGTGCAAAGTTCCGGATCGATCCGGGGAGGCGTTCTTTTTTCCCTGGACTGCAGAGCGCACGGGCGCCGTGCAATGATCACCGAGGCTTCTTCGCCCTTCAGGTGGTCTTCGAGTATCTTCCTGAAATCATCCATCTCGTTGGGATCGCATACGTCGACCTTGCTGAAACCGAAGCCTCGAACCATTCGCTCCAGATCGACCTTGAGGGTCGGCTGCTTCTGCAGGGTGTATCCGGTGCCCGGATGATGCTGATGCCCCGTCATGCCGGTGGTGCTGTTGTCGGCTATGATCGTGGTCGTATTTCCCCTGTTATAGAGGGTGTTGATCAATGGATGCAGGCCGGAGTGGAAGAGCGTGGAATCGCCAATGACCGCCACAAGACGATCCGGAATGCCCCCCTTGTCCATCCCGTGGGCTACACCGATGCTCGCTCCCATGCAACCGCAGAAATGGAGCGCCTCGAGCGGCGAGGCCGCCCCAAGCGTGTAACAACCAATATCGCCCATCACTACTACGCCTGCCTCCTTGAGGACGGTAAACATCCCGCGGTGGCCGCAACCCGGGCAGAGGGTTGGGGGGCGGATAGGGATAGAGATCTCGGGCGCCGGCGTAGCGGCGGAGACAGGAGCCGTTGCCGGAAGAATGCCGGCCTTGATGGCGGCCTGACGGATCAGTGATGGGCTGAATTCGCCAACGATGGGAAAAACGTCCTTGCCGATAACCTGAATGCCCAATAGACGGAGATGTTCTTCAAAGAATGGATCAAGCTCTTCAATGACCAGGACTTTTTTCACCCGTCCGGCAAACTCCCGGATCAGCTTCTCCGGCAGAGGGTACACCATGCCCAGACGGAGAAAGGTCGCCTCGGGGAATACCTCCCGGGCGTACTGATAGACGGCGCCGGATGCAACGATTCCCCAATCGTCATTCCCCGGTTCGATCCGGTTCAATGGGGTGGACTCGGCGTATTCCCGCAACTTACTGATCCGTTCCTCCACTACCGGATGACGGCGTCTGGCATTTCCCGGCACCATCACAAATTTCCCTATTTCCCGCTTGTACGGTTTGCGTTCCTTCGCGGGGGGAGGGAGCGCGTCAGGATCGATATCCACCACCGAAGAGGAATGCGAGGTGCGGGTGACGAAGCGGATGATGACCGGCGTGTCGAAGGTTTCACTCATTTCCAGCGCCGTGGCGGCAAATTGCATCGCCTCTTCGCTGTCGGAGGGCTCGATCATCGGCACCTTGGCGAATTTTGCATAGTTTCTGTTGTCCTGTTCATTCTGGGAACTGTGCATACCCGGGTCGTCGGCGCACGCAATCAGGAGTCCCGCGTTCAAGCCGGTATAAACGGCATAGAATAGCGAATCGGCTGCCACATTAAGCCCGACGTGCTTGGTGGAAACAAGGGCCCTTGTTCCCGCAAAGGCCGCCCCGATACCTACATCCATTGCCACCTTTTCGTTCGGGGCCCATTCGGCGTGGACCCCGGGAAAAGACGCAAATTTTTCCATGATCTGCGTGCTGGGCGTCCCCGGGTAAGCCGCCCCCACCCGCACACCGCTGAGATAAGCGCCGTAGGCCAGCGCTTCATTTCCAGTGATCAATTCCTTCAATGTGAATCCTCCTATGTATTAAGGAACAAGAATAGGCCGCAACGCTGTTTTTCTGTGGTGCACCATCTCGAACACCTCATTGATCTCGCCGAGCGGGTAGGTCTTTACGAAAGGGCCGATCCTGACGCTTCCGGCGAGGGCAAGCTTCAGCACTGCCGGGTAGTGTTCGGGCACGCAACCCCAGTTACCCTTTGCCATGGCATGAAAGGCCATCAGGTTGGAGAGCCGGATCTCCACCGTGTCCATCGTGAAACCGACAACCTGAAGCGATGCCCCATAGGTGAGAAGCCCGAAGGCCGTTCTCTGGCCTGCCGCCGTTCCCGAGGTCTCAAATATCTTCCATTCCGTCGGGCGCTTGTTCCGGCTTTTGATGAAATCGGCGACGGCTTTTCTCAACTCCTTTCCCGGAAGCTCCCCGGTGTTGAATGTGACATCGACATACGGGGCGATAGCCTTCAGCTTGTCCGGGTCGATATCCACCGCGACGACCAAAGCCCCGAGAGCACGGGCGATCTGCGCCCCGAAGCCGCCGACGCCGCCGACACCGATGAAAATGGCGGTATCCTCCCCGGTTAGGCCCGATTCGACGATCGACTGGTAAGGGGTCGTTATCGCATCGGCCAGGACGGAAAGCTCCGCCAGAGTAACGCCGGAGGCGGAGATCGGCCGGTATTGATCATCCACGGGAACGGCGCAGAGGCTTCCGGCGGGTACGACGATATGGCTGGCAAAACCACCGGGGATGTCGTTGCCGGGCATTTTCTGCACGGGACAGATATTGCCCTTGCCGCGCCTGCACACATCGCACTGGCCGCAGGGCAAAACCGCCGGCACGATGACCGCCTTCTTCTCCCAGGACTCCGCGCCGGCGCCTGCGGCCAGGACGATACCGCTGATTTCATGGCCCAGCGTGAGCGGAAGGGGAGTTTTTGTCCGGACGCCGTTATAATAAAAACCGAGGTCGGTATGGCACACTCCGCAACCTGCCACCTCGAGCAGAACGTCTCCCGGACCGGGAACGGGAAGGGGTGAAACCACTTTCTCGATGGGTTTTCCCGATGCCGACATTTTCCAAGAGATCATTTCCATAGGTTCTTCTCCTTTAGAGACCCTTATATTCGGGCTTTTTTCGACCCAGCGAAGAGAGACCTTCCAGCGCATCTGCGGTGGCAAAGATCGTCTTCAGGTTGTCAAGCTCGATCTCGATCCCCTCGTCCGGAGAGGCTTTTGCCTGCCGATCGACGATCTGGTTCACCAATTTCAGTGCCAGCGGCGCCTTGTTGCCCATGGTCTTTAGAATTTTTGACGCAACCGCCTCATCAACGCCCGGCGGCATTTTAGACGCCAGGAGGGTCGTCGCGTTTCCCGCGCCAAACAGGGTTTGCCAGAGGATAAACCGCTCGGGAATTGGCCGTGCACGATACTTGTCGGGCCTGCCTTCCCCGATCAGGTCCCGGATCGCCTCATCCACGGCGGAGGGGTCGACAAGGCGGGTGACAATACCGAGCTTTTGCGCGTCGACGGCGGTGATTGCGGCGCCGGTGAACGTGTAATACTTGGCAAGCTCAGGCCCCAGGTGGCGTCCCAGCCGCAGCATGCCGCCGAGACCCGGGTAGATTCCGATGCCCGTTTCCGGGAACGAAAGAGAGCCCGCCGACGTAGCCACAATGGCCTGGCAGGCCAGGGCGAGTTCGCTTCCGCCGCCCATCGAAAGGCCGTCGAGAAGGGCGATGGTGAGCTTATTTGAATCTTCGATCCGCCTGAACAGCCGATGGCCCTTCCGGGTAAAATCCACGATGTCGGCAATTTTCCCGGCCTTGATCTTTTCAACAAAGTAGCGGATATCCGCCCCGGCCACGAAGGCCTTTCCGGCGCCCTGAAAGACAATGGCCGACACGCCGGGATTCTGCTCCGCTTCGGAAAACCGTTCGGTCAACTGCTCCACCACGGTTTCATTCAATGCATTCATCGCCTCCGGCCGGTTGATGGTAATGGTGGCAATATCATGGTTGATGGCCAAGTTGACAAGCGTAAAGGCAAACGGTCGGCCCAACTGGCGCTGCCGTGCCAGGAGCCCCGGCATTCGGAAGTCGGGATATCGGTCAACCACTTTCTGAACCAGAACGAAGGTTTTTTCGATGCCCAGACGATTCATGATTTCAAACGGCCCAAGCGCCCATCGCAGGCCGACCTTCGCTCCCCGGTCGGTATCCTCCATCGTGGCCACCCCTTCATCGACCAGGGCGGCGGCCACACCGAGACAGACGCCGTAAAGGCGATCCATCACGGCATCGATCTTTCCTCCCTCCACTTCTCCCGATAGGTCCCAGTTCGCCTTTTTCCCCATCTGCGATTTCATGATCCCGGCGGTTGCGTAAAAGGGGCCCAGTTCATTGCCCAGGGTGGTCGAAGCATGGACCGCGATCGGGATGCCGGTTACATTCATCAATTCAAAAGGCCCCATGCCGATCCGGAAGGCCCGCTTCGCCGCCTCCTCGATGGTGGGGATGCCGGCCAGCCCTTCCTCCAGAATCCGGGCTGCTTCGTTCAGGAAAGGGACAAAGAAGCGGTTGACCGCAAAACCGGGGGCGTCCTTCACCAGGATGGCGGTCTTTCCATGCAGCTTGGCCGCCAGCAGCGCGCGGTCGGTGGTTTGCGACGATGTTTTTTTGTGGGGGATCACCTCCAGCAGGCGGTTTTTTGCGGGATGATAAAAATAGTGGAGCCCGATGACCCGGTCTGGTCTCGAGGTTGCCTCAGCAAATTCACGGACATAGAAACTCGATGTATTGGTGGCGAGGATGGTTTTATCCATGCAGAGGCCGTCGAGCCGTTTAAAGAGATCGGTCTTGACCCCCTTGTCCTCAAAGACCGCTTCGATCACCAGATCGGCATCCGCCAGCGCCTTTAGGTCCGTGGTTCCGGTGACGCGAGACATGATGCGATCGATGTCGTCCGTACGGAAAATCTTTCTCTCCACCCCTTCCCGGAGCAGCCGTTTGATATTGTCCATCCCCCGCTTGACGAATTCATCCTCGGTATCCACCATGACGACATCGAGGCCTTCCTGGGCGATCTTCTGGGCAATACCGCTGCCCATATTGCCGGCGCCCACAACGCCAATCTTACTTATTTTACTCATCGGGCCTCCTTTGATGGGGACCTATCTGTTTTTCCAGTCCGGTTTGCGCTTTTCAGCGAAGCTGTTGATCCCCTCCAGTGTATCCTCCGTTTTCATGAGTCGCTTGAGGAACAGGTCCGTTACCTCCGCCAGGGCCTGGGGAAAGGCCATGCCGACATGCCTTTTCACGGCGCGTTTATTGAGCCGGATAATGAGCGGGCTGCTCAGAAGCAGGCTTCCCGCGACGCTCTCCACCGCCTCGTCAAACGCTTCCTCTCCGGCTACCTGGCTGATCAGGCCCATAGCCATGGCCTCGGCGGCGGAATAGTTCCTCCCCGTTGTGCAAATCTCGATGGTCCTGGCGGTCCCCACAAGCTGAGGAAGGCGAATCGCCGCGTATGGAGGAAAAAATCCAAGGCGTATTTCCGGCTGGCCAAAAGTGGCCTTGGATGAGGCGACGATGATATCGCAGGCAATGGCCAGCTCCATTCCGCCTCCCAGGCAGGCGCCATGCACCGCGGCTATCAGCGGCACATCTATTTTCTCCATTGTTTCAAAGATGCCGTTAAAGGCGCCCATCATCTCCGCAACCAATTCGGGACGGTGCTCTCCCACATCGACGCCGGCGCACCAGCTTGGTCCCTCGCCGGAGAGGACCACGCATTTCAGGTCTTCGTCCGTTGCGCAAGATGACAGGGCCGCGCTAAGCTCCTTCATCATTTCGATGTTCAGTACATTGTGCTTGGGACGGGCCAGAATGATCCGTGCCATGCCTTTTGCATGGTCCGTTTTGATATGTTGAAACAACATGCTTATCCCTCCATTTACTATTCCTTCTTTGGGCCATGCAGCACAGCCGCCATAAAATCGTTGTCAAATGCCGCTCCTTCTCCCTGAAGGCGGCGATACGCTATGAAATCGATTGTATCCTTGCCGGTGATCTTCTTCGTGTTAAACGCGGTGAAGCCCAGATTCGCCTCTGTGGCCATGTTGGCTGCCAGCCAGTGCCGGTTGATGACCTTGGCCTGGTCCCAGAAAAACTTCTTCTTCAGGCGCACCCCCTCGGTGCTTTTGATCAGGCAGCCGGGGAAGAGGTTCGTGAATGTCCATAGTATTTTGTTGACCTCGGCATCCACCAGAGCGAAATCCGTTTTTGCATTATTGATGTATTCGCGGGCCTTTTTCGCCTCTTCACCGGTTTTGAACTCACCGTAAACGATCTCGCCGTCATCCACGTAACATTCCGTAACAACGGCGGGATTGCGAATCCATTTACCTGCATCCCGGATGACCGGCAGGCACTTGGAAACAAGGCCCAGCCGCTTCATCTTGTACGCGCTCCACAGCTCGCAGGAGACGCAATTCCATATCGCCAGCTCCATCGGCAGCATCCAGGGGAGGAAATCGGTACTGCCGCCGTCCGGCGCGGAGCCGTGACGAGGGCCGGCCTGGCCGAAAATCGCCAGATCGCTCGTGATCGTCAGATCACAGGCCATGCCGATCTCCTGCCCGCCCGCCACCCGCATCCCGTTTACCCGGCAGATCGTGGGCTTTTTGCAGCCGAGGATGCCGTCCACCATGGCGTTGAAGAGGTCCATGTAGAGGCCGTATTCATTGGGCCGGCCGGCATAGTATTCGGCGTACTCCTTGGTGTTTCCGCCGGTGCAGAAGGCCTTGTCGCCCACGGCCGTGAAAACGACGGCCACAACCAGGTTGTCCGCCGAAGCCCGCTGGAATCCGGCAATAACGCCCTTCACCATGCCTGTGGTATAAGAGTTGAACTGTTTGGGGTTATTGAGAATGATCCAGGCGGAATAGAGCCCTTCGACGACCGTCCCCTCCGGGTCCAGGATAGGCCTTCTTTCATACATGACGGATGGCGCCTCCGTTCCGAAGTGTTCCTCTCCCCAGAGGTAATGATTCTTGTCTTGTGATTCCCTTGGTATCCAACTGAGATCGGCCATAGGTCTCCTCCTTAGGTGGACGAAAAATGATACGGTGAGAACCGCATCGGTGGAGCTATAATACAGCTATGGCGCCTTTTGTCAAGAAAAAACTCCCGGCAGGAAAAACCCTTCGCCAATCATTCAGGAACCCGCTTATCTCCGTTATGGTGTACGATGTAGTGATCGCTGCGGTAAAGTTTCCTGCCGGTATAATCAGGGACGAATAAATTCCTTGACATTCAATTGCCACTTCTTCAATATCGATTCACTGGGAAGCCGGTCCACATCAGTTTTCAAACATGGGGCAACCGGTTCGTCATCAACTGCAGTGAAATCGTAAAAAGATCCGAAACCATTTAGGTGTCAGAGATTCTTCAATGTTCAGGAACATAAAAAAGGAGGGGAGCATGGAAAGAAAACGGTTGATCATTTGTGTCATATTGGCAGTGATGTGCGCGTGGTCCGCGGCGGCGCCGAGTGTGCGCGCAGCCGAACCCATTGTGATCGGGGTGGCGACATCCCTGGGTTTTCTTGAGGGCAGGGAATCCATGAAAGCGGTTCAAATGGCGGTGGATGAGATCAACGCCGCCGGCGGCGTGAAAGTGGGTGCGGCGGCAAGGCCGTTCAGAGTCGAATCGATCGATCTGCGGGATGCGGCTCCCGGTGTGCCGGTGCCGGAAGCTCTGCTCGGGCTGGAAAAGATCATTCTGGAGAAGAAACCCACCGCGCTGATGGTCGGCCCGTTTCGTTCCGAGGCATTGATCGCCGGAATGGATATCATCGCCAAGTACAAGGTCCCGCTCCTGGGAACGATCGCGATGGCGCCCGGCTCGGAAGCAAAAATCAAGGCAGATCCGCAAAAGTACAAATATGTCTTCCGGACCTGCCTCAACGCCGTCCACCTGGTCAAGTTCCTCGCGGGAACCATGGGAGCGATCAACAAGCAGTTCGGGTTTAACAAGGTATATGTGATGACCCAGGATGTGGCCTGGGCGCGCGCCACCGCCGATCTGGTGAAGAAACTCTATTTCGACAAAAGCGGATGGACCGTATTGGGTATGGAGAGCTATCCCACCGGCACCTCCGATTTCTCTTCGGCGCTGATGAAAGCCCGTTCCCAGGGGGCCCAGGTCATTATGCCCGTCTTCGACATGCCCCAAAGCGGCACCCTGGTAAAGCAGTGGAACACGATGAAGGTGCCCACGATCATGGCCGGTTTTGTTTCACCCCTGGCCGGCTCCGAAGCCTGGAAGATATTTGACGGCAAAATCGGCGGCGTGCTGAACACCACCTTTGAACTGGGCAGCGCGATGGCCGCCAGCAAACTTCCGGCTTCCACCGACTTTATGAATAAATATCAAAAGAAATACGGTCAGGAGATCCAGGCCGGTCATGGTCCCGCGCCGTCCTACGAATCGGTGTATATCCTCAAAGAGGCCATCGAGCGGGCCGGCAGCCTGGAATCGGATGCGGTCGTGGCCGGGCTGGAAAAAACCGACCGGCGGGGTGTGATGGGCCGGATACGCTATGATGACGGTCACCAGGCGGTTTACGGATTCGACCCGGCCGAAACAAGCGTGTCGCTGGTATCCCAGTGGACCGACAGCGGCAAACGCGTTGTCGTATTTCCTGATTCTCTGGCCGAAAATATGATCCAACTGCCTGCAGGATTGAAATCCTTAAAATAGTGCAACAACACCATTTGCCTTTTGGGGGTGGCGAATGTTTGCAGGGACGGTGGTTTTTGCCCTGATCAACAGTTCGATACTTATTTTACTGGCCATCGGGTTTAACCTGACCTTTGGCATCAGCGGGGTGGCCAATTTCGCGTACGGCGCGCTGTACATCATGTCGGCCTACCTGAGCTGGACGATGTTGAACCTGCTGCATCTGCCCTTTTGGGCTTCGGCGGCTCTCTCTATCGTCTTTACCACGATATCGGGCGCCATGATGTACCGTTTCGTTCTGCTGCGCGTCCGAGGCCAGGCCCTTTCCGAAGTCATCGCGACCTTCGGCATCGGCCTTTCGATCCTGGAGTTGTTTCGCTACCTTGGGCTTGTGGGGTTCGAATACACCCTGCCGGTCTTCTGGAATGAAAGCTTTATGATCGCAGGCGCTTATGTGGATATACAGCGAATCATCATCGTGCTGATCGCGCTGGTACTGGTGCTCGGTCTGTGGCTTTTTACCCATTTCACCTCGACCGGTCTCGCGTTTCGGGGCATCGCCCAGGACGAACGCACCGCATTGACTTTCGGCATCGATTCCGACCGGATCGCCACGTTAAGCGTCTCTTTTGGGGCGGGGTTGGCCGCCATCGCCGCCACCATCATCATTCCTTTGGGAAGCATTGCCCCGGACGAGGGATACGATGTGCTGATCAAGGCCCTGGCCGTATGCATCATCGGAGGCCTGGGTTCGACCGGCGGAGTGATCGTGGCCGGCGTCATCATCGGTTTTGCGGAGCGCTTCACCGATAGCTATATCGGTTCGCACTGGACCATGATCGTCAGTTTGGCGGCGATCCTGCTGGTGCTGGCGATCAAACCCTCCGGCCTGTTCGGCCAGCAAAAAGAGTTGGAAGAGAGGATATAGAAACGTGAAAAAACGGAGGGAACGGATCGACCGGGGGATCAAGGCCCGTTCTGAGGACGTTTACGCCCTCTCTTCCTGGCGTGAAATGCTCTATCTGGCCGGCCCGCGGCTGCTGCCGGCGGCTGCTTTCCTGCTGTTGCCGCTTTTCTTGGGCGCCTATTGGCAGAAGGTGATGATTTCAGTGGCCGTGTTCGCGCTTTTGGCCATCAGTTGGGACATGCTGGCCCAGACCGGCATGATTTCGCTGGGGCAGGCCCTTTTTTTCGGCATGGGCGCCTATGTATCGGGCATCCTTAACTTCTATTTCGGGATGCCTCCATGGATCGCCATTCCTATAGCGACGGTATTGGGCGGCGCGCTCTGCACCCTCATTCTGACGCCGGTCCTGCGCCTGCGGGGAATTTACTTTTCCATGGTCACTCTTATCATTCCTTTGATGCTGGTGCGAATTATCGAAGCCACCAAAATATTCGGCGGCACCGAGGGGTTGAGCGGCATGACGCCGCTGCCGTCCACTCTGACGGAGATCTATTTGGTGACGGGGGTGCTTCTTGGGGTGTTGTTCGGACTCCGGAGACTGATGGAGACGGATTACGGGCTGGTGCTCAAGGGCATCCGCGACAATGACCGCTCGGTCACGAATGCCGGCATCGACATCTTCTGGTTCAAAACCCAGGCGCTTTTCATCTCCAGCACCATAGGCGCCTTCGCGGGGGCACTCATGACCCATGTGTATATGTTTGTGGGTATGCCGGTGTTTGCCCTCGACTATTCCATCCTGCCCATGGCCGCTGCCGTGGTGGGGGGGAGCGGAACGCTGGCCGGGGCCGCCCTGGGGGCGGTGATCCTGGTGCCGCTGTCGGAAGCTCTGCGAGGTATCGGCGGGCTGCGCATTGTGATGTACGGACTGTTTCTGGTGGTTTTCACTGTGGCCGTTCCAGAGGGGCTGTTTGACTATATTCAGCGCAGATACCATCAAATGGAAAGATGGGTCGAGATAGACCAATGAGCTTGCCGACCACCCTGCGGGTAGAGAACATATCCAAAATCTTCGGGAGAGTCGCGGCGGTCGACCATCTGAGCTGCGAGGTGCGCAGGGGGGAACTGGTGGGGATCATCGGGCCCAACGGTTCCGGCAAGACGACCCTGGTCAATCTCATCTCCGGTTTTGTGAAGCCGACTTCCGGGCGAATCCTTTACAACGGACAGGACATTACCTACACCGCTCCCCATAAGATTGTCTGCATGGGGATCTCCCGCACTTTTCAGATGGTCCGCCCCTTTTACCATTTGCCGGCCTATAAAAACATGATCATCCCCCTCTATTCCCCCCGGGTCCGCCAACTGGCGGGGGGCAGATACGGAGATCGCAATGCCGTGGCCCTGGATCTCCTCGAAGAGGTGGGCTTCGAACGGGATGCCAACGTCGCCTACAAACCGGCAGGGACGCTTCCCCAGGGATATCTCAAGCGGCTGGAACTGGCCAAGGCCATTGCGCTGTCGCCGGAGCTGCTGATCCTTGATGAACTGTTTTCCGGCATGAGCCTGGCCGAGGTGGCAAGCGTCGTACCCGTTATCGAAAAACTGAGGCTGGCCGGTAAAACGATCATCATGATCGAACACCGTTTAAAGGAGCTGTTTCGCATCGCCGACCGGATCATGGTTTTGAACTACGGCCAGAAAATCGCCGACGGGGCCTCGACCGAGGTCATGGAGAGCGATGAGGTCAAGAAGGCGTATCTCGGCTCTGAAGGATGACAG
>MICN01000131.1:16009-19472 GCA_001829875.1 Syntrophus sp. GWC2_56_31
TTTGAATGAAATGACGGCTTCGTAAAAAGACCGCAGGCAAGGCGCGCGAATCCCGAGGAGTGAGGCGTACTTTGGTGTACGCCGCAGCGACGAGGGATGAAGCGCAACGCAGCATCCGGTCTTTTTACGAAGCCGTCAG
Organism: Syntrophus sp. GWC2_56_31; assembly: GCA_001829875.1. Lineage (GTDB taxonomy): Bacteria > Desulfobacterota > Syntrophia > Syntrophales > UBA5619 > JAKAFS01. Next base: position 16,149 of record MICN01000131.1, read on the forward strand.
GGGTGGTTATGCTGGATGTGAACAACTTAATGGTGTTTTTCGAAAATGCCCTGGCATTGAACGATTTCAGCATGCAGGTGCGCGAAGGCGAAATTATCGGGGTGATCGGCTCCAACAGCGCCGGCAAAACCACGCTGATGAACGCCCTTTCGGGACTGATCATCGATATGCGCATCAAGGAAAAGCGCAAGGGCGGCGAGCGCATCACCGTTTACGGCAGCATCGTTTATGAAGGCCTGGATATCACCGAACTTTCCCCAAGCGAGCGGGTAAAGAAAGGAATCGTGCTTTCACGCGAGCGACACCCTATCTTTCCGGAAAGCAGTGTGACAGAAAACATGAAGATTGCCGGTTATCTGCGTAAAAAAGCCGAAGTGCGGGAAGTCATGGAGTATGTCTTTAAGCTCTTTCCGGCCCTGATTCAGTTGCGTGCGAAAAAGGCCGGTTTTTTAAGCGGCGGTGAACAGCAGATGCTGGCCATCGGCATGGCGCTGGTCGTGAAACCGCGTCTGCTGTTACTGGATGAACCCCTACTGGGTTTGAGCCCGATGATGCAAAAGGCGCTGGTGGACGCCATCGTAAGCTTGAACAAGGAATCGGGCATCACCGTTGTCTTGAGCGAGCAGTTCGCCCGCCCGGTCCTGCCCATCATCGACCGTGGCTACATTCTTGAAAATGGGATGTTGACCTTGAGCGGCACCGGCGCCGAACTGATGGACAATCAGGAAATCAAAGCCGCCTACTTTGGAATATGACCCATGAAGGGACAGCATCAAAACAGCAGCCCTGACCGTATTTTCGATCTTTTTATGCAGACCGCCGGACGGCGCGCCGATGCCACGGCGGTCATATATCTGGGGACCTGTTATTCATACCGCCGACTGGAGGAGATGACGCGGATTTTTGCCGCGGCGCTCAGCGATCTGGGCATCAGGCCCGGACAGAAGGTGATGCTCTATATCCCCAACAGCATCCAGTGGGTGGTGGCCTGGCTCGGCATTCAGCGCATGGGTGGGGTTTGTGTTCCGATCACGCCCATTTATCCCGCCCATGATATTCAATACATCGCCAACGACTGCGAGGCCGCGGCCATCCTGTGCGCCGATACCAACTTCGGGTACGTCAAAAAGGCGTGGCCCGAAACCGGGATCAGGAAGGTGATCGTCACCCGGATGGCCGATCTGCTGCCCGCCTGGAAACGGTGGTTCGGTTATCTGTTCGATGTGATCCCCAAAGGCAAAATCGTTTTGAATGAAAACACGCACGGCTTGCGGCAACTGCTGCACCGTTATCGCCGCGCCGTCGATGCCATGCCGGTGGTTGACCCATGCCTGGAACGCACGGCCGAGATCCTCTATACCGGTGGTACGACGAAATACCCCAAAGGGGTGCCCATCAATCATGACCTTTTCCTGATTTCAGCGGATGAACAGATACGGGTGAGCGAACCCCTTTTCCCGGCGGAAGAAAATGTGATCCTGGGCAATGCCCCCCTTTTCCATATACTCGGCCAGACAACCGGCCTGGCCACCCTCCTGGCGGGTGGGACGCTAATACTTCTGCCGCGCATCAACATGGATGCGGCCCTTGACGCCATCCAACGCTTCAAAGTAAAAAGCATGATCGGCGTGCCCATGCTCTACCGGATGATTTTGGAACATGTCCGCCTGGCGCAGTATGATTTGAGTTCGGTACACTACTGGTTCAGCGCCGGGGACGTTTTGCCTGTCGAAGTGAGCAAGCGATGGCGGGAGAAATTCGGACGCTGTATTTATCAGGGTTATGGGGCCACCGAGACCTGCGGCGGTGTGACGATGTGCCAGGTGACGACCGACAACCCTGTCCGGAGCGTGGGCCATACCGTTCCCAGCAAAAAAGTGAGAATCGTCGATCCCGCAACGCTGGCACCGGTCGAACCCGGCCAGCCCGGGGAGTTGATCGTCCGTTCCGCCCATATGGTGACAAGTTATTTGAACAAGCCGGAAGAAACCGCCGAAGCGTTCATTAATCTGGACGGCCTTACATGGTACCGCACCGCCGACGTCATGTCCATGGATGAGGCGGGCAACTTCTACTTTGTAGACCGGACCGTGGACACCATCAAACACAAAGGGTATCGCGTGTCCGCCTCCGAGATCGAAGCCGTGCTCCAGGAACATCCGGCCGTCATCGGCGCGTGCGTCATCGGAATCCCGGACGAAATGGTGGGTGAGCGCATCAAGGCCTATGTGGTTTTGAAAGAGGATATCAAGGGCATCACGGGCTATGATCTGATCAAATGGTGCCGGCAGACCCTTGTCGCATACAAGATACCGCAGTATATTGAATTTAGGGACATGCTGCCCAAATCCAAAGTGGGCAAGCTGTTGCGGCGCGAGATTCGTGACGAAGAGGGGCGCCGGGCAGATGGATAGGGCGAATTCAACATCGCGACAATACGGTAGCATTTTTTCCGAAGAACCTAAATATACTACGCGATATTCACCTCTAAACGCTTTCCCAGCGCTTTGGCGACCCGGTCCAACGTAGAGAGCTTGATGTCTTCCGCATGGTTTTCGATTCTTGAAATCGCCGTCTTTTGAGTTTTGAGGCGCAGAGCAAGCTCTTCCTGGGTCAATCCCGCGGATTCGCGCGCCTGGCGAAGAACGACCCCGATCTTGAATTGCTCATAGCCTTCCTCGAAACCGTCCGCAAATTCCCCATCCGTCTTTTTCCGCTTTGCGATATATTTTTTCAGGTCGCTCATCTCTTTTTCTCCATTATTGTGGCGGTATCAGCAAATCCTCCAATGTGGACGCCTTTACGAATCTGGCGGGGTTGTCTCCGCTTTCCGTCAGGATACGCGCAATGGTGCGGCGGGTAAGCTGGGTCTTGTCCTGCAGGTCCGTAAGCAGATCGGGAAGGATGATATCATGCTCGGCCAGATACACCGGCATGGACTCCTGCGCCAGATTGACCTCCACACCAGCCCGGCCGATGGCCAGATCGGCCTTGCGCCATTGCAGCCGGGTCATGGCGATCGGCGGAGCGTTATCGATCGCGGCGACGCACTGATCGATCAGCCGTTCATTGTCGAACGCCATGCGATAGGTGGTCTTGTGCTTGATCCGGTTCCACAATGCCTTGAACTTTTCGCTGTGCAGCACCGCCTGGCGGGTCCGCACCTGTTGCCGTTCATCGGCATTCTTGATTTCCAGCTTGCCCGACAGCTTCCGCAACACGTCCTTGATCTGCGGCAATTGAGCGGCAAAGGTTTCCGTCACCGTCAGGGTACCGTCCTTGAGCGCCTTCTTCAGGGAGTCCTGTACCTTTCCCTTGGCGTCC
>MICN01000132.1 GCA_001829875.1 Syntrophus sp. GWC2_56_31
CCCGCATTGAATTCCGGTTATCGTAAAGAGGCGAAAAAGGCGGCGAAACATTTCATTGAACTCTTTGGAAATGATGAGGCTGTTGTCGCTCCATCCGGCTCTTGTGTAGGCATGGTTAAACACCATTACCCGGAACTTCTCGGCGATGAACCGGACTGGTTTCGTCGCGCCGCCGAGCTCGCCCCCCGGGTGTACGAGTTGTCTCAATACCTTGTGGATGTGCTTCGAGTGAGTGATGTGGGCGCCATTTTTCAGGGGAAAGTAGCGTACCACGAATCATGCCATGTCCTGCGGGGCTTGGGAGTGTCGACCCAGCCCAAAGCGCTGATATCCGCGGTGAAGGGCACGAAACTGGTTTCGATGGATCAGGATGATTTCTGCTGCGGGTTCGGGGGAGAATTCGCCAATCACCACCCTGATATTTCCGAGGCCATGGTGCAGGATAAGGTTCGGAATTACCTCGACAGCGGCGCCGATCTTTTGATCCTCTGCGAGCCGGGGTGTCTCCTCAACATCGGCGGTTATCTGAGCCGTCATCACCCGGAGAAAAGGGTAATGCATCTGGCAAGTTTCCTGGCGCAAGCGGGAAGGGAAGAGCGGTGATGCGGGTTTCAACGGAACAGTTTACCGAATTGGCCGGGCAGGGGGTGGAAAAGGCGCGTGCACGGCCGTCTCTGAAGATGGTGCCCCATTTCCTTTACCAGAAGCGCGAAGCCGGTCTGGCAACCCTTCCGGACGCTGCGGCGGCGCAAGCGTGCGGGGCGGCGATCCGTTCGGAAGCGCTATCGCGACTTCCCGATCTTCTGGAGGAATTTGAGAAAAATGCCATAGCCAACGGCGCGAAGGTGTTCTGGGCCCGCACCGCAGAAGAGGCCAGTGAATATATCGTAAAGCTGGCCAAGGAGCGGGGCGCAAAATATGTGATCAAAGGGAAGTCCATGGTTACCGAGGAGATCGGGCTGAACGGGTGTCTATCCGAGCACGGAATCGAACCCTGGGAAGGCGATCTCGGGGAGTTTATCATTCAGATGCTGCGTTGCCCCCCCTTCCACATCATCGCACCGGCCATCAATATAGCGGTCGAGACGATACGGGATCTTTTCATGGCCAGAGCCGATATGAAAGAACCCACTGTGGATCCCGTGGAGTTGGGCTGGGCGGCCCGGCTGTTTCTTCGGGAGAAATTTCACCGCGCAGAATTTGGTGTGACCGGCTTAAACATGGCGGTTGCCGAGACCGGGACCATCATCAACCTGGAAAATGAAGGCAATATCCGATTTGCCAAGTCCTCTCCGCGGACCCAGGTATCGGTGATGACTCTGGAAAAAGTTCTCCCGACCATGAAGGATGCCCTGCATGTCATGAGGCTCTTGAGCCGCAACTGCAGCGGGCAGAAAATATCCGCTTACGTATCGATGGATAGCGGCCCGAAGAAGGACGGTGAGATAGACGGGCCGGAGGAACTCGTCATTGTGATCGTCGATAACGGCCGTTCCCGAATTTACCAGGATCCGCGGGCCCGAGAGGCCTTGCGCTGCATCCGCTGTGCCGCGTGCCTGAATATATGCCCGGTTTACAGACAGATCGGAGGGTACGCCTATGGCTGGGTCTACTCGGGTCCCATGGGTCAGGTTCTGATGCCGCTGCTTTTGGGTTTGGACAAAACCCAGGAGCTTTATCGTGCCTGTACCCTTTGCGGGGCATGTAAAAGCGTCTGCCCCGCCGGGATCGACCATCCCAGTCTGATGCTTTATTACCGGTCTCTGGATGTATCTGCGGACATACCTGCTGCCCATCGATTCGGTGGAAAAAAGCGACCGTGGAAAGAAGCGCTGTTCTTCAAGGCGTGGAGCACGGCTGTGGAGCGCTTTTGGATGTGGAATTCGGGTATTTCGATGGTTCGGCCCCTGATGAATAGAGGTTCTCATCGGGGAGTCATCCGCCGGATGAAAGGCGCTTTCAGCGGATGGTTCAGAAAACGAGATTTTCCCGCAATGGCAAAAGAAACGTTTCACGAAAGATGGGAAAAGATCCGGAACATTTGGTGAAAGGTAGAATATTGCTGAGCGCACGAAATGAAATCCTGGAAAGGCTGAAGGCGGCCCCGAAAAAGGAAATCCCCGTCCGGCCCTTCATGCCGCCGCTTAAAGAGGTCGCGTTGGGCAGGGATGAGTTGGCAGATCGGTTTGCCGAAATGTTCACGGCGGAGACCGGCATCGTCTACAGGGCGAAAAACAACGATCACGCGCTGGAAACGCTTACGGGGATCGTGAAACGGGAAGGCCTGAAAAGCGTGATGGTTTCTACCGACGAGGTGTTGGCGCCTCTGAACCTTCCGGCATGGGGAATCAAAATAGATGTGAAAGTGATGAGTCCCGGGGATTTCAAGGGGCGGGACGATTTCAAGGATGCCGTCTTCGACGGCGTGGGAGCGGGAATAACCGGCGTCGACTTTGCCGTTGCCGAATCGGGCACCCTGGGGCTGATCCACGACAGGGATCAGGCCCGGCTGATATCGCTGGCGCCGATCCTGCACATCGCCATCGTGCCCGTGGAGCGGATCGTTCCCGTGTATGAGTCCGTTGTGGCGAGCGTTTTTGAAAAAGAACCGTTTCCGAGTCAGTTTGTTTTCATCACCGGGCCGAGCATGACCGGCGATATCCGGGGGCATCTCTTCAAAGGGATGCACGGACCGCGGAGAGTCATCGTTATTCTGGTTGGGTGAAGGGTTGCCTTTCCTCTTTATCCGTCTTTACGGTCGGCAGGCCGGCCATTTGGCGGAGCACCTCCATGATGGAGGAGGAATCGTATTTCGCATAGCCGGATTCGACGCCGATCTGGGCGATCTGGGCGAAAATACTCGTAAGCAGCATAGGCACGCCGAAACGTTGCCCTTGCTCCAGCATGAGACGGACGTCTTTCAGCGCGGTGGTGAGATGACTCTCGGGGGTATAATCGGCGTAGATCATCTTCGCCCCTTTCTGATCCATCGTCTTGGAACCGGCGGCCCCTTCCTTCAGCGCGACCAGCAGGCTATCCATGTTCAGCCCTGCCTTCAATCCGAGCACAAGCCCTTCCGCCAACCCCAATCGATTGCAATCGAGTACGAGGTTGATAATGAGTTTGGCAAGCGCACCCGAGCCTACCGGCCCCATATGATAGGCCGCTTTCGCGAACCCGTCGAATAGGGGTCGGCACGCCTCGAAGTCCTCGGGTTTTCCACCCGCCACGACGATCAGGTCCTTCTTCCAAGCCATGGCGCTCGTCCCGCTCACGGCCGCGTCAAGAAAACGGATACCCCGATCTTCCAATTCCGTCGCGAGGCTCGCCGAATCTTCGGGCCGGGAGGTTGTTGCGTCGGTTATCAGCAATCCTCTTTCGGCTCCCTCGGCGATTCCTCCCGGACCGAAAACGGCCTCTCGCACCACGGCACTGTTCGGCAGGGAGGTCAGCACCCAGCGGGCGCCTCGAGCGGCCTCGGCGGCCGAAGAAGCAGCGATACCCCCCTGGTCTTGAAACTCCTTCATCCGGCCAGAATCTTTATCGAATCCCCTGAGAGAAAAACCCGCCCGAAGCAGGTTCGCCGTGAATGCCTGACCCATAAAGCCGATACCCACTATCCCGACACACTTCTGCATCTGTGCACCTCCCGCAGGAATCATCCCCGCATGACCGGGAGCGCAACCCGTAAGCCCCGCCTTGTAGGCGGGGTTGAGGGGCGCATCGAAAAAAACACTTCTTTACCGGGAAGCCCCGCCCTGTGGGCGGGGAGCTTCAAATTTCCCCGGCGCCGTCTATGAGATCTTGAACAGCGAAGCCGCATTTTCTCCCATGATTTTCGCCGACTGATCCGCGGGAAGGTCGGTGAGCTCCTCAACCGATCGCACCGGGTCCATATCGCCCATATCGTAGGGATAATCGGTTCCGATAACGACGTGATCCGCCCCGACCCTGGAGATGAGAAACCGCAGGGACTCGCTATCGTGAGCGATGGTATCGAAATAGAACATTTTGACGTAGTCGAGGGGTGACTTCTTGATGAATTCCTTGCATTCCGGCCTGACATTGAAACCATGCCGAAACCGGCCGCAAATGTAAGGAAGCTGACCGCCCGCGTGGGAAAGGATGAATTTCAGGCCGGGGAAGCGGTCCAGAACCCCGCTGAAGATGATGTGCGCGGCGGCAATGGTGGTGTCCAGCGGATTGCCGATGAGATTACCGAAGTAAAAGTCCTTCAGTCTTTCGGAACCGGCCACGTCGCGGGGATGGATGAATATGGGGACATCCAGGCCGGCAACCTTTTCATAAAACGGCCAAAACAGGGGATCGCCCAGATAGCGGCCCCGGATGTTGGACCCCACCTCCACCCCCTTCAGGTTCAGGTCGAGGACCGCCCGCTCCATCTCCGCGGCGGCGGCCTTTACATTCTGAAGGGGAACCGTTGCCATACCGATGAACTTTCCCGGGTATGCCCGAACAATTTCCGCCAGCCGGTTGTTTTGACGCTGTGTAAACGCGACAGCGACTTCTCCATCCAGGTTGTAATAGAAATGAGGCGGGGCTATGGAAATGACCGACAAATCGAGTCTCATCTCCTCCATATCCGCAATCCGCCTTTCCGGATTTTCAAGCTGGTCCTTCAGCGAGAGGGTCAATTGTTCCTGGATCAATTTTGATTTGGGGCTGACCGAGGAAAGCGGATCAGAGTTTTGGGGCAGAAGTGAAACCGCTTCGGGGATTTCGATGTGGCTGTGACAGTCAATTCGCATATGCATATACCTCCTCGGTGATGAGAAACGGGACATGTTGATCTCGATTGCGGCCGCCCCTTTTAACCCGCATCGGAACGAAAGTCGGAAAAACCGCTCAGGAGCTGTTTTTCGTCCACCTCGTTTTCCCGCTTGGTCCAATCCACGAGGACTATTTTCCGATTCTTGAGGGGTTTCACGCCGGTCAGCCGGTCCCGCAGCCAATCGGCTGACATGCCGATGACTTCATCATAGAACCGCGACACCCCGTGGTACTGGTTTTCGTATATCCGCAGCTCCTTGATCGCCGAGCCGAGGGCGTCGAAGTAACGGTAGACCTCCTGGGTATGGGTCAGGTGGTCGAACTCCCCGTGGAACATGATATGGGGGCATTTGATCCCCGATTCCCGCCCTTCGAGGGTCATTTTGGCGACCATTTGATCGAACGCCTCGTCGCTGAGGTTCCCGGCCATCCACATGAAGCGCAGCCGAAAATTGGGCGAGGTCTCATTGAAGATGTGGTCCTTCGCGTATTCGTTGCTCATGTGGCTGGATATCGCCTTCACCCTTGGATCGTTCAGCGCGATAAGCGGTCCCCAGAAGGTGCCGAAACTGGTCCCGTGGATGCCGATCTTCTCCGCGTCCACCTCCGGGCGGCCGACGAGGTAATCGATCGCCGCCTTGCCGGCCCGGCCATAGTTCTCTTCATTCACCCATATCTCGCGGAGCAGGCTTTCGCCCTGGCCGGGGCCGTCGATCGCCAGAGAATTCATGCCCCTCCGGATGTAGGGATTGTTCAGATGGTTGATTGCGTTCTCCTTGTGCAGATCCATTCCCGGGACGCAAAGGATCGTGGGCGCCTTCGCTCTTGAGGGCGTCAGGGAGAGGATTCCCGGGATCGATTTCCCCTCGAAGGGGATCTCGACTCTCTCCATGGGGTAGGGGCTGTATTGGATCACTCTGTCAAAGTCGCTTCGAATCTTGTCGGTCAGCCAGATCAGTTCGGCATCGTCCGAGTCGAAGATGCCCCACGCGGCCGCGACATGAAAGAGAACGGCCCGAAAGTAGTAATCCGCCGCTGTCTCCCGGTGGCCCAGGTCCTCTTCCCTTTTGCCAAGCTTTTCCAGCCGCTTGGCCATCCGGATGTTTTCCTTGGGGACCTCGTCGACGCATTTGACCCTCTCGTTGACTTCCTTGAGGTCAAAATAGTTGGACCCGCGCATGACGCCGACACCCAGGCCCTCTTCGGGGTTGTCCCAGAAAAAGGCGCTCCTCCCCATCAACCGGTAGAGCCGGTCCGCAATCCAGCGCTGCGACTTGAAGTCTTTAACGGTCCGGGTATAGGGGATGCCCTCCGTGTTCCCGATATGGTCGATTCGCTGGATTTTTCCTTCCTGGTTCATCGCTTATTCCCCTTTCTTGCCAATGTATCCGCTACTTTGCCGGGATAACGGGCAGGAGGAGATGCGCCGGCCGATTCGGACCGGTATGGAGCGTGACCTTCCCTCCGAATACCGAAAGCGGGCGGTCCTTCTTATGATCGTGCCGGAACGGTCCCACGCCGAAGTAGACCCGCCCGGTGACCGGCATCGCAGGCTGCTCGAAGCCGGGATAGACGTAATCTTTGCCCCGCACGCTCAGGCCGATGCGGTATCCTTTCGGCAAGACGATGCTGGTGGGCCAGATCTCCACGTCGAGATCGTAAACCTCGCCCGGCTTGAGGGGCTGCTTCTCGTCGTGGGTGTGGTACGGCCGGTAGGGAAGCGTGCGTTCGGGATCGAGCTTCCTATGGGAGGCGCGCAACCACCCATGCCCGATCGGCGTATGGGGGTCGTTCGAGCCCTGGAAGGTCGCCTCGCGCATCTCGGCGTTGAACACGCGCAGGACGAGGAAGATGTCCGCGTCCTCGGTCTGGGAAGAGACGAAGAGCTTGGCCGCCACGGGGCCGGTGATCTCCGTCTCCCGCTCCATGGGAGGGGTAAGGAACGTCAGCCCCTCTCCCAGAGCCTCATAGGTCGTCGCGGCCTCGGCGGGAGAAGGTTTTGTCGAAAGGCTGAAATCGGCGGGATCGAGGTAGAACTTCGTCCACTGCGTGCGGGCGAGGGGCCATTCGTTCTCCGCCCGGGGAACGAACTTCTCGCCCGGATGGCGGACCTGGAGTGAAACCCTCGGCTGCTTGTCCCAGCCCGTGTCCTCGCCCTTGAGGAAATGGCCGAAGAAACGCTTCTGCAAATTCACGCCGTAGTCGGTGTAGAAGTGGGTAAAGTGGTCGAGGCCGTGCATCTCGAGCCATTTCTGTTTCGTCCCCGTCTGGAGAAACCCCTCGATATTGCCCCGCGGATGCAGGCCGACGCCCCCCCAGTTGCCTGCCGAAAGCACCGGAACATTGATTTTCGAAAAATCAGACATCCGCTCCCGCCAGTAATCATCGATCAGCGGGTGGTCGAGAAGATCCTGCCCGTAGTCGCACCGGTTATTCACCAGTTCTTCGCTCGAGAGCGTCTCGGGGCCCGAACACCATTCGCCGTTGATCCGGCTCCGGAAATCCCGTTTTCCCCTGCCGTGCTGCCGCAGCACGACGGTATCCGTAAACCAGGTGTCGCCGAAGACGCACAGAAGGCCTCCATGGCGGCCGAAGTCCCGGTAATGGTCCGCCGCCCCCTCCCAGACGCATATGGCGGCCAAATGGGGCGGCTGCAGCGGCGCCACCATCCACTGGTTCATCGCGTAATAGGATATCCCGTTGAGCCCCACCTTCCCGCTGCACCACTGCTGCCGGGCCGCCCACTCGATACATTCATAAAAGTCCCTGGTCTCGCGCCGCGAATAGATGTCCATGAACCCCGGGGAGCGGCCCGCCCCGCGCGAGTCCACCCGCACACAGGCATAGCCGTCGGGAACCCACTTCTCCGGGTCCACGGCCTCCCAGTTCTGGTACTGGTTCGAGGTGCCCTGTGTCGTCTCCGGGTGCTTTTCGGTCATCACCTTCCACTGCGCCGGGTAGCCGTCCTTCAGGTGCAGCCACTTGTTGTAAGGACCGTATGACATGATGGCAGGATACTTCCCGTCGGCGACGGGTCGATAGACATCGCCGCGCAGAATCAGGCCGTCATCCATTTCGATCGGCACGTCCCAGTCGATCCGCATCCCGTCACGCACTTCGCTCTTGAAGCTTTCCATAAGTCCTCCTTAAGAAAGATCCATTTCCCTTTTGATTTTACGGAATCCTGTCTCACTGCTCTGAAAGCTTTTCATACAGGCGCGACACATTTCTGCGCTGCATGCCGGAACCCGGATGGACCGCCATCTGGCACCGATCTGAAGGATAGAGCTTTTCAAACGATACGGTTTCGGCAGCCTGTTCCTTGCTTTTCCCTTCCCGGATTGCCGACCGGGTCATCTCGATACACGTTTCGATAAACCGACGAAATGCGGCAACTTCCTTCAGGCTGCACATCTCTCCATGGCCCGGGACCACCACGTCGATCTCGATGCTTTCGATCAACTTCAGAGACGCGACCCATTCCAGGGGCATACAGTGGGCAAGCGAAGGTTGGGTCCCATTGCAGAAGTTATCCCCCGTAAAAAAAACTCTTTCTTCGGGGATATAGACCCCGATATGGCCCTCGGTGTGTCCGGGCAGGTGGATAAGTTCGATCGTATGATCGCCCACATAAAGACGAAGCCTTTCAGAGAAGGTGATGCTGGGCATCTTGATCTGGTATTTCTCGCTATCCAGGAGGGGGAGACTTTCCGGATCGTGCTCCCCGACGAGCAAACGTATGTACCCTATCGTCCCCTGCCCGATCTTGACCGCTTCATCGACCCTCTCCGAGCCCGAAACACTTGCAAGCGGAGCGAGGAAAGCCTCGCGAACGCTTTGGTGGGATACGACCGGACCCGGAAAGAAGAAATTACCCGTCACATGATCGACATGATGGTGGGTATTGATGATGTAGCGAACCTCTCCTTTCCGGGCGATTTCACTCCGCCGTTCCACCGCCGTCCTTGGCACCATGGGGGTATCGAGCATCACGACGCCATCGGAGGTGACCAAAAACCCCCAGTTGGACCCCCGACACTTGGGCGGCACACTGAACTGATCTTCCACATGAACATTCGCAGTCGCTTGTTTCATTGTTCAGGATCACTGGAAATTGTAGACTTGCAGGATTTGCTTCAACCCTTCCTGCATCGGCATCTGGAACAACAGCTTCCGGCTCCGGTTCGCGCCGGTCAGCTTGCGGAAATCCGCCATCGCTTCGGTTATTTTCAGCAGCAGGGCGTTGATGTCCAGGATCAGCATCCCTTCCATCTCAGTTATCTTTTCGTTGACGACAATCGTGTTCACGCAGGCGCAGGCCGGCAGGATCACCTCCGCGCCCGAGCCGGCCAGTCCTTTGAGCGCCTTCCGGAAAAGATCCATCATCCGGCCGGGGTTCTCAAACCCTTTCTGCACCTCCGTCAGATCGATGCCGAGGGAGGCAAAAGGAACGGCGCGGTCCTCCAAACCGTAGCGGCGCGCGACGGAGTCGTAGTATTGAGCCTGCTTGTCGGAGAAAGCGATTCCGGAGAACTTGGTCCCCAGCATGCAGGCCATGTGCATCGACGTCTCCGCCAAACCGAAGATGGGGATGTTCGTGATCTCCCGCGCCTCCTGCAGCGCGGGGTCGAGAAAGCATCCGATCGCCGCCGCATCAAAGCCTTCCCGCTCGGCCTGGACCATCTTGTTCAACACGCCGCCGGGGGCGAAACTGTTGAGGGCGACCGTGAAGTTGTAATGAAGGTCGAGGGACCCGCGGTCGACGCCATGGATGCTGATCTCCGTGTCCGGTCGCTTCACGGAGTTGAGATGTTTGGTCAATGCCTCCCGGTAACCGGTCAGCTCTTCGGTATGAATCATCGTGCTGCTTTGCCACCATATCCGCATTCGCCCGCCTCCCTCTCTTCCGTTTGGAATTCACTTTTATTTTTTTGATACACTATTACTTTTGGCGGGGAAAATATAGGGGGGCAGTTTTTTCTTGTCAAGGAATATTTGATGAATATTTGCGGGCTGTCAAAATCCTCTGTCAGGAGCACGTGATATGTCCGGTTTATAGCACGTAATCTGTCCGGTTTGTTAGAGTCACCGTTGGAGGTGGCGGATGAGACGGACAGAGAT
>MICN01000133.1 GCA_001829875.1 Syntrophus sp. GWC2_56_31
TGACTCTAACAAACCGGACAGATTACGTGCTATAAACCGGACATATCACGTGCTCCTGACAGGAAATGTTGGCCGCAAAACCAAACATGGATCATATGGGCGACTGTGTGGGAGAGTAGGTGCCGCCGGAATTTTAATACACGGGCCCCTTCCTTCGAGGAAGGGGCTTTTTTTGTTTTACATCTGAGAGCGGCTTGTGGTATGTGAGCCAAACGGTTTTTCTTCAAAGAAACTGATTCGGGAGACGACATATCATGTCAGGACATTCAAAATGGAGCACCATCAAAAGAAAAAAGGGCGCCATCGATTCGAAACGCGGCAAGATATTTACAAAGCTGATCAAAGAAATCACGCTTGCAGCGAGGCTCGGAGGAGGCGATCTCGAGGGGAACGCCCGTCTGCGGTCGGCCGTTCTGGCTGCTAAAGAAGAGAACATGCCCAAGGACAACATCGACCGGGCGATCAAAAAAGGAACCGGCGAGCTGGCGGGAGGAGCCGCATATGAAGAGGTGACTTATGAGGGATATGGCCCGGCGGGGGTTGCCGTCATCGTCGAAGTGATGACCGACAACAAAAACCGGACGGTGGCGGAGATTCGGCACATTTTTTCCAAACACGGTGGAAATCTGGGCGAAAACGGCTGTGTAGCATGGATGTTCGACAAGAAAGGCAGCATGACCTTCGATAAGAAGGCAGTCGATGAAGACGCCCTGATGGAGACCGCCCTCGAAGCGGGAGCCGACGATGTCCGCGATCAGGAAACCGAGTGGGAGGTGATCACCGATCCTTTAAACTTTGAAGCCGTCAAGAAAGCCATCGATCAGAAAGGGTGGAAGACCCTGGATTCGCGCGTCGGACTCATTCCCCAGAACACGGTCAGACTCGAGGGAGGAAAGGCCGAAACGATGATGAAGCTTATGGAAAAGCTTGAAGACAATGACGATGTCCAGAACGTGTATTCCAACTTCGACATCTCCGACGAGGAGATGGAAAGACTGGCGGCTACATAAAAAAAGGAGAAAAGTCACGTTCAGGGTATTGGGCATAGATCCGGGCAGTCAGGTGACAGGCTATGGTGTGATCGAGAAGACCAGGAGCGGTCTTTGTCACATCGCTTACGGGGAAATCAAGCCGGGTAAGGGGGCTACCCTTTCCCTCTGTCTGCAGACCATCTACGACGGACTCCTGGAGACGATACGGCAATCGGCGCCGGAGGCGCTGGCCATCGAAGAGATCTTCTACGGGAAGAACGTCAAAAGTCTGATCAGGCAGGGTCACGTCCGGGGCGTGGCGATCCTGGCGGGGAAGCATATGGGAATCCCGGTGTATGAATACAGTCCGCTGGAGATCAAAAAGGCCGTTGTCGGATACGGCCGGGCGGAAAAGAGTCAGGTCCAGACGATGGTCAAAGCGATCCTGACGCTTCCGGAACTTCCGCCCCCCGATGCCGCCGACGCCCTGGCCGTCGCCATCTGTCACAGCAATTTTTTAAAGGCGGAACCCATCTGAATGATCGCCCTGCTGAGCGGAATCCTTATAGAAAAAACGATTGCCCAGTGCGTTATTGACGTTCGCGGCGTCGGCTACCGTATCGTTGTTCCCCTGACCACGTTCTATGAACTGCCGGAGGTAGGCCAGCCTGTGGTGGTCCATATCCATACCCATGTCCGGGAGGATGCCTTCAGCCTTTACGGATTTCATTCACGGGAGGAGCGGGCGGTCTTTCAGCTTATGATATCGGTAAGCGGTATCGGTCCCAAGCTGGCCGTCAACATCCTCTCCGGCATCGCCGCCGGCGAGCTGATCCGGGCCGTGACGACGGATGATCTAAAGCGCCTGACCGGCATCCCAGGGGTAGGCAAAAAGACGGCGGAGCGGATGATCCTCGAAATGAAAGACAAGGCAGCCAAGTTCGGAAGGGAGACTGTTCCGGCTGGCGCGGTCGCGCTCAAAACGGGTGATCAGGTGAAGGATGACGCCCTTTCGGCGTTGGTTAATCTCGGCTACAAGGGATCTGCGGTAAAAGAGGTCATCGACCGGATCATGCGAGAAACCGAGGATGTCCCGTCCCTCGATCGGCTTCTGAAACAGGCGCTGAAGACCCTGGCCGGTTGAGAAGGCAAGCAGGAGACCTTTGAGAACCCAACCCCTCCGCGCGCTGGACATTTTTCGACCCTGCTCCTCCTCGCTTCGCTGCAAAGACGAAACTCGCGCTCACGCGCTCAAACAGTCGTCTTTGCGGGCGCTGCGCTGCGGGGGCAGGGTACCCCGAAAAATCTCCAATGCGCACTCCGGGAATCGATTCTCAAAGATCTCGCAAGGGTGTAAGTAAAGGATGGGGGAGTTTTTCGAGTGAAAAAAACTGATTCAACAAGCATTTCACCAAAAAATCCGTTGACTCTCCCACAAGAGATCGAAGAGGACAATGGAGTTGAGGTCTTTCTCCGCCCGAGAAGTCTTGCCGAATATATCGGTCAGGAGAAGATAAAAACGAACCTCTCCATCTTCATCGAGGCGGCCAAACAGCGCAGGGAGGCCCTCGATCATGTGCTCCTCTATGGCCCGCCTGGGCTTGGGAAGACTACCCTGGCCTACATTATGGCCCGTGAAATGGGGGGGGATATCAAGGTGACTTCCGGACCGGTTATCGAAAGGCCGGGCGATCTGGCGGCGATTCTGACGAATCTGCACGAGCAGGACACCCTCTTCATCGACGAGATCCACCGTCTGTCGCATGTCGTCGAGGAGATCCTCTATCCGGCCATGGAGGATTTTCACATCGATATCCTCATCGGTCAGGGACCCTCCGCTCGGTCGATGAAGCTGGAGATCCCGAAATTCACCCTGATCGGGGCCACAACCAGGGCAGGGCTTCTGACCTCCCCGCTGCGCGACCGATTCGGGATGAGCTTCCGCTTCGATTTTTACACCCCCGACGAGCTCGGCGTGATCATCCGCCGGTCGGCAAAGATCCTTTCGATAGAGATCGATGAATCCGGGGCGGCCGAAATGGCCTGCCGTTCACGAGGAACCCCGCGGATCGCCAACCGCCTGCTCCGAAGGGTTAGGGATTTCGCTCAGGTCAGGGCCGAGGGACGGATCACACGCGAGGTGGCGGTGCGCGCCCTCGAGATGTTCGAGGTGGACGAGAGGGGATTCGATCACATGGACCGGACTATTTTGCTCACCGTGATCGACAAATTCGATGGCGGGCCGGTGGGGATCGATAACCTCTCTTCGGCAATCGGCGAGGAGAGGGCCACAATCGAGGACGTCTATGAACCCTTCCTGATTCAGGAAGGGTATCTGCAGCGGACGGCGAGGGGCCGGATAGCGACCCGCCGGGCCTATGAGCATTTCAGCCGGAAGTGGACGGGAGGAGGCCAGACGGAGTTTTTCTAACCGCGGGAGGATTGGCTGCAGGGCTCCTTCGCAGAAAATCTGGTTTGTGAATTGGCTCAAAAAATATTGCTGCATATCTGTTGTGCGCCATGCACCATCTATCCTCTGGAGATACTTAGAAAAGAGGGTCATGACGTCTGCGGCCACTTTTACAATCCGAATATTCATCCCTATTCGGAGTACAAAAGGCGCCTCGATACACTCGATGCCTATGCCGGCCAAGAGAGTCTCGGGGTAATGCGAGAGGATGCGTATCCTCTCGCGGAATTCCTGCGGCAGGTCGCCTTTCGCGAGGAAGATCGGTGCCGGCACTGCTACCGCCTGAGGCTTGCAAGAACAGCTGAGATAGCAAAAAAAGGCCGTTTCGACGCCTTTACGACCACGCTTCTCTATAGCCGTTTTCAGAAGCACGATCTCATCCGGAGCATCGGGGATACCGTGGCCGGGATGCAGGGGATACCTTTTTTATATCGGGATTTCCGTGAGGGCTGGTCGGAGGGGGTCCGGATTTCAAAGGAACTCGGGATGTACCGGCAGCAGTATTGCGGTTGCATCTATAGTGAAAAGGACCGCTGTTACGATTAACCGACGCAGGGGTGTGTCGCTTCTAACACAGTGCCTGGTGGAAATCGTTTCATTTTATGAACCGGGTAAAGAACGGTCTTGTGAGAACATGCCTGTTTATGGCAGGTTAGATTATAATAACCCATTGTCTTACTCTCTCCGGGTAATGGTATGGATATTGCTGAGTAGTTTCGGTCGGTGTTGAGGCCGCCTGAGCCATCTCAGATCCAGAAAAAGGTGACTATGTTTTTACAAAGAACAGTAAATAATGAAATAAGCTGCAAAAGTACAGGATTACATTCAGGAATGAAGGTCGGCATGGTAATCAGGCCGGCGGCAGTCGATACGGGGATCATCTTCGTCCGCGGTGACCTGAAGGGGAACAATCGTATCAAGGCGGATGTCCATAACGTCAGAGACACTACGCTCGCGACAACGCTCGGTCTCAATGGGGTGACCGTCGCCACGGTGGAACACCTGATGTCCGCGTTCAGCGGCATGGGTATCGACAATGCCGAGGTCGAGGTGAATGCGCCGGAGATTCCCATCATGGACGGCAGCGCCCGCCCGTTCGTCGATCTCCTCAGGGAAGCCGGCAGTCATGTGCAGGGCAAAGACAAGAAACTGCTCGTGATCACAAAAAAGATCTCCGTTTCCGATGGAGAGAGCACGGCGATGCTCCTGCCTTCCCCGGAATTCAGGATCACATACAAGATTGAATTCACCCATCCTTCCATCGGTGTGCAATCCTATCATATGAAATTTACCGACGTCACCTATGAAGAGGAGATTTCTTCGGCGAGAACTTTCGGCTTTCTGAAAGACGTCGAATATCTTCAGGCTAAGGGACTGGCCCTGGGAGGGTCGCTGAAGAATGCCGTCATTCTGGATGACCACAGGATCATCAACAAGGACGGTCTGCGCTTTCCGGATGAATTCGTAAAACACAAGATACTCGATGCCATTGGGGATCTGTCGCTCATAGGCATTCCGATTATCGGTCACTTTGTCGCCTTCAAATCGGGGCACCGCCTGAACAACATTCTTCTCAAGGAACTGCTGGTACGGAGGGAGTGCTGGACATTGGCGAGTCGCTTCAGCAAGAAAGAGGCATTCAGTGTGTTTCCCTCGCTGAGTGTCCCGTCGTTCAGGGTGACCGACCCCGCCCCACCTTCCGCCTCCGCGATCTAGTTTCTCAAATTAGGTCTTGCTTTTTGACCGTCAGTTACGTAGTATACCTGCCAAACACTTAAAATAACAAAAAATTTGATGACCGGGAGCGCATCCCGAAAGCCGAGCCCTGTAGGCGGGGTTGAGGGGCGCATCGAAAAAAGAAAACTTCCTTACCGGGAAGCCCCGCCAGTGGGCGGGTAGCTTCAATTTTCGGTTGGACTGGGTCAGCGTCCGGTCGTAGACCCGTGAATGCCATGCGATATAAGGGATGTATAGTGTGAAAAAAAGTTTAAATGTATTCCGCTGCCTTATTTTTTTAGTTTTTCTGCTCTATCCTCCCTATCTCCATGCGGAGAATGCGAAAATCGGAGATCTCCTGGTCACGAATAATGCTACCCATCTCCTGGTGTATGCAAGGGTGATGAACTGTTTCACCAATGATATGGAGTCCGCGATCCTGGCGGGCATCCCTACCACGTTTACCATCCTCGCGGATCTCTATCAGGTGCGTAAGCGCTGGCTCGACAAAAAGCTTATCCGCTTGACCATCAGGCATACGATCAAGTATGACAATGTCAAAAGGCTGTTTTACGTTTCATCCAACGGGGATAAGGAACCGGCTTCATTCAAGGATTATGAAAGCGCCAAACGGGCGATGACCGATCTCAACGGGGTCCCGGTGACGCTGCTGAAGACATTGAAAAAAGGCGAATATTATTACGTTGAGGTCATGGCGAAGCTCGACAAGGTCCGCCTGCCTCTCCATATGGAGTATGTCTTCTTCTTTGTCTCCCTCTGGGATTTCGAGACCGGCTGGCATAGAGAGGGCTTCATTTACTGATGAAAAAGATCCGCAGGCCGATCAAATTGGATGTGAAGGAGGTTAAAAGGCGCAAGAGGGAGCGGATTATCATTTTTTTTACGGTGATCCTCATCGCTGTTGTGACTTATGTGGAAAGCCGCGTCTTCCGCGGCGAGATGCTGGATCTCCCGATCTCCGGCAATGCTCTGATCTTCGGATTGATCAATATCAATATCATCCTGATCCTCCTGCTCATTTTTCTGATCGTTCGGAATGTCGTCAAGCTGATCTATGATCGGCGGCGCGGAATCGCCGGTTCCAAGCTCAGGAACCGGCTGGTTATGGCCTTCATCAGTCTTTCGCTCATCCCGACCGTTCTTTTATTTCTCGTGTCGATCAATTTTCTCTCGTACAGCATCGACAACTGGTTCAGCATCCGAATCAGCGACGCCCTCAACCGGACCCTGGAGGTAGCCCAGTTGTACTACCAGCAGTCAGCCGATCAGGCGAAATACTATGCGCGCGAGCTCAGCTCCGATATCTCAAAAAACGCGCTCTACGAGGGAGAAAAATTTCTCTATCTGAAGGCCCTGGTTGAGAGAAGGCACAAGACCTACAAATTGAACATGCTTGAGGTCCATATCCAGAACCAGAAGGACAATGTCGTCATCCGGGATCAGGAACATCCCCGGATGATTCCAAAACCTCTCTCCCCCGCATCGCTGGAGGATCTGTCCATCGGCAAGGAGATCACCACGATCGAACAGGTGGGACAAGGCGATCTGATCCGGGGGGCCGTACCTGTTTACTCTTTGGCCGACCCTAAGCTGGTCATCGGATTCGTTATGGCCAGTTACTACTTCCCGGTCGGTCTGGTCGACAAGATTGCCGTTATCTCGAAAACCTCCGAAGAATATCGGCAGCTCAAACTTCTTAAAACACCGATCAAGGTCGGTTACAGTATCACCCTTTTTATCGTGATGCTCCTGATCATCTTCTCGGCGACCTGGTTCGGCATCTACCTCGCAAAGGGGATCACCGTTCCGATACAGGATTTGGCCGAGGCCACCCGTAAGATCGCCCAAGGGGACCTGAATCATCAGATCGCCATTGTTGCGGACGACGAGATCGGGGTCCTCGTCGATTCCTTCAACCAGATGACGCGGGATCTCAAAGCGAGCAACCAGGGGCTCGAACAGGCGAACCTGAATCTGGAACAAAGACGAAAATATATGGAAGCGGTACTCCGCAACGTCTCGGTGGGGGTCATCTCCATAGACCGAAGCGGAGTCATTACCACGATCAACCGGGCTGCCGAGCGCATGTTCAATATCCAGACCCAGAGCATCCTGAACCGGCCCTTTTACGAAGTTCTTATCCCCGAACACCTCGTTCTGGCCGAGGAGATCTTCCAGGAAATGCGGGAGCGGGGCGAAGGATTTATTGAAAAGCAGATCGATCTGACCCTCCGGGACCGGGCGCTGACGATGCTGATGACAATCACCGTGATCCACGATGACGAGGGGAATAACATGGGCATGGTGATCCTGTTTGAAGATCTCACCCAGCTGCAGCGGGCGGAACGTACGGCTGCATGGCGGGAGGTGGCCAGGCGGATGGCCCACGAGATCAAAAACCCCCTCACCCCCGTTCAGCTCTCCGCGCAGAGGCTGCAAAAAAAATACGGCGATCGGTTTGACAAGGAGGACACTGTCTTTTTTGAATGTACAAAAACAATCGTCGATCAGGTCGAAGTGCTGAAAAACCTCGTCGATGAATTCTCGCAGTATGCCAGGCTGCCTGTGACCGCTTTGTCGATGAACGATCTCAATGAGGTGATCCGCGACTCGGTCATCCTCTTCCAGGATGCCCATAAGGGGATCGCCTTTCATTTCCTTCCGGGGCCGGATATCCCGAATCTGATGCTCGATCCGGAGCAGATCCGGAGGGTGATGGTCAATCTGCTGGACAACGCTGTGGCGGCGGTCGACAGCCCGAGCGGCCGGATCGAGATCAGGACGACCTGTCATCGGGTTGGATGGATGGTAAAAGTGGAGGTGGCCGACAACGGCTGTGGCATTCCAGCGCGTTATAAGGTAAAGATGTTTGAACCTTATTTTTCCACGAAGCGGACAGGGACAGGCCTGGGATTGGCGATCGTCAATTCCATCATTGCCGATCACGGTGGTCGGGTTACTGTTGTGGATAATCACCCTAAGGGAACTATTGTGGCATTTGAACTGCCCATTTCCGAACGTAGGACAAGGGTGGTGATCAACGATGAGGTGGGTATCCCTCACGAAGAGAAGAAAGAAAATGGATAAAGAAGGGTGGCGATGGGCAAGGCAATTCTGATTGTGGATGATGAGGAGAGCATCTGCCAGACCCTCGGCGGGATTCTCAATGACGAAGGGCATGAGGTGGTCGCAGCGGTAAGCGGCGAGGAGGCCCTGCGGTTGATTGAAGAGGATCCACCCAACCTGGTCCTCCTGGATATCTGGCTTCCGGGGATGGATGGGATCGAGGTGCTCAAGGTGATCAAAGCGGGATATCCACGGACCCAGGTCGTCATGATGTCAGGTCACGGCAGCATCGAGACTGCGGTGAAAGCGACAAAGCTTGGGGCGTTCGATTTCATCGAAAAGCCGCTTTCGCTCGAGAAGGTGATCCTCGTGATCAACCATGCCATGGAGATGATCCGCCTGGAAGAGGAGAATCTCCTCCTGAAGCAGAAGGTCAGCCACGAATACGAACTGACAGGCCAAAGCGGCCCGATCCAGGATCTCAAGGAGATGATAGGGATTGTTTCCCCGACCAATGCCTGGATCCTGATTATGGGGGAAAATGGGACGGGAAAGGAGCTGGTGGCCCGATCTATCCACCGCCAGAGCCGGAGGGCGCATAGGTCTTTCATCGAGGTCAACTGTGCGGCGATTCCGGAAGATCTGATCGAGAGCGAGCTGTTTGGCCATGAAAAGGGGGCCTTTACCGGCGCCACGGCCATGAAAAGAGGTAAGTTCGATCTGGCCAATGAGGGGACCATCTTTCTCGACGAGGTTGCCGATATGAGCCTCAAGGCTCAAGCGAAGGTGCTTCGGATCCTCCAGGAAAAGAAGTTCGAGCGGGTCGGCGGCAACAAGCTCATTCCCACCGACGTCCGGGTACTGGCGGCAACGAACAAGGATCTGGAAAGAGAGATGGAGGAGGGACATTTTCGTCAGGATCTCTTTTACCGTTTGAATGTCATTCCGCTTCGGATCCCCCCGCTTCGCGACCGGAAGGAGGACATCCCGCTTTTGGTCGACCGGTTCATCATGGACTCCGCCCTCAAGGAGGGAGAACCGGAGAAGCAGGTCACCGACGAGGTGTTGGCCATCCTGATGAACTACAATTGGCCGGGAAATGTTCGGGAACTCAAGAATATCATTGAACGGCTGATGATCATGACACCGGCCAGGGTGATTTCCAAATGCGACCTTTTCCCTCTGTTTGAGGAGGTGAAGATAGAGTCCCCCGCCTCTGTGTCGGAACTGGCCGATGCTACCTTCAGGGCCGCCAAGCAGGATTTCGAGCGGCAGTATATCGTTCGTAAACTCCGGGAGTTCGACGGCAATATCTCCAAAACCGCCGAAGCGATCGGCCTGGAACGGAGCAACCTTCACAAGAAGATCCGCAGCTACGGCCTGGAGGTCAAAGGCGATTCCTGACGGCTTCGTAAAAAGGCCGGATGCTGCGTTGTGCTTCATCCTTCCCCGGCTTTCGCCG
>MICN01000134.1 GCA_001829875.1 Syntrophus sp. GWC2_56_31
TGAGTCGATTGGGATTGGTGCCAGTTCCAGGCTGTCGATATCGTCGCCTGAATGTCTATGAAATCCGGCTTCCAGCCTAAGAGTGAATAGGCGAGGTCTGCCTTTGCCACCAAAACCGGCGCATCGCCTGGTCGCCTGCCGACGGTTCGATAGGTCACGGTCTTTCCTGTGACCTGCTGCACCGCTTGGATAACTTCCATTATTGATCGACCCTGTCCCGTCCCCAGGTTGATGCACAGATCTTGACTAAATTGGGCCAGATATTTCAGTGCAAGGGCATGGGCGCCGGCCAAATCGGTCACATGGATGTAATCCCGGATGGCTGTGCCGTCCGGGGTGTCGTAATCCGTTCCGTAGACTTCCGCATAATCACGCCGACCCAGAACAGTCTGAAGCAGAATGGGAATAAGATGGGTTTCGGGATCATGGTCTTCGCCGATATGCCCGCCAGGATCTGCGCCTGCGGCGTTGAAATATCGCAGAATAGCATATCGGATACCATAAGCGCTCCCATAGTCCTGGATGATCTGCTCCATCATGAGTTTGCTTCTACCGTAAGGATTGATGGGGAGCTGCGGATGGTCTTCGGGGATGGGAATCTGTGACGGAATACCGTAAGTTGCACAACTGCTTGAAAAGATGATATTCTTGCAGCCGTGTCGCCTCATGGCCTCCAGCAGCGTGATCGAACCGGCCACATTGTTTTGGTAATATCGGGCCGGGTGTTCAACCGATTCGCCGACATACGCAAAAGCGGCAAAATGAATAACAGCAATTGGCTGATAGTCTGAAAAGACTTGATCGAGAGCCGAGGAATCGGTGATATCTCCTTTAAAAAAAGGACCCCACTGAACAGCCCACATATGACCGTGTGTCAGATTGTCCAGGGAGATAGGCAGATAACCCAGTGCCGCAAGGGCCTGGCAGGTATGACTGCCGACATAACCGGCGCCTCCGGTAATCAGAACGTTTTCTGCCACTAAAAAAACCTTCCTTTACTTCCGGCAATCTGACAGCATATGAGATGAACAACTGCCAATTTACACTTGAAGAATATCAGAAAAAAGATCCATTGTCAAGAAAAAACAGCAGCTTATACTAAGATATTCTAACGCGACAGCGTTGGGAATTTTCGGATTTTATAAAGAGTAATCTAAATATTACAATGGGTTATAATTACGAGCCCTAAAGTTGCTGTAAAATGACAGGCTCAACAGTACGGAAAATCATCGCGTTCGTTTCCTATCATATCGATCCCAATGGCATAATTCTCTCGCGCGATGCGATTTTTCACCGGACAGGATATAGGTATTCCGAATTTACGATTTCAGATAAAAAGCGAAGTCTCAACAGGGTAGAGTTTCCAGGCAAGGAAGAGTGCTGTTTTGTATTACACCTTAGTTATTACTGATAGTTCGATAGCGGTTTCGTGAAGGAGGGTTTCATTAGACACTTGGCTCCGCAGGTTCCACATGTAAGCTCAACAGTCCATGCGTCGTTCAACGTCTCGGGCAATTCTATCAGGGAATGGCATGTGGGGCATTGGGTGGTCGGGTTCTTTTTTATTACAGGCGCTGAGGTAACCGTTTGCTCCTGCGGGTTTTTTTCGGCAGACTGCAGCTCCGGAACAGGGGGACGGATCGGTTCTGCAGATTTGGAAATCATCGGTGCGGATTCAACTGGTGGCGGAGCCGGGCTCGATTCGACGATGGCCGCAGCCGGCCTGAATTTGTCGGCCTCCCCGGAACTACCCGATGCTTCGGGATAAATCACGTTCATGATGGCTTTTCGGATCCGCTCACTGTCATCCATTCCCTCCATTGATTTGAATCTTCCGTAGTCTTCTTTGGAAAGCGTAAGCTTAACTTCAACAGTATGGGAGTTAAGCAGGGCTGCCTGAAGATCCCCGAGCGTTTCGGCAATGGTAGCGATCCGGCATGCTGCCTCTCGAAGCTGTGTCTGCAATTTGCTGATCAGATTAATGGCAGGAAGCGTTTGACCCTCATACGATACTTTTGCATCTGCCAAGTTTATAATTCCCATATCGTTCCTCCCGTGTCTATGAGAAAGTTAAAAGATATGGTCATGTATGTCAAGGGGATTTTATTGCACCTTCTCGTTCACTGATTCACTTCTTCCCACCCGCCTTGATCGCCGCCTGGGCCGCCGCGAGACGCGCGATGGGGACACGGAACGGGGAGCAGCTCACGTATGTCAGGCCGGTTTCATAGCAGAAATCGACGGAGGCCGGATCGCCCCCCTGCTCGCCGCAGATGCCGATCTTGAGGTCGGGACGAGTGGCGCGTCCCTTTTCGACGGACATCTTGATGAGTAAACCGACGCCGTCCCGGTCGATCGTCTGGAAGGGATCGGCGGCGAGTAGCTTCTGATCGAGATATTCGTTCATGAATCCGCCGATGTCGTCGCGACTGAAGCCGAACGTCATCTGGGTCAGGTCGTTGGTGCCGAAGGAGAAGAATTCGCAGGCATTCGCCATCCGGTCCGAGAGCAGCGCGGCGCGGGGGATTTCGATCATCGTGCCGTACTTGTAATCCAGCTCGGAGAGGCCGAACTGCTCAAGGATTTCTGAGTGAACACGGTCTGTAATCTTCTTCGTGACTTCGATTTCGGAGACGTCGCAGGTTACCGGTACCATGATCTCCGGGATACACGTCTTGCCGGCCTTGGTCAGTTCGGCGGCGCCTTCGAAAATGGCCCGGATCTGCATCTCGCTCACCTCGGGATAGGTGATGCCTAAACGGACGCCCCGATGACCCATCATCGGGTTGGTTTCATGGAGCGCTTCGCCACGTTTTTTGATCTCCTCTGCCTTGATGCCCAGTGCACGGGCCAGCTCTGCCTGCTTTTCCGCACCCTGCGGCACGAACTCGTGCAGCGGCGGGTCGAGGAGACGGATGGTCACCGGCAAACCCTCCATGGCCTCCATCGTGCCTTTCAGCGAGGCCTTGACGAATGGGAAGAGTTCACCCAAGGCCGCCCTGCGCTCTTCGGCGGTACTACTGAGGATCATCTTACGGAGATAAAATAAGGGCTGATCGGAGCCTTCGCCATAGAACATATGTTCCGTGCGGACCAGACCGATGCCTTCTGCGCCGAAAGCTCTGGCGGCTCTTGCGTCCTCCGGTGTATCGGCATTGGTCCGCACGCCCATTGTACGGAACGTATCCGCCATGGTCATGAATCTCTGGAAAAGCGGATTCTCGGTCGCGTCCATCATCGGCAGGGAACCGAGATACACATGACCTTTGGTACCGTTCAAGGTGACGACATCGCCTTCCGTAAGGACGATATCGGAGCCGGTGATGCGGGCGGTCTTGGTTTTAGCGTCCACGTGCAGTCCCCCCGCGCCGACGATACAGCACTTGCCCCAGCCGCGGGCAACGAGCGCCGCATGGGAGGTCATACCGCCGCGGGCGGTAAGAATGCCGGCGGCTGCACGCATCCCTTCGACGTCCTCGGGGTTCGTCTCTTCGCGCAGCAGGATGCATGTCTTGCCGGCGCGGAAGGACGTTACGGCGTCCTCGGCGGTGAAGACCAGTGCACCGCAGGCGGCGCCTGGTCCGGCGGGCAGACCCTTGACGATCAAGCGGGCGTCCTTTTCCGTCCGTGGGTCGATGATCGGGTAGAGGAGCTCGTCGAGCTGCTTGGGCGCGACACGCATGACAGCGGTTTTTTCAGTGATGAGCCCCTCATCGAGCATGTTGATCGCCATGTTCAGGGCGGCGGTGCCGGTGCGTTTGCCGACACGGCACTGCAGCATCCACAGCTTGCCCTCCTGGATGGTGAACTCGATATCGAGCATGTCGCTGAAGTGCTTCTCCAGTGTAGTGCGGATGGCGTCGAGCTCTCTGTAAGTCTCGGGCATCGCGTGCTGCATGCTCTCGAGGTGCTTGTTCTGCTCGTTCTTGGTATCGTCGTTGATCGGGCTGGGGGTGCGAATACCCGCCACAACGTCTTCGCCCTGGGCGTTTACCAGCCACTCGCCGTAGAATTTGTTGTCGCCGGTGGCCGGGTCGCGCGTAAAGGCGACGCCGGTGGCCGAGGAGTCGCCCATATTGCCGAATACCATCGCCTGGACGTTGACCGCGGTGCCCCAGTCGTCCGGGATGCCCTCGATGCGGCGGTAAGAAACGGCTTTTTTGCCGTTCCAGCTTTTAAAGACGGCCGCGATACCGCCCCACATCTGCGCCATCGGGTCGTCCGGAAAGGGTCTGCCGAGATGCTTCTCCACCAGTGCCTTGAACTCTCCGGCCAGGGTCTTCAGGTCCTCGGCGCTCAAATCCGTATCGGACTTGCAGCCTTTGCCGTGTTTGACTTCGTCGAGCTTTTCGTCGAGTATCCTGCGGATGCCCTTTCCCATGGCGGGTTCGAGCCCTTCTGCCTTTTCCATCACCACATCGGCGTACATCATGATCAGGCGTCGGTAGGAATCCCAGACGAAGCGTGGATTGTTTGTCTTGGCTATGATGCCCGGGATGGTCACTGTGGAGAGACCGACGTTGAGGACCGTATCCATCATGCCGGGCATGGAGGAGCGGGCGCCGGAGCGGCAGGAGAGCAGGAGGGGATTTTTTGCATCGCCGTAAGTCATGCCCATGATCGCTTCGGTCTTCTTCAGCGCGGCGATAACCTGGCCGGTCAATGCATCGGGGAGCTTACACCCGCCGGCGTAATAGGCGGTGCAGCATTCGGTGCTGACCGTGAAGCCGGCCGGTACGGGGATCCCCAGGGAGCACATTTCGGCGAGGTTGGCGCCCTTGCCGCCCAAGAGGTTTTTGTCGCTTGCCGCGCCTTCTGCAGCGCCTCCGCCAAAGGTATACACATACTTAGTCATCGATATTTCTCCTTATCTGTTGTAATTAAAATTTGACCTGCGGGGCGGTCTTGGCGGCGGCCGGCGCCTCGAAAAAAGCCTTCTTCTCAAAGCCGTACATTCCAGCCAGGAGATTCGCCGGGAAACTCCGGATGGCCACGTTGTATGCCTGGACTGTCTCGTTGTAACGCCTTCTTTCCACGGAGATCCGGTTTTCCGTCCCCGCCAGTTCATCCTGGAGCCGGAGGAAGTTCTGGTTGGATTTGAGATCTGGATATTTTTCAATCACAACGAGCAAACGGCTGAGGGCGCCGGAGAGTTCGTTGTTTGCGCTGATCTTGTCGGGGACCGTCGTCGCCCCTCCGACTCGCGCCCGGGCGTTGGTTACCTCCACGAGGACGTCCTTTTCCTGCTTCGCGTAGCCTTTGACCGTCTCCACGAGGTTCGGGATGAGGTCATATCGCCTTTGGAGCTGGTTTTCGACCTGCGCCCAGGATGATTTGACCGATTCGTCAAGGGTAACGAAGCGATTGTAAGTCCCTTTGAAGAACGAGTAAAGGGAACCCGCCAACACCAGGGTGATGATGACGACGATGATGAGAATTTTTTTTCCGCTGGTCATGCTGTACCTCCATTCAATTTAGAGAAGTAAAATAAAAATTGCGAAACATCGATTCATTCGCTGTTGCCAACAGGGTGAATCGCTCGAACCCACAAACCGGATTCCACAGGACCTCACACCTCCATCCGGTCGATCTGGTCGCAGAGAGAGCCGACCTCCTTCATGTAGGCCTGAAAAACCGCCGTGACTTCGTTTTTTGAAAACCGGTCTGTCTTTTTCCGGATCTCTTCGCATTTGAGAAAAACGGCGGCGTCGATACCGACGGCATTCCCCGCCGCGGTGATGATTTCGCCCTTGCCGTGAGGGATTTCGATGTCTTTCAGGTAGAGCAGGGCGCTGAAGAGCGAAACGAAGGCGGTGAGTGACAGTGTGATCAGCGCGCGGATCTTTCGGGCATTTCCCCCTGTGGCAAGGTAACCCCTGCGAAGATGGAGAAGCTTCCCCCGGAGCTCCCGTTCGACTTGGAGCCGGATGTGGCATCGATCGAAAGCGAGCCCCGCCAGGATGTCCTTGCCTGAGACGACGACGTAATGCCGCTTCATGTTGAGTAATTCGATGGGATAGGCGTCCTGAGCTCCTTCGAGATACGTGCGGGTCATGAAGAGAGGGATCGCCACGTTGCGTTTCCGCCAGCGGGCGACAGTCTCCAGTGCGCGATCGAGCCTATCGATGCCCTGATCGGTAAGCGTAATCAGAAAATTGATATCCGACTTCCCCGGGATATAATCCTCTCCCGCTCCGCTTCCGAACAGGATGATGGAGATCAAGTGCGCCCCGAATATCTTCTGATACTCTCCGGTGATTTCTTCAAATATCTCTTCCGGTTTTTTTGGTATTTTTGCCATCGGTTCCCCTCACATCAAAACCCGCGGCCGGCCCCCCCGCCACCGCTCGATCCGCCTCCGAAACCTCCAAAACCTCCCCCGCCGAAGCCGCCGAAGCCACCCCCGTCACGCCTGCCGCCGCCTCCGCCGCTCATCATCAGGACAAGGAGCCAGGGAAGGATCGCCCTGCCCTGGGGAGTGCCGAGGAGGAAGAACGCGGCTGCGACGAGGAGCAGCAATTGAAAAATGCCAAATTCCCTTTCGGTTTTGACCTGCCTGCGTTCGGGAGGGACGACGCCGGTCAGCGTGACGCCGGCAGCCTTCGCCACAATGAGGGAAACCGCGGCCATCGTCTCGGCAAATCCGCGACCGTAGTCGCCTTCCTTGAACCGAGGGATTGCATACCGATCGAGTATCTCACCGGCGAGGCCATCGGGGAGGATCCCCTCCACACCGTAGCCCGTTTCGATCCGCACCTGCCGTTCTTTCACGGCAAGGAAGATCAGTACCCCTTTGTCTTCGCCCTTCTTTCCAATTCCCCATGCCTGGTAGAGCCGATTCGCATACTCGCTCGGCGTGTTGTCTCCGATCGTCTCCACCGTTGCGACGACGATTGCGGTTCCAGTTTTTGCCAGCACCTCCCGGGCGACGGTCTCCATCCCGCTTTTATGCTGAGCGGAGATCACTCCGGCGAAGTCGTTGACCGCACCGAGCGATTTCGGGAAACTCTCGGCGGCCGCCCCCGCCAAAACGGAAACGAAAAGGAGGGCCGCTACAAACGATAAAATCGCACTAAATATGCATATAGACCGTGTTCGCATCCGATATTATAACCGTCTCGGTAAAAAATAGCAACTCACATCTCCTGCTCAAAGCACCGAATAACAGGTTTTGCGCCCTTTCAGATTGACAGTTTTCTGCATTTTGTTTATGGAGTAACCTCTGAAACTCTCTTTATCGCAGAGAAAGTGTGAATGATGCCGCCGGACGAAAGGAGATCGCCATTTATGAGGAGCAAGGGGATTTGGAACGCGGTTTTTATGCCTGCGGCTCTGTGCGTCCTGTTTGCGCAAACGGTGATCGGTGCTGAGAAAGTCTACGTGAACGGGATCGATGCCAACTTTCCGCCTTTTTCTTACGTGGACCAATCCAATAATCCGGACGGCTTTGATGTAAAAGCCCTGGACTGGATTGCGAAGGAGATGGGCTTCAAAGTGAAACACCAACCGGTGGATTGGGACGGCATTGTCACGAGCCTCAGGAGCAAGAAGATCGACATCGTGGCCTCGGGTATGGGCATCACGGATGAGCTTAAGAAACAGATCAGCTTCACAATGGCTTACTGGAAGATAAAGCATGTCCTGGTTGCCAAGAAGGACACAAAAATCA
Source organism: Syntrophus sp. GWC2_56_31 (assembly GCA_001829875.1). Classification (GTDB taxonomy): domain Bacteria; phylum Desulfobacterota; class Syntrophia; order Syntrophales; family UBA5619; genus JAKAFS01. Next base: position 7,670 of record MICN01000134.1, read on the forward strand.
CCGTCGAGAAGGCCCTGGCCGAAGGAAACAAAATAGGCGTTCAGCGCGGGACAAAGGAGGGAAGATGGATCGAAGAGAACCTGATCAGGAAGGCAGGAAAGAAGTTCGAACTCGTGTATTATGACTCCGTACCCCTGGCCATTGAAGAGCTGGTGGACGGTCGGATCATCGCTGCTGCGATGGAGGACGCCCCGGCGCTCAGCGCCGCGATAAAGAACCCTGTCAAGATCATTGGCGGTTTCGGGATGAGCGATAGGGAATTTGGTTATGCCGTCCGTAAAGAGGACACGGAATTCCTCAAGAAACTCAATGAAGGTCTCAAGAGGCTCATGAAATCCATATACTGGGAGGAGCTTAGGAAGACATATATCGATAAGTGACGCCGCTTGCACAAAACAAGTCCGTTATGTATCGTAGGAACACCGGCGAAAGTCGGCCGAGGAGGACCCGATGGATCTCAAACCGCTTTTCGAGCCCCGGACTATGGCGGTATTCGGGGTGTCGGCGAACAACTACCGGCATCCGGCCAACGAGATTTTCAACAAGAATCTGCTCCGCTACCCGGTTGCAGTTTACGGCATAAACCCCCGGGGAGGAACCATCAATGGCCAGTCGATCCACCGGAATATTTCGGAGGTCCCGGAGGAGATCGACATGGCCGTCATCGCGGTCAGGGCCGATCTTGTCCCGGAAGTGATAACCGAGTGCATAAAGGCGAAGGTGCGTTCCGCCGTCGTCATCTCGGGGGGCTTCGCCGAGGTGGGCAGAGGGGATCTACAGGAGAGGGTTGTCGCGATCGCGAAAGAGGCGGAGTTTCCCTTCGTCGGCCCCAACTGCCTCGGTCTCTACGTCCCCTCCCGCGTGGATACGTTCTTCCTGCCGGGCGAGCGGATGGTGAACCCCGTTGTCGGGAACGTCTCCTTCGTGAGCCAAAGCGGGGGTATCCTTGTGGACCAGATGATCAAGTTCACAAACGAGGGAGTGGGGCTCGCCAAGGCGATCAGCATCGGGAACAAGGCCCTTTTGGGTGAACTGGACCTCCTCGATTATTTCACAACAGATCCGGCGACAAAGGTTATCGCCTTTTACATCGAAGGTTTCGGCGGGAACGAGGGAAGGCGCTTTGTACTCAAGGCCGAGAAATGCGGTAAACCGGTGGTTGTGCTCAAGACCGGCAAAAGCCCGGGCGGGAGCAAAGCCGTCTCGAGCCATACGGCGTCGCTGGCGGGCGACTATGCCAGCTTTTCCGCGGTGCTTTCCCAGTACAATATCGTTGAGGCGGTAAACGAACTGGAGCTCATCTCCTTCTGCGAGTCGCTGAGCGCATATGCCAAACCCATCGAGGGGAGGGTCGGGATCGTCACGGTAAGCGGCGGCCACGGCGCGGTCGCCGTCGACGTGTGCGCCGCCCGGGGGCTTTTGGTTCCGGGACTGCCGGAAAACATCCGCGAAGACCTCTGTAAAAACCTCAGCCCGAGTGTCCAGGATATTGCCACGCTCACCAACCCCATCGACCTCACCGGGAGCGGGATCGACGAGGATTTCGTCGCCACCGTCAGGAGCTTTTGTTCCATGGAGGATATCGACTGCGTACTCGCCTTGCTCCTTCCTTATATTCCGGGAATCACTTCCGATCTCGGCGCGAAGCTCGGCGGCATCGCCAGACAGTGCGGTAAGCCGCTGATCGCTTACGTGCCCAATGTGGAGAAGTATGCCATGCTCATCGAGGGGTTCACTCTGAACGGCTCTCCCGTTGCCCACTCCATCGAGGGGGCGGTGCTCATGGTGGATGCCCTCAGGAGGAACCGGCCATGATCGATTCCCGTTCCGAGATAAACCGGATCATCGAGGCGGCCCGTGCCGATGGATGGGTCCTCGAACCCGACGCCAAGCGGATTTTTACCATCGCGGGATTTGACGTCCCGCGCTTTACAACTGCCCGGACACCGGAGGAGGCGATCCGCTTTGCCGGGGAGATAGGGTATCCTGTTGTCGCCAAGGTGATTTCTCCCCGGATCCTCCACAAATCGGACGTGGGCGGGGTGGCCGTGGGGATCGCCGACGCCGGGGGGCTGGCGGAGGCGTTCCGGCGTTTCCAGGGATTGGAGGGATTCCTCGGTATGATCGTGGAGGAGATGGTGTCCGGGATCGAACTCATCCTGGGGGCGAAGATCGATTTTCAGTTCGGCCCCATGATCCTGCTGGGGATGGGGGGGACCGGGGTCGAGATATACAAGGATGTTGCCCTGAGAATGGCTCCCATATCCG
>MICN01000135.1 GCA_001829875.1 Syntrophus sp. GWC2_56_31
GGGTTTGAGTCTGGTGCCGTGCAGCCGGTTGGCCCTCTTGAGGTCTTTGATGGTGATGCCCGTCTTCTCGGAGATGCGGTAGAGTGTGTCGCCGGGCCGGACCTGGTAGGTCTCATGGGCTAACCCTTCCCTGGAAAGGCATAGCGATGCGAACAGGACGCTGAGTCCCATCCATAGGAAAATCCGCCGTCTCATCATGAAGTACCTCCTCCTGTTAAATCGGGGGCTTCCCCACTACGCAAACGATGCACAGATTTTTCCGGTGGATGACCGGATACGTAATCCTCGAACCCTGCTAAGAAGGCAGGGGGCCTTGCAAACTGGACACCCTTATAGTGGAACTGTTCCCGGAAGTCAAATGGATTTTTTGTTTCGCGGGGCTTGGGGGTTGCGCTCCCGTTCAAGGTTTTTTCGCTTTATACGAGGTCATCAGAATGGAAGAGTGGATTGCCCCTCGAACTGTTCCTGAGGGGATGGCTCACAGCAAACCCTGTCCTTCCCGTTCCTCTTCCCCTGGTACATAAGCTGGTCAACCCGGTGAACGAAAGCCTTCATCTCCTCCGGCGGTCTGTACTGCGCAATCCCGATGCTCACCGTCACATGAACGTCCTGACCGGGCGCCGGGGAAAAAATCTCCTTCTTGAACCCCGTCCGGATTCTTTCCGCCGTAACGAACCCCTCCACGCTTGTTGTCATGGGCAGCAGGACGGTGAATTCTTCGCCGCCATAACGGTAGGCGAAATCCGTCTCGCGCAGGCATCGTTTGACCACCTGGCCAAGCCGCCATAGGACCTCGTCCCCCTCGACATGGCCATACGTGTCGTTGAAGTGCTTGAAATTGTCGAGATCGAGCAGGAGGAGGGTCAAAGGCTGTTCATAGCGGTTCGACCGCTCCAACTCGTTTTTAAGATGAAAGTAAAAATGTCGGGAATTGTAGAGCTGGGTGAGATCATCGATGATGCTGAGCTCCCGGTATCTGATTTCGCTTTCCTTGAGCGCCGCCTCCGCCCGCTTGCGGTCGGTGATGTCCTCGACCACGATCATGCTGCTCCCGGGTTTTTCCCCCGGCTTCCAGAGCGGCGATATCGTCAGATTCACCCAGACGCTCCCCCCGTCTCTGCGGAGGTAGCGCTTCTCCAGGCTGTAGTGCCCGATCTTCCCGGCCGCCAGCAGCGCTGTTTTCTCCTCGTGCAGATGGAGATCCTCCGGGTGCGTGATCGCCAGGAAGGTGGTGGCCATCATCTCCTCCTCCGTCCTGCCGACCATGTCGCAAAGCCGACGGTTCACCATGTAGAAACGTCCGGTACCCATGTCGACCTCGGCCACCCCCACCGCCGCCCGCTCGACCAGGGCGCGGAAACGCGACTCGCTTTCCCGCAGGGTGTTTTCCATTTTCTGGAGATCGGCAAACAGATTCGCATTGCCGATCGCCCCGGCGATCTGCGTCCCGATCCGCTCCGCCAACCGAAGATCCTGTTCGGTGTAGGCATTCGGTGTTTTCGACCGGAACTGGAGGCTTCCGATCACCCTGTTCCGGTAGAGCAGGGGGACGCCGATCAGCGATCGGACCCCCGCCAGAATGAACAAGAGGCTGTTCATGCTGGGAAACTGCCTGACCAAATCCTCGGGGCTCTCCACATGGACGATCATGCCGGATTGCTTCTGCATGAAAATCTCGCTGATCGACCCCGCCATGGGGATGACGGTGCCGGGTCTGCGCTCGGCGACATCGAATCCGGATATGTAGGCGATGGTGAAGCTTTTTCCATCGGGGTGGAACAGGCTCACGCTGACCCTGTCGGAGCGGATCAGCTTTCGGGCCTCGGTGGCGAACCGTTCGTACACCTCGTGGATGTCTAGGGTCGAGCCGATGACCCGTCCGATTTCGGCGAAAACGACCATCTCCTGCTCGGCCCGCCTGCGCTCGGTGATATCGCGAACAATCGTCAGATACCCCTCCAACTCCCCCTTTTGAGAGTAAAAATAGGAGGATGAAATGGAACAAATGATCCGCGTTCCGTCCATTCTTTTCTGAATAAGCTCATAATTTTTAACGCCCCTGTTTTTCTCGATCGCGTGACGAAATTTTATACGATCCTCCGGATCGTCATAAAATTGAGCAATCGATCCACCGATGATCCCGTCGGCATTACCGCCAAAAATGTCGAAGAATGCTTTGTTGGCCTCGACAATCTTCCCGTCGAGCGTCGTCCTGCATACGCCATCCATCGAATCAAAGAACAATTTACGGTAATTTCCCTCGACATTCCGGAAAGAGGTCTCGGACTGCAGTCGCTTTTCGGTTTCCTCAATCTTTTCCTTTAATAATTTCTCCTGTTTATTCTGCACCCTGTACGCTGTGGCGCCGACAATCATTAAGCCAAAAGCAATTCCGATGATGTGCGCATAAAATACCGTCAACCCCGGAAAGATCATGTACTTGGCGTACTCGAATGCGGTAATCGCAACAAGAACCAGGACCATCGATTTGAGTAGAGCGATCAACAGTTTATTTTTATTCAAGGGATCACCCGGCCCGGACGAGGATGTTTCCTTTTAGCGGATATGGATTGATAAGAAGTTGCTGTTGCACAAAATAACATTAGAAAAATGAGCCGGGTATGTCAAGGGGAATCTGGCGCGCGTGTGAGATCCTGTTTCCCGCCTGAAACCGTCAGCATCTATGCCTTTGACCCATGTGAAAGTGAAGCCGCGGATGTCTGCCCGACAAAACGGCGGATCAGCTTCATGACCGCGTCGGTTGTCTTTCCCGGCGTATTCATCAATACGACAAACCGGTAGAGTTCCCCTTTTCCGTCCGCGATATAGCCCGCCCGCGTCCTGATGCCGTCCAGCGTTCCCGTCTTAAAGAATTCGTCTCGCTCCTGCCGCAGCAGATGATGGTAGGGTTCAAATTCATTAAGAGCCTTCAGCATGGCATGGGCTGTGAGTTCGTTTTTTCTCGATATCCCGGAGCCTTCGTCAAGCGAAAGGGCGTCCGTTTTCAACTTCAGCACCTCCCTCGCGTACGTTGAGGCGGCCATGACCCCTTTATCCAGGCTTCCGGGTGTGCCGTAGGCCTTTGCCCCGCAGGCGACCAGAAGCTGGTTGGCGATAAAGTTGTTGGAAAATTCCAGCAGTTTCCTGATCGATTCTTTTACAGGGAAGGGGGAGGTGTAGGTAAAAAGCAGCCGGTCGTCATCGGGCTTCACGCGGCCGAGCCTGATTTCTCCCCGTGATTTTATCCCCGCCTGGGTCAGGAAATATTTGAACAGATGTCCGGCATAGAGCGTGGCTTCATTTTCCTGGTGCGACAGGATAATCCGGCCTCGCTCCAGCGAAGAGGCCCTGATCCTTTTTTCGACGAAGGGCAGCAGCGGGGTCTGCTCTTCGTCGCTCACATAGGCGCGGTTTACCCGTTTGAAGGAGACCGTATTGAAATTGACGCATAAAGCGCCGTTGACCGCGTCGTAGGGCTGATAAGACGGCGACGTTCCCGGGACGCGAACCTGCCCGCTGAAGAATGAATCGTCAAGAACAAGATGGTTGAAGCCGCCAAGCTTGAGTGAAAGAGCAGCGGCGATCTCGCGTAGCGACTCGGAAAGCAGCAGAGGATCTCCGTAGCCTTTGATCTTCAGATTGTCGTCCCGGTCGAGATAGAACTCAGTAGTAAACCGGTATTCCGGCCCCAGATAATGAAGCGCAACCAGGGAAGTGAATATTTTTAAAGTCGAGGCCGGGATCATTTTTTTGCCGGCGTTTTTTTCGAATAATACCTTGCCCCGGGGGGATGCGACCAGTACGGTGTCTTTTACCCCTATAAGACGTTGCAGATCCTTCAATGACGAGGCATACAGATCGGCTGCGCTTCCGGCCAGAAAAATACACAAAACGTATGCCGTGAGCCGTCCTGTGTAAAAAGACAGGGAGGTTGATCTTGATTCGGCGCTCATATGTTGCAATGTAGCACCTGAGAGACCTTTGCGCAACCTGGAATTGAAGCCCGCCCACGAGGCGGGGACTTCACTTCTTCCTTGGAAGGAGGAAGTTGTTGATCCCGGTTTTAGATAGACTTTTTCGTGAACTGCGACATCCCTGATTTGGAGTAGCTAAACTTCAAGATCATGTGGTACAAGAGCGGTCGGGAGTTTAAATAGTTTATGGACGCTTATCATGTATTGATTATAGGCTCTGGCCCCGCCGGTCTGTTTGCAGCTATGCAGCTTGAGCGGTTAGGATTAGATAGGATTGCTGTCATCGATCGACACCCGTATCCCGCTGGTGGATTGCTAAACGATGGCAAATTGAATTTTGACTATCGAATCGGAATCGATCTGGATGAACTTCAAATCGATCGTGATTCGGCGCAGTGCTTGATGGGAGAAATCAGGCAGGTCTTTATCCATTTCCCGAAGTGTCAGCAGGTAACCTTTGTAGATAGGAACAATAAAACAATGGAGGCGCTTGGAAACATTGCCAAAGAGCATAATGCTCAATTCATCGCGCCGGAGCAGTGGCACTGGGGAACAGACAACGGCAAATCGGTCGTTGATTATTTGAGAAGCCATCTAAAAAAAACAGTATTTTTGCTGGGAACGGCAGTAACCTCCATAGTGAAACATGATGACGACACATATCATGTTTCCTGCAGTCATCATCGAAAAGAAGTTTGCCATACCGCGAAAGTCGTTCTTGCCGCTCCGGGACGCAGCGGCGCTTACTGGTTTCGTGATGTAGCTACAAAATTACACGTCCGCCATAATTTTGGTCCTATAGATGTGGGAATCCGCCTTGAATTAAACAGAAAGTATTATGACGCTGTTACAGATATCGTGTACGATCCGAAATTCATTTTCCATACAGCGCGCCACAGAGATAGAGTCAGGACCTTCTGTACAAACCCGGGCGGACGGGTGCGGGTAGAGAAATATTACAACTTCAAGCTTGTGAATGGTGACGCACTCTCCGACCGGAAGACAGAAAACACGAATTTTGCCTTAATCAATACGGTCCATTTAACCGAGCCCTTTTCCGATACGACCGAATTCGGGCACATGATTGCCAAGCAATTCTTTCTGCTGGGGGGAGGGAGGCCGATCGTTCAGAGGGTGGGGGACTTCCGGGAGGGGAGAAGAAGTTCCAGCTCAACATTTGACAGTGCGACTCGTCATTTCGGGCTTTGTAAGGCAACATATAAAGCAACGCCAGGGGATATAGCGCTTGGTTTGCCCGCCCGTATCATCGACAATCTCTGGGAGTCCCTGAAAAAGCTTGATAAAATAGTCCCTGGGATTCTTCACCCTTCCACCCTGCTCTATGCACCGGAGATTAAGTTTTTTGATACACACTTTATAACGAACGAAGATCTTGAAACGAATGTAAAAGGACTCTTTGTGGCAGGCGACGGCACCGGGAAGAGCCGTGGTATTATAGGAGCGGGAATTTCAGGCATCATTGCAGCCAGGGGAATTTTCAAGAGATACTTTTGATTTGTTTGTTAAGTAGGCCGTTTCTCCCGATGCAGGTTGACGTTTATTTTCTCCTTTTCTCTTCCCTTTCCCCACCCGCATGGGTTTTATCCGCCGGAAACCTGACAGTGTGTCTCGGTTTCCGGCGGACATATTTCTGTGGCGGATCAGAAAATTATTTCTTTGCTTTGGCCGGTTTCTTTGCTGTTGGTTTTTTGGCGACCGCTTTTGCTTTAGCCGGCGCTTTCGCCTTTGCCTTTGCCTTTGCTTTGGCCGGTGCTTTCGCAACAGCTTTGGCCTTTGCTTTGGCAGGTTTCGCCGCCGCTTTTGCCGGAGCCTTCACGGGGGTCTTTGTTTTGGCAGGGGCCTTTGCAGCAGCCTTCACCGATTTTGCCGGAACCTTCTTTACTGTCGCCATATGCACTTCCTCCCTTTCAAATATTGGATTCCGCCTCACCGGGCCCCGGCCTGTCCGTGCCCTCCTGTGTGCGAAATCGTGAGACGCGGCAGGGTGTTTGATACTCTTTGTCGTTGGTTTTGTGTCAGCAGCATATCCTGAAATCTTGCCGTCAACAGCAGAAAGTTTTTCTTTTTTTTGGGCAAAGTGAGATTCAAATTCTTGTTTTTCTTTTCCGAGAGCTTTTTTCTTCTGTTTGATTTTCTTCTGACGCTCAGCTTCTTCTACCTCGCGAACTTGCCGGGGAGACAGAATTTCTACACGCAAGTGTGTAAACGGGCATATAGTACCGGGTTTCAAATTGTATTTCTGAGCGATGGCATCGTCAATTTGGTAACCATCGACGAGTTTCCCGTTGCCTAAAACATCAAGAAATAATGTACTCATACAGTAAAGTCCTTATTACTGGCTTCCTCGCCGCATCCGCATTTGCAGTCGACCATTTATTCTCCTTTTTGGAACTATAATCGGCACGACTCCTGAGTTGCGTATTATTATGAGGTAAATCTTTTTTCAAATCAAGAAAAATCTGAGTTATTTCATCCTGTGATTCTATCCGAATGAAGTACAAGTGTGTGAGTTCCTCTTCTTTGTCTTGACATGCCGGCGCCGTGCCCATATATTCTTGTGCCCGAAGCGACAGGAAAGTCAATCTTGAAGGTGCACATGCGGACCGTCGTCGGCACATCCACGTTGAAAACGATTTTCAGCAGGCGCATGCTGGTGTCCTTCGTCATGGGCTTCGCGTGCGGCCTTCCCCTTCTTCTGACCATTACGGTCCTCCAGGCATGGATGAAGGAAGAGGAGGTGGATCTGACCGTTATCGGCATGATGGCTTTGGTGGGGGTCCCCTATACCGTTAAATTCCTCTGGGCGCCCTTTTTTGACCGCTACATCCCGCGCTTTCTCGGCCGCCGGCGCGGGTGGCTTGTCATGGCTCAAATTGCGCTGATGATAGCGATTGCCGCACTCGGTTTGGCCAATCCTCGATTCAATCCCTGGATGATGGCCTTTGCGGCGTTTCTGGTTACATTTTTCAGCGCTTCCCAGGACATCGTTGTAGATGCCTACCGGCGGGAGGATCTCGCCGACGAGGAACTTGGCCTGGGATCGTCGCTTTATGTGAACGGATATCGCATCGGGATGCTCCTGGCCTCGGGTGGCGGCCTTATCCTGTCGGATTACACGTCCTTTCCGACGGTATACCTGATCATGGCCCTCTGTATGCTCCCGGGCATTGTGACCACGCTGCTGACGCCGGAGCCGGCAATGATCGGTGCGCCTCAGACTTTCAGGGAAGCCGTGGCGGGTCCTTTGATCGATTACTTCACCAGGGAAAATGCAATCCTGATGCTGGCCTTCATCCTTCTGTACAAGATCGGCGATACAATGGCCGGCGCGATGACCACCCCCTTTTACCTGGAGATGGGATTCTCCAAAACCGAGATCGGCGCCATCGTCAAGCTCTTCGGGTTCTGGGCCACAGTAGGAGGGGCTTTCCTCGGGGGGGTGCTCATGCTGCGCCTGGGCATCAACCGTGCGCTGTGGGTGTTCGGTATTCTGCAGGGAGTGTCCACTGCGGGTTTCGCCGTCCTGGCGCGGATCGGCTACAGCCTGCCGGCATTATCGGGTGTCATCGCGTTTGAGAATCTCACTGCCGGCATGGGCACCGCCGCCTATGTCGCGTTTATGGCCAGCATTACGAACAGGAAATTTACCGCCACACAGTACGCCCTGCTGAGCTCGCTGATGGGTGTTCCCCGGGTGGTTGCATCGGCGCCGACAGGTTTCCTGGCCAAGCAGTTCGGCTGGGAGAGTTTTTTTATCGCCTGCGTCCTGATCGCCATACCCGGGATATTGCTGCTGTTGAAATTCGCTCCCTGGTCTTCGGTGGTGAAAACATAATTTCCCTATCCCGCGCCGACCAACCCCTCAAATACCCTGAGCCAGAGCGGGTCGATTACGCAGAGAGATTCGGGGTGCCATTGCACGCCCAGCATGAATCGCGAGTCTCTGCTCTCGATCGCTTCTATAATGCCGTCCGGGGCTGTGCCGCTTGCCCGGAGGCCGGGGGCGACTTCCTTGACCCCCTGGTGATGGGAACTGTTGGTGTCGGTCGCGGTTTTCTGCAGCAGACCGGCCAGGAGGGTGCCGGGTTCGATGCTTACTTCATGGGCCCGGGTGCTGCGGCCCTGCCGATGGTTCAACGATGCGCCGGGCAACTGGGTGGAGATATCCTGGTAGAGCGTCCCGCCGAAAGCCACATTGATTGCCTGCATCCCCCCGCAGATTCCCAGGACGGGCGCATCATTCCTGAACGCCCAGTGGACCAGTTCCAGTTCGAATCCGCTGCGCCGCGGGTTGAGCTTTCCCAGACCGGGCAGGGGCGATTCTCCATAATGGTGCGGTTCGATGTCGAAATCACCGCCGGTAATGACGAACCCGTTACATTTTGCCGCAACATCCCCGACGTGTAAACCGGCCAACGGCGCAAGAAGAACGGGCATCCCCCCCGCGTGAAGGACCGCTGCCGCGTATTCCTCCCTCAGCCAGAATTTGGCCGGGTCGGCCGAGTCGTAATCGCAGGTGATCCCTATCAGGGGTCGCATCGGTCCAATTTCCTTTTTCCTTGAGCACCTGGTTATCCAACGGGGGCCGCCGCATAACGGCAGTTGTCCCCCATCTTTCAACCTGGTTTAAGGCTTTAGCGCATCCTTCAGGATGCCCAGCTCATCGAGAATCGGTTCCAGCCTTCTCTTGCTCAGCGCCCGGTCCTCATTCGACCTCGGCAGCTCGATGTTCAGCGTTCCCTTGAATCCGATCTTCATCAGATTCCTGAATACCCGCTTGAAGTCGATCTTCCCGTTCCCCACCGGGAGGTGGCGGTCGAGGACCATGTCGTTGTCGCTGACATGGGCGCTGATGATCCGATCGGCGAACGCGTCGATGAAGGATTCGGGGCCGCCCGCAAGAAGGCTTGCATGGGCGATGTCCAGGGTGAGCCCGAAGTATTTCGACGGGATCGCATCGAAGACCCGCGCCAGCTCTTCGACCGTGACACCCAGATAGGCGATCTCCGCCTCCTCGTGGATCTTGTTCATGTTCTCGATGCCGATGGGGAGCCGGTATTTCTCGGCGAGTTCGACCACGGGCGTATAGGTCCTGATCAGGCATTCGAAGACATGGTCCATGAAGAGACTGAAGTGGTAGCCGAAATGGAGGACGATATATTCGGCCTCGAGCTGATGAGCGAGCTCGACATAATCGATCAGGTGCTGCACAACGGCTTTGCGGACGGTCGGCTCGATCTCGGCGGCGTTGACGAACGACGCCGAATGGAGGCCGTACCTGACGCCGGCCTGGTCACGGAGCTTTCTGATGCCGCTGATCCGCGCGGGGGTCCACTTGTCCAAAAAGTTGTTCGGGTTGTTGCAACTCAGTTCCATCCAGGGAAATCCGTTTTCCTTCGCAAAGGAAAAGTACTCCTCCATCGGTTGCGG
>MICN01000136.1 GCA_001829875.1 Syntrophus sp. GWC2_56_31
TTTTCCTGCGCCAGGGTGGAAAAGACGTGGCCGGGATTGTATTTCCCAAGGAAAACATCGATCTCTGCATTCTCCGGCTCAAGATACCGGGCAAAGGCCATCGAATCGCGGATATAATCGTGGCCGGCATAGACGACCGTCCCGTCGGGCAGCGTCATGAGTTTCCGTATCGACCGGTAGAACCCCTCCAGGTCGCCCGAAAAGCAATTTCCGATCGTCCCGTTAAAAAGCGTATCCCCGGCGATCAGGGCCCCGCCGGTGTAAAACACACGGGAGTCGCTGGTGTGTCCGGGTGTATGGATGACCCGGATCTTCCACCCGTCGAGGGTGACGGCCGCTCCATCGGACAGCTCCGCCCCGGACAGGAGGCGGGCGCCGGAGGCCGCCAGCAGGGTCTCGTTTCCGCAGGTATGATCCCGATGATCATGGGTGTTGGTTACATAAAGCAGGGTAAGACGATGGGTTTTGAGGAAGGCAAGGACCTCCTCACCCGCGCCTCCGTCTACAGCAACAGCGTTGTCCGGACCGTAAACAAGATAACCGAGGTTGTCGGCGCCGTATCGAAACTGTTTGACCTTTAACATGAAACCACCTTTCTTTCACCATTTGTCTGCTCCATTCGGAGGCGGTTGACGGTGAGATGGGCTCGGCGGACCGGTTCGGGAACCCGGTAGCCCCGGCAGCAGGAAAGGACGATCGCCACAGCCCGCGGGAGACCGATCCGGTGGCCCTGCGAAACGAAGAGGGGCTTTATCCGCTCCCGCGTCCGGAGGACGGCGCCGACCTGCCGGTCCTGATAGATCAGTTTCGCCCACTCTCCGCGCTTTTCACCCACCGTTTCATGAAAACCGACAAGGCGCGTTTTGGCGCAGCCGATCGCCGGCAGATCGAGGAGCAGTCCCAGATGAGAGGCAAGACCTATCCCTCGCGGATGGGCGATTCCCTGACCATCAAAGAGGACGACATCGGGCGATTTTCGGAGCTTGTAGAAGGCCGCGATCAGCGGCGGCCCTTCCCTGAAGGTCAGAAGTCCCGGGATGTAAGGGAAGGAGACACGTGCCGAAACAGTGGCTTCTTCAAGAAGAGTAAGCTCCGGATATTTCATCAGAACGACTGCACCAAAGAAACGGTCGCTCCCCCGGTCATAGGAGATATCGGCTCCGGCAACACTCCGGACGGAATCAAAGAGCCCGTCGTCCCGCCCATCGTCGCGCCGATCATCGCGAAGGATCAGCTTTCCCCGCAGTTCTTCCTGAATGGCGGCAGCCTCCCTGTACGTCACGTCCCAGCGGTGCAGCTCTTTTTGCTTCATTGCCGCACACCTTAGGTGGATTCCGTTTGGAGAATCTCCCGGACCCGGGCGATGTCCCGGTCGATTTGGACAATCAGTTCGCCGGGGCTTGCAAAACGGATCTCTTCACGGAGTCGTTCGATAAAAAGGACATCCAGGTGTTTCCCATAGATATTCTCATCAAAATCGAAGATATAAACCTCGATCGAGAGCTTCCGATCGGCAAATGTCGGGTTGAAGCCAATATTGAGGGCTCCCTGATGGCGGTTTCCATCGAGCAGGACGTGGACGGCGTATACACCATTTGGGGGTACCAGCACTTTGTCGGGCCGTATATTTGCCGTCGGGAAGCCGAGGCTGACGCCTCGGTGACTTCCTGAGATCACCTCACCGGCAAGATTGTAAGGTCTGCCTAAAAGCGAGGCGGCATAGCGGACCTCGCCGTCGAGTAAGGCGTTCCTGATCTTTGTGCTGCTGATGGTCGTTCCGCCCACCTTAAAAGCGCTCATCACCTCAACCTCAAATCCCAGCCGATTGCCGGAGGCAGTCAGAAACGTCTCGTTCCCCTCCTTCCCCCAGCCGAAGGTATAGTCTTGGCCGATAAGGATTTTCCTGATCCGGAGCCTTTCCCAGAGGAAACCAAAGACGAACTCCTCCGCTGTCGTCCGAGCGTAGTCGAGGGAAAAGGGGATCAAGATAAGGGCGTCGATCCCGAGGTTTGAAAGGTGTCGGATCTTTTCTTCCAGGGAAGTAATGAGGTAAAAGGGTCGACGTTCCGGATGGAGGATCATCTTCGGATGAGGGTCGAAGCTGATCACCACAGCCGGCCGCCGCTCCTTATTTGCCTCGGCGATGAGACGGTGAAAGATATACTGATGGCCTAGGTGGACCCCGTCGAAGTTACCGATGGTGACGACGGCGCCCCGCAGTCCGGCGGGGATATTTTCGCTGCCCCTGATCACTTCCATCAAAACCCGTTCAACTCCTCCGATTTCTGTTTAGATGTTAAAATAGCATCCATTTTTGCTTGACAAGAACCGAACCCTCAGTGTAGATAACGGCATATTCCAGATACCAAGAGTATTGCCGAAGTGGCGGAATTGGTAGACGCGCTAGGTTCAGGGTCTAGTGGGTGTACGCCTGTCCGGGTTCAAATCCCGGCTTCGGCACCATAAAGAGAAACGGGGGATCAGGTATTGACACTCATTGCCTGATCCCCCGTTTTCTGTTTACCAAGACATCTTTTTGTTTTTTAACGTATCTTTGGCTTCTTTGGAATCTAATCTGGCCGCCATTTTATAATACTCAATCGCCTGTTTGGGATTGTCAAGCTTATCAAGGGTTAATCCTTTTTTATAATAGGCAATTGCACTTTTCGGATTCAGTTCTATAGCCGTGTCAAAATCTTTAACTGCCTGACTGAAGGCGCCAAGTGTGTTGTTAAGCATCCCCCGGTTGTAATGGGCCTCGGTAAAGTTTGGATTCAGCTCGGTCGCCCTGCTGATATCCTTCAATCCCCTCTCCAGGTCGCCAAGTTTGACATAGGCAGCCCCCCGATTATTATAGGCCTCCGGAAAGTTTAGTCTCAACTTGATGGCCTTGTCATAATTCTGTATTGCACGAATGGGCTCTTCAAGATTATAGTATGCAGACCCTCGGAGATAATAGGCTTCGACATGTTTTGGATTTATCTCGATGGCCTCATCAAAATCCAGTATCGCCCGATTGAAGTCGCCGAGATTATAGTAGGCAAGCCCTCTCCTGTAATGGGCATCTGCTCTTCCCGGGACTATTTCTATAAATCTATCATACTCCTTTACGGCCTGCTGAAAATCGCCCCGATCGTGATAGGACCTCCCCTGTTCTAAAGAGCTCACTGCTTCCATGGTGACGTACTTGGTTTTTTGTTCGGCAAATAGAGGATTGGCGATAAAAAGAGAAGATAGAATCATGATTGAAATGGAATATACGACATTTACACATGTATTAACTTTCACCTTCTTTGCAGGTTCCCAAGTCAATTCTTCCATAACCTGATCTCCTTTCTTGACGTCTCCCCGCTCCCCTTTTCTTTGATCAGGGGGTACTTTCTAACGTTTTTTACAGGACGCTCATACATTGACAAACGGACTAAACAATCATATAAATGAAAATCTATTTTTTATCAACAATATTAATTGTGTCGTTTATGGAGCGCGCCATGCCGAATCATCCGCAAAAGAAACAATGGACAGACATTGCGACCAAACTGCTCAAAGGCAAATCCCCGGATTCCCTGGATTGGATGACCCCGGAGGGGATCCGGGTCAAAGCCCTGTACACTGCCGAAGACCTGGAGGGGATGGAACATATCAACACCCTCCCCGGTCTGCCCCCCTATGTCCGCGGTCCCGTGGCCACCATGTACGCCGGCAGACCCTGGACCATAAGGCAGTACGCCGGTTTTTCGACAGCCAGGGAATCCAATGCCTTTTATCGACAAAACCTCGCTGCCGGGCAGAAGGGGCTCTCCGTCGCCTTCGACCTCGCCACCCATCGAGGGTACGATTCAGACAATCCCCGTGTCGTCGGCGATATCGGAAAAGTCGGGGTTGCCGTGGATTCGGTCGAAGATATGAAGATCCTCTTCGATCAGATTCCATTGGATGAGATGTCCGTCTCCATGACCATGAACGGCGCGGTCCTTCCCGTCCTGGCCGGCTTCATCGTGGCTGCCGAAGAACAGGGCGTGCCCCAGGAAAAACTGACCGGCACCATTCAAAACGACATCTTAAAGGAATATCTGACACGGAACACTTACATCTATCCGCCCGTCCCCTCGATGCGGATCGTCTCGGACATCATCGGGTACTGCTCCGAGCATATGCCCAAATTCAATACCGTCAGCATCAGCGGCTATCATATGATGGAGGCGGGGGCCAACTCAGTCCTGCAAACCGCCTTTACCCTGGCGGACGGTCTCGAATATGTGAAGGCCGCGCTGGCGACGGGATTGGACATCGACACCTTTGCGCCCCGGCTCTCTTTTTTCTTCGGGATCGGCATGAATTTTTTCATGGATATCGCGATGCTCAGAGCCGCGCGCTTCCTGTGGCACGAGTTGATCACACCGTTCAACCCCCGAAATCCCCAGTCGCTCATCCTTCGAACCCACTGCCAGACGTCGGGGTGGAGCCTTACCCAGCAGGACCCGCACAACAACATCATCCGCACCACGCTGGAATCGCTCTCCGCTGTCCTCGGCGGGACGCAGTCGCTGCACTCCAACGCCTTCGATGAAGCGGTCGGGCTGCCGACCGATTTTTCCGCCCGGATCGCCCGCAACACCCAGATCATCCTCCAGGAAGAATCGGAGATCTGCCGGGTCGTGGATCCCTTGGGCGGCTCCTATTATCTGGAAGCCCTGACCGGCGGCATTATCCGCGAAGCCCGCAAGATCATCAATGAAGTCGAATCCCTGGGTGGAATGGCTCGAGCCATTGAAACCGGCATGCCGAAACTCCGTATCGAAGAATCGGCGGCCCGAAAGCAGGCCCGGATCGACCAGGGCCTGGATGTGATCGTCGGCGTGAACAAATACAAAATCGAGGAAAAACCCCTGGAAGATGTCCGGGAAGTGACCGATGCGGTGCGCCTGGAGCAGATTGCCCGACTCAAGGAATTGAAGGCCGGACGAAACGCAGCCGAGCTCCAAAAGGCCCTGGAGCATATCACCCGCACCGCGGAGGGCGGCGGCAATCTTCTGGAAGCCACCCTTCCGGCGATCCGGGCCAGGGCAACCGTCGGGGAGGTATCCGATGCCATGGAAAAGGTATTCGGCCGCTTTACGGCCACCACGCAGTGCATTTCCGGCGTCTATGCGTCGGAATACGTCGACAGCTCCATCATCGACGCCATACGGAAACGGTGCCGGGATTTCGCCGACAAAGAAGGGCGAAGACCGAGGATACTGATGACAAAAATCGGTCAGGACGGCCATGACCGAGGGGTCAAGGTGGTGGCCACGGCGTTTGCGGATCTGGGATTCGATGTGGATATCAGCCCCATCTTCCTGACTCCGGAAGAAGTGGCGAGGACCGCGATCGATAACGATGTCCATCTGGTAGGCGTCTCCAGCCTGGTTGCCGGACACAAAGCCCTGGTTCCCCAGCTCATTGCCGCACTGAAGGCCGGCGGCGGCGATGACATCAAGGTCGTCGTCGGAGGAATCATCCCGCATGCCGACTATGAGTTTCTCTACAATGCCGGCGCGGTCGGCGTCTTTGGACCCGGCACCTCGATCATCGATGCGGCCAATCAGACGCTAAACGCCCTGGAGCATAAGAACGGATGACCCCCGATATCGAAACCAGCGTCGCCGGCCTGCTCACTGGGAACCACCGGATTCTGGCCAAAACCATCACCCTGATCGAAAGCTCGCTTCCAAGCCACCAGGCCGCATCCCAGGCCATCCTCGAGAGACTCCTGCCGCATACCGGAAAAGCGGTGCGTCTGGGAATCACCGGTGTCCCGGGCGTCGGAAAGAGTAGCTTTATCGAAGCCCTGGGAATAGCGCTGGTTGAAAAGGGACTGAAGGTGGCGGTCCTGGCGGTTGATCCGAGCAGCACCCGGAGCGGGGGGAGTATCCTGGCCGATAAAACCCGGATGGGGGGGCTTTCGGCGGAAAGTCGAGCCTTCATCCGACCCTCCCCTTCCGGAGGGACCCTGGGCGGGGTCGCCCGAAAAACCCGCGAAACGATGCTGGTTTGCGAGGCCGCCGGTTTTGATGTGATCATTGTCGAAACCGTCGGGATCGGCCAGTCGGAGATGACCGTGGCGTCGATGGTGGATTTTTTCCTGGTCCTGATACTGGCCGGGGCCGGCGACGAGCTGCAGGGGATCAAAAAGGGGTTTCTCGAGCTGGCCGACGCCCTTGCCGTCACCAAGGCGGACGGGGACAACATTGCTCGAGCCGGAATTGCCCAAAGAGACTATCAAACGGCGCTTCATCTGCTCAGACCTGCCTCCCCCAACTGGTCGCCGCCGGTACTCATGTGCAGCGCCAAGGAGAGGACCGGCATCGAGGAGATCTGGTCGATTGTCCTGAAGCACCGGGATGTCATGACCGCCAGCGGCGAGCGGGAAGCGAACCGCCGCCGCCAGTCCCTGGCCTGGATGTGGTCGCTGGTGGAAGAAGGCTTGAGAGACCGGTTTGACCACCATCCGGAAGTCCTAAAACAGCTTCCCCGCCTGGCGCGGGAGGTGGAAAACGGCCGATTGCCGCCCACCGCGGCCGCCTGTCAATTGCTTTCTTTTCTTGACCGGGAGACTAAACCGGATATTAGAAAAAATTAAGGTGTCAGTGAATCCTCACAGTCTGCTGTTTCATTCACCGGTAAACGATGCCTTTGGGGTTTCGTTATCCCACACGTGCACTCAAATGGCGGATTCTGACACTCTCACCCGATTGAAAGGTCCATGTCCTGCCATGATCTGTGCCCGATATGATCATGTGACATGTGAGTTCATCGATTTATTTCTTGATTTCGAAAATAATTTCCCCCATAGTAACTCTCAAACAGATAAACAAGACGATTAAAATTCCAAAGAGTTGCAAATCCCCGCGAGAGGGTTTGTTCAACTTAAGTTTTTACGTCGGCTACGCGCCGTAAAAAAACTTTTAACCGTTCCCCCATAGGTAAAAAAGAGCATGAGAAATATGATCAAAACAAGGGTGGCTTTAGTCGACATGGGGGAAAGGCTACCCATTGATCTCAAGAAACTGTCGAGGAAGCTTAATTCAAAGCTTAATGGTTTCGAATTCTCACCCACTCAATCTATAACAGCAGCAAAAATTGGCGATCCAACAGTTGCTAATGAATGGCACGATGTCGAAATATTACTCGATATGTTGCGAACAGATTCACGGCTTCAAGGTTATGATTTAATAATTGGTTTTACTCATTATAAAATAACTGAAAAGGTCTCCCCACCAGATTCGAATCATAAAGACTATTTCTGTTTGAGCGATTTTCACAAAGTCAGCGTAATCAGTCTTAACGATAGTGTTTTGAAATACAAACCACCCGGTAGGAACCTTTATCAATATGCCGCATTTCTATCTATCTGCGAGTTGCTTATCAACCTTACAAAGAAGGATATGGTACACTCAGCTACAAACTTCTGTCTTTTTGATGACTGCGAAGATCGCTTTAGTTTCCGCCAAGGCATGGAGAAAGGAGAAATTTGCACTGGATGCCTCAGCAAGCTAGAACAGGCAGGTGTCTCCAGAACTGTTGTTATCCAGGCCCAGAAGGTTTTGAAATGGTGCAAATATAATTCTCTCCAGCACTCTATTATCCAAACGTTGTGTAATCCTATCAGTGCATTAGCGGTGGGAACTGCTGTTGGATGGACAGCAAAATCTTATGTGCCAAAAGAACAATCTCTATTCATTTTTATTCCCACAATAACTATAATTTTTATCATGTTAATATACACAAGGTATTTTTCAAAATGAGTCATATATTGTTTGCAGATAAACGTTTCAAAATTATCGAAACGTCATCCAACGAATTGGATGACATATGTCGTCTTGAAGAAAGCATTTTCTCGCTGGAAGACCGTTTCTCTCGTAGACAATTTAGATACCTCCTTGCTTCACCTAACGCAAAGATCTTCTCTTGTATCAACAATTCTGGGCGGATTGGATACGGTATTACTATAATCAGGAGACTGCGAGATGGTAAAAAGCAGGGGCGGATTTACTCTATTGGAATTCTGACCAAGTTCAGAAACAAAGGCGCAGGATCTCTACTACTTAAAGCACTTGAATATTGGTTAGAGACCGAGGGAGCTTCCTATATCACCCTTGAGACAAAGAAGGGCGCAAAAGGCGCAGCTGCTTTCTTTAGGAAATATGGCTATGTAAACACCAAATGGCTGCCAAATTATTATGGTCCTTCATCTGGTGTTAAAATGAAAAAGGGCGAACTTGAAAGTACCGGTTGTTGATGGAGCTAACCATCGGCTCCAACGGACTGCATTTGGGGGTGATTTCATGAGTCGCGACTCCGGCGCTCCGGTGCCTGCAAAAACTCAGCGTAGATGTCACGGCATCACATTGGCCCTCCGGCGCTGCAAACGTCAAGGGGGATGGCTATGGTATTGCCCAGTACACGAGAGGCAACCCCTTCGTCTTGCTTTTGTTCTGGTCTTTACTGTGCTGGCGGGAATTGCCTCAATCTATTCGGCTTTGAAGCCACCATCACATCCCGTGGCTCAGCTAAGCCTTCCGCTCGTGCGAGCGATGACGCCAACAAGTGCAACCCTCACAGGAACGGTCGACACGGGCACACCGCCCATGCGCGCGTGGTTTGAATACGATAAGAACTACGATTCGCTAGCCGCCGCAGACGGTATAGTAATGCCGCAGGTTGCGGGATCCCCCTTCATTCGTGAGGGCACGTACCCTATCGAGCAATATATAACCGGGTTGTCTCCCAACACGACTTACTATTATCGGCTTGTCGTCTCAAATGACTACAAGGCATATGAGGCTCAGAATATTAGGCAATTCACCACGCCATCAGATAGCGCCCCTGTACACTGAAGGGGACTTAGCCCTGTGCGCCGAACCGCAACCGTGCCTGTGTGCCGACGCCTAACACTTATAAGGCCTCCTCTTGTCAAGGGGAAAAATAATCCCCTTGACGGAGAATGAGATTATAGTGTTCCGCTTCACGAGTACTGATGGTGCTGTAACAAGGTCAGCGATGCCGACTTGGTTTCAAAGGATCAGGTTTGCAGAACCGCGTCTGTACCAAACACCTATTGAGGATGATGCGCCGTTGGAAGGGCGCTCTGGGCGTCCAAGAGCCCGCAACTAGAAGATCATTCGTACCCGCATGCCGGCCCGATCAAAAGGCGGGCTCTCCCCAGTTTGGGGAGTCCAGTTACTATGGGGGCTCGGGGGCGGGGCAGCACACGAAAACCGTTGTTGTTGCACCACCGTATGAAAATGTTGGGGCCGGGATGAGCGTCCAATCAAGCGCAACGGACTCACGGTTATCTCCCTATGGCGCAGTGTGCATTCGGTGATGCAGTCGGATCGACTTCGTGTGCGCCCTGATGAGGGTATCCCTTATGGTGTTCCAGTTAGGCGTTGGGCTCTCCCACCCCGCCCCGGCTATTATGTATGAGCAAAGAAGGTATCCATACTAAACGGTTCCTCTCTTTTGAGCATGAAGTAAACGGCCCGGGAGAGCGGCGATTTTCTTTGAATCGATTTTATCGTTCTTACTGGAGGAGGCCTTGATGAGTATCATTGGTGCTTTGTCATGTTGCGCTGACTTGCCCGGAGACTCAGCCTTGTATGCTGTTTCTGTTCGTCGGCTCATAGCTTTGCGCTCCGGCTTCCTTCGGACGGTCCCTCGCGGTTCCGCCCTTGCCTTCGGCTAGTACTTGTGTCAATGTACAAAGGCATTGACAGGATTCATATATAGGGGACTTTCACCCCATAAGTTCACGCCCGTGCCGGGCGTACACAACGGCATACACCGGATCGGCAGGAAACGGCACGTGCCTCCCGGTGATGCCCATGTTAGCCAAGGAAGACAATGAAAACATACTTTGAATTCGCAACAGGAAACGTCGCCCGACATGGAGATACAGACGTCTTCCCGTTTCCAATTGAGAACAGGATTTTCTTCGATTTGCCCGACGACACTGTGGCATGTCTCGAGGATATCCATAAAGATTTCGATCGTGCGATATATGACATGCCGCCGATCTTCGAGAAGGCGCTGAGCGTCGTCGGATACAATGGATTTCGCCCAGCGGCACAGCTTGATCCACTGTGGAATGCATACTTGCTCGGCCTAGTGTCATCGATTGCTGACAAAATCGAAGCCGCTCGTGTTGCGAAAGAGGCGGCCGTTGTATATTCATATAGGGTCCAGTTGGATCCCACCCACTACCTGCTTTTCGACACTAACATAGGGTGGACCGAGTTCCAACAACGATCCCTTGTACTTGCAAATGGCCATCCCTTTGTTTTATGTTGCGATATCAGTGATTTCTATCCCCGCATTTATCATCACCGGCTCGAGAACGCTCTCAACATGACTGGAGCCGATAAAACGATTACTTCTAGAATCATGCGACTCTTATCTCGGTTCTCGGGTGGCGTTTCCTACGGTCTTCCGGTCGGAGGTCCTGCTGCGCGTCTACTGAGCGAGTTAGTTCTAAATAGAACTGATAAATTGCTTCTCACGCACAAGACAGTGTTCTGCCGGTTCGTTGATGATTACCGCATATTTGCGAACAGCAAGGCAGAGGCGTATCAAGCACTACTACTGCTCAGCCAGATTCTCCTGGCGGATGAGGGGCTCACTCTTCAAAGGAGTAAGACTCGAATCCTCTCCCGCGACGAGTTCACGGCAACCAACCCGTTGTCCGAGCCGCCAGACGATCCCGAACCCGAACACACAGAGGCGCGTTCACTACTCCGGCTGCGGCTTCGATTTGATCCTTACTCACCAACAGCAGAAGAAGACTACGAGAACCTTAAAGAGATGCTGTCCAAGTATGACATTGTCGGCATGCTTGCGCGGGAAGTCCGGAAGGCGCGTATCGACGAATCTATGACGCGCAAACTAATCAAGAGCATCAAGTACCTCGATGCTCCGACCCGGCAGCGCGCAGTGGTGTCGCTTCTGGACAGCATTGAAGTGCTTTATCCCCTGTTTGCCCAGATCATGATTGTGATTAAGGCAATCTATGCCGACTTTGATAAAGACACAAAGGAATACACCCAGCGTTGTTTACGCGCACTTATCACCGAAAGGTCACACATCATTTCTGTGCCGACTCACCTCTCCTACGCGCTGCGACTTCTTGCGGAAGACAACTCCATCGAATGTGATGCCATCCTCGCGAGGCTGTACAACGAGCAACATAGCATGATGGTGCGGAGAGATATTATCCTTGCAATGGCGAAACACAATTCGGATCACTGGCTTTCTAACCATAGCAAGCAGTACTCGACGCTCACTGAGTGGGAGAAGACGGCAATGGTTATCGCCTCCTACGTGTTGGGCGACGAAGGAGATCACTTCCGAAAGCCATTGAAAGGTGGCGCATCACCCACGGCGCTTCTTGCCATGAAGTGGGCAGATACGAAAGCGAAGGCTGGCAAGTGGGAGGTACCACTGTGATTTCCGAACGTCAGTTCTCGACACTCTATACGTCCTTCTGGTCAACAGCCATGCCGCTGGGTGAAGCCATGGTTCGTGCGATGAACCTTCGTGTTGAACGATTTACGGAACCTCTAAACGCAGCGTCACCTAGTGCATTTAACGGATTCGTTAACGAACTGGCCTTTCGACTTGCGGAATTATCGTCGGTTGCCGGTGCGCACAGTATTGATACCAACTTTCTCCATGCGACCTACCCCATGACTGAAGCCTACATTTCGCGTCTACCCAGAGCTGTGGTTCCAGAAAGCGCCACCGAGCGTGCAACGGCTGGCCAAGATGCCCTTGCCTTAGCCGAGAGGCTCTTGAACGCGATCAGGCAAGGGCCCGGGAAGGAGCCAGTGTGTTTTCGCCCAAAGTTCAGCGGTTGCGGCATTCATGATGACTGTGAAGGCGATATCCTGATTGGAGAGGAACTCTGGGAGGTTAAAAGCGGTGATCGTCAATTCCGCCAGAATGACGTACGGCAAATTCTCATATACTGTGCGTTGAATCATTTTTCTGCTAAGCATGCAATCAAGCGCTATTGCCTTGTTAATCCACGTGTTGGGGTTTTGGCTTCTGGAATGGTGCGTGATCTTTCGCGTAGTGGGGCAGGCTGTGAGCCTCAAACGCTATTCGAAGAGATAATCGAATTTCTTTCACTTCAAGAAGTATCGACATGACGGCCAACCCACGCCTACAGGGGATGGCCTCCAGCCTTCGGCTTTCGGCTACCCTTAGGGCGCCCCGTAAGGCTGAGATGATTGGATGAGAATATGAGTTTCGACATCTTGAGTGATATTCAATCTGCTGAAACAATTGCTTCGGGCCGAGGTATCCGTGAGCTGAAAAGGTTGAACCGAATTTATGGAAAAGCAACCTGGAGAAAACGAAAGGGGATTGCTAAAATAAGACTGACAGATGGGACGATAAAGCTTGCAGAACTCCATTGGTATGAGGGGCATGGTAAGGGAAAAAGAGAAACAAAAATCAAAAAATATTTGGAGTAGAGACCATGAAACACAAATTCCTCATTTGCGTTGAAAACGAAGGATACGAAGCATCTCTCGAAACCCGAAAACTGTATGAGACTCTTCCCGACAAAGAAGCCGAGCTTCACAACCAGGTCAGAATTATTGACGAGTCCGGTGAAGACTATCTCTACCCTTCAAACTTCTTTGCACCCGTCCGGCTTTCAATGCAAACCAGAGACAAAATCCTTGAAAGGGCAGCCTAACCACGCCACGTACTTGATTGGTGTGAAAGGAAAGAGATGAAAGTTCTGCATACATCCGACTGGCACATCGGGCGCACCCTTCATGGTCGCAAGCGATACGAGGAATCCGAAGCCTTCCTGAACTGGCTGGCTGGTCTTATTGAGGACAAACACATCGATGTCCTGCTCGTGGCGGGAGACGTGTTTGACAACAGCACCCCAAGCAACTACGCCCAGGAGATCTATTACCGTTTCCTGTACCGCGTGGCGGCATCTGCAAACCGCCATGTGGTGGTCACCGCAGGAAATCACGATTCGCCTTCTTTCCTGAATGCCCCCCGGGAACTCCTGAAATATCTGAACGTCCATGTCGTGGGGTGTGCATCCGACCCTCCCGCAGATGAAGCGATCGTGCTCGCCAGATCGAATCGTGAGCCGGGACTCATTGTCTGCGCCATCCCGTATCTCAGAGACCGCGATATTCGCGTTGCCGAGGCGGGTGAGAGCATTGAGGACAAGGAGCGCAAACTCATTGAGGGGATCAGGACGCATTACCGCCTGGTGTGTGAAGCGGCCCGGCAGAAACGCGACCTGTTGAATAAAGCCGTTCCCATTGTCGCAATGGGGCATCTGTTCGCGGCAGGCGGCCGGACCGTTGACGGCGACGGAGTGCGTGAGCTGTATATCGGCTCCCTGGCACAGGTCAGGGCGGACCTGTTTCCCGAAGGCATCGATTACCTTGCCCTGGGGCATCTGCACATTCCTCAGAAGGTGGGCGGTTCTGATTTCATCCGATATTCCGGTTCACCTCTCCCCATCGGCTTCGGGGAAGCCGATCAGCAAAAGTGTGTCGTCCTTGTTGAGTTTTCGGGCAATGCGCCCCATGTCACGGAGATACCGGTGCCCAGGTTCCGGGTGCTCAAGACATTGAGGGGAGATTGGCAAACCATCGCCGGCGGCATCGACGCCATGACGTCCAAAGGGGGAAATGCCTGGCTCGAAATCATTTATGATGGAGAGGAGATCATCGGCAATCTGCGCGAGCGACTCGATGAGGCAAACAAAGGGACCGGCATGGAGATCCTCCGCATCAGGAACAACCAGGTGCTACAAAACACCTTAGGTAGAATGGGTAAGGAAGAATCGCTCGACGATCTGGACGTGACGGAGGTGTTCAAGCGCTGTCTCGATACGCATGAAGTCCCGGAGGAGCAGCGCCCGGAGCTTTTGAGCGCCTATCGGGAAGTGATCGTCTCCCTCAATGAAGCAGACCTGATGGCTGATTAAGAGAAGATCACATGAGGATTCTCGGCGTACGATTCAAAAACCTGAATTCACTCATGGGGGAATGGCATGTGGATTTCACCCATCCGGCCTATTCCTCGGACGGCATATTTGCCATCACCGGCCCGACCGGCGCGGGTAAGACGACGATCCTCGACGCCATCTGCCTCGGGCTCTACGGCCGGACACCCCGCCTGGACAAAGTGACCAAAAGCAGCAACGAGATCATGTCGCGCCAGACCGGCGAATGCTTTGCCGAGGTGACCTTCGAGACGCAGAAAGGCCGTTACCGTTGCCACTGGAGCCAGCACCGCGCCCACAGACGGCCCGAAGGCGAGTTGCAGCAGGCAAGGCACGAGATAGCCGATGCGGATTCCGGGACCGTTCTGGAATCGAGACTCGCGGAGGTCGCTGCAGCAGTCGAGGCGGCGACGGGGATGGATTTCGAGCGCTTCACCCGTTCGATGCTCCTCGCCCAAGGGGGATTCGCGGCATTTCTCCAAGCCCCTCCCGACGAGCGGGCGCCCATCCTCGAACAGATTACCGGCACCAAAATCTATAGCTCGATATCCATGAAGGTTCATGAACGCCGCACCTTGGAACGCGACAGGCTCCAACTGTTGCAGGCCGAACTCAAAGGGATTCAGGTTTTAGGCCGCGATGAAGAAACGGGGCTGCAAACCGATCTTAAGGAGAAGCAGTCCCGGGAAACGGAACTGGCGATTCACGTTGAGGACTTGCGCAAGGCCGCCCTCTGGCTTGACCGTGTGGCCGCCTTGGAAATGGAAACCACAGAACTGGATAAGAAGCTGCAAGAGAACGAGAAGCGCCGGCGGGCATTTGCACCGGAAGCGAAAAAACTGGAACTCGACCGTAAGGCCCTCAGCCTCGAAGGCGATTACCGGGGAGTGGCGGCGCTGCGCGCTCAACAGACCGGCGAGACAAAGGAGCTTGACGGCGCCGTCGCGGTGCTGCCGGGAAGGCAGAAAACCTCTGTCGAGACACTGAAACTCAAACAGGTCGCCGAAACCCGGCTGAACGAGGCGCGAGCTCGGCAGCACGCCGAAGGGGAGGTCATAAAAAAGGTCCGCGACCTCGATACCCGGCTGGGTATACAAAAGAAGCAGGGCGAAGAGAAGGACAATGCGATAGCGGATGTCGAGAGGCAGACAAAGGCGTATCGAAGCCGGATCGCAGACCTCGAGCGGGATCTGAAACAGGCGCTTGCCGACCGGGAAGCCGTCCATGATTATCTGGCTAAACACGCCAGCGATGCGGCGTTGCCGACGACCTTTGCCGTCATCGCCAGGGGATTTGCGGCGATTCGCGACCTGGAGGGCAGGCAGGTCAAGGCACATGAAGGGCTTGCCGAGGCAGCCCGGAAAAAGGAGTCAGCCGCTGAGGCGCGCAAAAAGATCGAGGCCGATCATGAAAAGATTCGCCGGGAATCGGATGCGGGGCAAAGCGCACTCAAAGGTCTGGCCGAGGAGATCAAGACCATCCTGAAGGACCGCGACATCGGCGAGTGGCGGCGGCAGATCGATGCCCTGAAGGACCGTGAGCGTCTCCTGATCAAAACCGGCGAAACCATCGCGTGGATGGATAAGAATTCCGGGACGCTCGATGATTTGAAAAGGGGTCTGGAAACCTTAAAAGCCGCCCATGCGAAGCTCCTGGAAGAGATAACATCCGCCACCGATCAAAAGGCGCTTCTCGAAAAAGAATGCGGACACCTTGAAAGCGAGGTTTCTCTCCTTACTCGTATCCGTAGCCTTGAAGAAGAGAGGCAGAGGCTCGAAGACGGCAAACCATGTCCCCTGTGCGGCGCAACCGATCATCCCTACGCCGAAGGCAATGTCCCCGAACTTAGCAAAGCGGAAACCACGCTGAAAAATGCCAAGGCCGAACTCAACAACATAGCGGAGACGCTGGGCAAGCTGAAAAACGAGGAAGCAAAGACATCAGCGGAAATCCGACATGCAGAAAAAGAGATGAAGGCAAAGAAGACGGATCTGGATGCCGGCGAAAAAGAGTGCGCTGATGCCCTGCTGAGGCTGAATATCGATGCCATCCCGGAAGAGCGAGTCGGGAAGGTGAGCGAAGAGATTGCGAGTGTTCAGGCGAAAATAGCCGAAATATCCGGCATCGTCACCGCTGCCGAAGAGAGAACCAAAGCGGAGAAGGCCGCCCAAACGGTCCTGGATAGGTTACGGGTGCAATTCGACGGCTCGGGTAAGGCCCTACAGGACGCCGGTCACAAGCTTGAAACGGCCGGTCTTGAGTACCAGCGGCTGATCAAAGAGTGCGAGACCCTGGAGGGGGAGACCCAAAAGGCCCGCGCCGCCGCGCTCAAGGATGTGGAACTCTTCGGGGTCGGGCAGCTACCCTCGATCGATCTCGATGCCTTACTCAACGATCTCACCGAACGCAAAAACATATGGCAGGCAAAGCAAGATAAGAAAGCCGCTCATGAAAAAAAGAGCGACGACCTGAAGGCAGAAATGGATAAGACCGTTACACTGCTGGAGAGCCTGGAAAAGGACTTGGCGGCGCGGCGCCGGGATCGCGACAATCTGATGGCACAGTGTGAATCACTGATGGTTTCACGCCGCCAACTGTTCGGTGAGAAGGATGCGGACCGGGAGGAAAAGCGCCTGGCCAACGCCGTGAACCAGGCGGAAAAAGCCCTGGAAAAGGCACGCGAGGAATACGGGAACATTGAAAAAGAGATCGGCGCCCTGAAAGAGAAGATCGTTTCCCTGAAAGAAAAAACGGGGAAGCGGGAAATACAACTGAGACAGGAGGAACAGAAACTAACAGAACGCATCAGGAAGGCCGGGTTCGCGGACGAGGCGGACTGTCTTGCATCGTCCCTGAGCGAAGAAGAGCGGGACGTTCTTGCCGACAAGGAGAACTCCCTGATCAAGGAAATGACCGAACTTGGCGCCCGCCGGAAAGACCGGTCGGAGGCGCTGGAAGCCGAACGCCGCAGAAAGTTGACGGATCTGCCCCGGGAGACCCTCCGGGAAAGGATAAACGCCGGCGATGCAGACCTCAAACAGATGCGCCTCGATATCGGCGGTATCACAAAGAGCTTGACGGAAAACCAGAAAATGAAGGAAAAGCTGCAGGAACGTTTGAAGCACAGCGATGCCCAGAAGAAGGAATGCGAGCGGTGGGATTTGCTGCATGAACTGATCGGCTCTGCCGATGGAAAGAAATTCCGGAATTTTGCCCAGGGCCTGACGTTTGAGATGATGACCATGCATGCCAACCGACAGCTTGAGAAGATGACCGACCGCTATCTGCTCATCCGCGACTCCTCCGAGCCTCTGGAACTTAATGTCATCGACAACTACCAGGCAGGTGAGATCCGTTCCACGAAAAATCTCTCCGGCGGCGAAAGCTTCATCGTCAGCCTCGCCCTGGCACTCGGCCTCTCGCACATGGCCAGCAGGAACGTGCGAATCGATTCGCTCTTTCTCGATGAAGGATTCGGAACACTCGACGAAGACGCGCTCGAAACCGCCCTGGAGACCCTTGCGGGACTGCAGCAGGACGGCAAGCTGATCGGCGTGATATCGCACGTTGCAGCACTCAAGGAGCGGATCGGCACACAGATACAGGTCATCCCTGAGACAGGAGGCCACAGCAGCATCACCGGTCCCGGATGCCGGAGGATGTAAATCGGGATAGGGGAAGGCCTCGCGGCCTTCGCCCTCCCACACCACCGGGCATACGGGTCCGTACACGGCGGTTCAAGTCGCCTTAC